>CALKHQ010000170.1 GCA_937988735.1 uncultured Alphaproteobacteria bacterium
GAGCTCCTGACCGGGCAGAAGCCGTTCCCCGGCAAGAGCGCCACCGAGGTGATGTACCGGCTGCTGAACCACCAGCCGCCGGCGGTGACGACACTGAACCCGACGCTGCCGATCGCGATGAACGCGGTGGTGCTGAAGGCCCTGTCGCGCGAGCCCGCCGACCGCTTCGCCACCGCGGCCGAGTTCAAGGCGATGCTGCAGCAGGCGGCGAAGATGGCGCCGGCGAACGAGGACATGACGGTGGTGATGGCGCCGCCGGTGCCTCCCGCTTCCGCGCCCGAGCAGGCCGGTGGGACCGGCATCCACGACGAGGCGACGCTGCGCATGGTTTCCGACGCGCTCGCCTACCACATCGGCCCGGTGGCCAAGGTGGTGGTGGAGCAGGCGGCGAAGCAGGTCACCAGCGTCGACAGCCTCTACGACACGGTCGCCACCAGCATCAACAACCCGGAGGAGCGAAACGCCTTCCTCCAGCGCCGCTTCGCCCCGCAGCTCCAGCCGGCGCCAGCGCCGGCCGCGCCCGCCCGCCCGGCGGCCGCCGCACCCGCGCCCGGCGACATCCCCGCCGACGACGTGGTGAAGATCCAGGCCGAGCTCGCCACCCATCTCGGGCCGATCGCCAAGATCCTCACCAAGCGGGCGCTGAAGGATGCGGCCAACCGCGAGGCACTGGTCCGCGCGCTGGCGGAGCACATCCCGACCGACAAGGAGCGCGCCCAGTTCTTCAGGCGGCTGGGCGTCGCCTGACGCCGCCTGCCCGCGATCGCGTCGCGCAGCGGCGCGGCCGGCGCCGGATGCCCGGGACACCCCGGGGATGACGCTGCAGAGGAGGAAGAGCCCATGCCTCTCCAGGTCGCTGCCACCGCCGTCGCGCAGTGCACCTTCGGCACCGCGCCGGCGACGCTGATCGTCGCCGACCCGACCCGCCCGCTCGCCGGCGGGCTGCCGGCGGCGAACATCATGGACTTCAAGCCGATCGTGAACCTGCCGACCTTCGGCATGTGCAACACGGTGTCGAACCCGGTGGTGGCCTCCGCCACGGCCGCGGCGATGGGCGCGCTCACCCCGATGCCCTGCATCCCCGCCACCGCGTCGCCTTGGGTGCCGGGCTCGCCGACGGTGCTGGCCGGCAACATGCCGGCGCTGAACAACAGCTGCAAATGCATGTGCAGCTGGGGCGGCGTCATCAGCATCGTCAGCCCCGCCCAGGTCACCACGATGACGGGGTAGCGGGCGCCCGACGTCTTCCTGCAGCCGCGGGCGCGCCGCCGGCACGTCCGTTTCCACGCCTACCCACGACGTCACGGCCGGGCTCGACCCCGGGGATCTCCGGGGACCGCTTCCGCAACGGCCCGGCCCGGATCAGGCCGTCCGCGACCGCGGCGGGGTGCGCTCCATTAAGGCTCCGCCAACGATTTGCCGGCGGAATCCCGGGAAGCGGCGGCCCGGTGTTACTCGACGCCGGGCCTGTCGATCCGGTAACCTGTCCCCAACAAAAAGCCCCCACCACCCCCCGGTCAAGGTCAGCAGAACATGGCAGCCCCCCTCCGCACGCTCATCAACCGTCTCAACCCCGCCTGCTTCAAGGCGCTGGAAAGCGCGGGCGGCCTTTGCCTGTCGCGCTCGCACTACGAGGTCGACCTCGAACATTTCTTTGCCAAGCTTCTGGAGGGCCACAACAGCGACCTGCAGCTGATCCTCGGCCACTTCGACCAGAACGCCGACCGCGTCCGCAGGGACCTCGACGCGGCGATGGACAAGTTCAAGACCGGCAACACCCGCACGCCGGTGTTCTCGCCGCGCATCCAGCGCCTGCTCGAGGAGGCGTGGATGGTGGCGTCGGTCGATTTCGAGGCGACCCGGATCCGCAGCGCCCACATCCTGCTGGCCGCCCTGCGCGACACCGAGTTCCGCATGCTGCTGGAGGGGACGTCGCAGGCGTTCGCCGCCATCAACGTCGACCAGCTCAAGGACCAGCTCGACACCATCACCGAGGGGTCGGCCGAGGCGCCGGGCGGCGCGCAGGCCGCGCCCGGGGAGAGCGCCCAGCCCGGCGGAGGCGCAGGGGGGGCCGCCGGCCAGGGCGAGCTCGCCAGGTACACCATCAACCTCACCGAGCGGGCGAAGGCGGGGCAGATCGACCCGGTGCTGGGCCGCGACGCCGAGATCCGGCAGATGGTCGACATCCTGTCGCGCCGGCGCCAGAACAACCCGATCCTCACCGGTGAGGCCGGCGTCGGCAAGACGGCGGTGGTCGAGGGGCTCGCCGTCCGGATCGCCAACAACGACGTGCCGCCCGTCCTGCAGGGTGTGACGCTGCTCAGCCTCGACCTCGGCCTGCTCCAGGCCGGCGCCAGCGTGAAGGGCGAGTTCGAGCGGCGACTGCGCGCGGTGATCGACGAGGTGAAGGCCTCGAAGACGCCGATCATCATGTTCATCGACGAGGCGCACACGCTGATCGGCGCCGGCGGCGCGGCCGGCCAGGGCGATGCCGCCAACCTGCTGAAGCCCGCGCTCGCCCGCGGCGAGCTGCGGACCATCGCCGCCACCACCTGGTCGGAATACAAGAAGTACTTCGAGAAGGATCCGGCGCTGACCCGCCGCTTCCAGGTGGTGAAGGTCGAGGAGCCGGACGAGGCGCGCGCCGTCGCCATGATCCGCGGCGTCGCCAACGCGATGGAAAGCCACCACAAGGTGCGCGTGCTCGACGACGCGGTGCGCGCCGCCGTCCGCCTCTCCAACCGCTATCTCGCCGGCCGGCAGCTCCCGGACAAGGCGGTGAGCCTGCTCGATACCGCCTGCGCCCGGGTCAAGATCTCGCAGAACGCGACCCCGGCCCCGATCGAGGACATCCAGCGCCAGCTCGAGAACATCGCCGCCGAGACCCGCGCGCTGGAGCGCGAGATGCGGACCGGCGCCGACCACGGCGGGAAGCTCGCCGAGCTCGCCGACGAGAAGGCGCGGCTGGAAGAGGAGCTGGCGGCGCTGACGGCGCGCTGGGAGCAGGAGAAGGATCTGGTCCGCCGCATCGACGCCGTGCGCCAGGCGCTGGAAGGGACGCCGGGCGAGGCGCAGCCGGCGCCGGCCGCGCCGCAGGCCAACGGCGAGGCGGCGCATGGCGGCGGGATGCAGGCCGCGGCGGAGATTCCGGCCGGCGAGGCGCCGTCGCGCGAGGCGCTCGGCGCGTTGATGGCGGAGCTGAAGGCGCTGCAGGGCGAGGTGCCGCTGGTCTATCCGGTGGTGACCGAGCAGACGGTGGCGGAGGTGCTGTCCGGCTGGACGGGCATTCCGCTCGGCAGCATGGTCAAGGACGAGATCCAGGCGGTGCTGGAGCTGAAGGACCGGCTGGCGGAGCGGGTGATCGGCCAGGACCACGCGCTGGAGATCATCGCCCAGCGCATCCGCACCGCCCGCGCCGGCCTCGACGACCCGGGCAAGCCGATCGGCGTGTTCCTGCTGGTCGGCACCAGCGGCGTCGGCAAGACCGAGACCGCGCTCGCGCTTACCGATCTGCTCTACGGCGGCGAGCGCAACATCATCTCGATCAACATGTCGGAGTACCAGGAGGCGCACACCGTCTCCAACCTCAAGGGCTCCCCGCGCGGCTATGTCGGCTATGGCGAGGGCGGCGTGCTGACCGAGGCGGTGCGCCGGCGCCCCTACAGCGTGGTGCTGCTCGACGAGGTGGAGAAGGCGCACCCCGACGTGATGGAGCTGTTCTTCCAGGTGTTCGACAAGGGCGACCTGGAGGACGCCGAGGGCCGGCGGATCGACTTCAAGAATACCGTCATCATCCTGACGTCGAACGTCGGCACCGACACCATCATGCGCATGTGCGGCCGCGGTGCCGAGCGGCCCGACCCGCAGGAGATCGTCGAGGCGATCCGGCCGGAGCTGAACGCCCAGTTCAAGCCGGCTCTGCTCGGGCGGCTGGTGGTTGTGCCCTACTACCCGATCAACGACGAGATGCTGGACCGGATCACCCGGCTCAAGCTCAACAAGGTCGTGCGGCGGGTGGAGCAGAACCACGGCGCCTACATGACCTACGACGACGCGGTGGTCGCCGCGCTGTGCGCCCGCTGCACCGATTCCGACTCCGGCGCGCGCACCATCGACAACATCCTTACCGGCTCGATCCTGCCGGAAATCGCCCAGACGGTGCTGTCCCGCATGGCGGAGGGACGGCGGGTCGAGGCGATCCGGCTCCGGGCCGGGGAGGGCGGCGCAATCAGCTTCGACGTGAACTGAGGCGCGGCCTCACAGCCGTTCTTCGGTGAGGCGGTCGAACCGGCCGCCGAAATGGCGCGCCAGCGCCTCGAGGAACGGCTGCGGCTCCGCCGCGCACAGCCCGAACAGCGTCATCGACGAGTGGAACTTCATGTCGTCGGGGCTGCCGAAGATCTCGTGCACGCTCCGCCCCTCGACCGCGTTGACCAGCGCCGTGCATTCCCTGAGCCGCGCGCCGAGTACCGGGTGGGCGGCATAGGCCGCCGCCTCCGCGCGGCCCGAGATCGCATAGCGCCGCGCCATCGCGCTCGCGCCCAGACCCGCGATCTGCGGGAACACGAACCACATCCAGTGCGTCCGCTTCGCCCCGACGCGCAGCTCCGCCACTACCCGCGGATAGACCGGATCCTGGGCGTCGATGAAGCGCTGCAGGTCGAAGGGGTCGTCCATGCGTCCCACGTCTCGCCACGTCAGGGCCGGGGCAGCCTCCGATTCTAGCGCGCCATGGCCCCGTTGTCCTGCCCGGCGCTTCAACGTTCCGGCCTTTCCTGGACGTCATGACCGGGCTCGTCCCGGCCATCGCGTGGAGAGTGCGCAGCCGGCAGGAGTTGCCCTGGACGAGGCATGACGGGGAGGGGAGAAGGGCAGGCCGCCCCTACCGCGCCGACGGGCCGCCCGGGCCGTTGAACGCCGGCGGCTGGAGCCGGTCGCCGCGCCACTTGCCCCAGCGGTTGTGCAGCCAGAACCAGTGATCCGGCCGCTCGCGGATCCAGCGTTCCAGCACCCGGTTCAGCTCGGCGGTCATGGCGGTGATCCGCTCGGCCTCGGTGCCTTCCGCCGGCGGCTCCACCGGCGGCTCGACGATGATGCGGCAGCGGCAGCCGCGGATGCGGACGGTCCGCGTCGGCAGCACGGCGTAACCGAAGCGGACGGCGAGCCAGGCCGGCAGGGTGGTAGTGTTGGCCGGGTGGCCAAAGAAGGGCAGCGTCTCGCCCTCGTTGAGCTTCTGGTCGAACAGGATCCCCATCGGCTCGCCACGGCGGGCGTCGACGACCATCGCCCGGCTGCCGGTGGATTTCGGCAGCAGCCGGCCCTCGCCCGGCCTGCGGGCGCGGGTGATCAGCCGGTCGAGCAGCGGGTTGTTGGCGGTGCGGTAGACGCGGACCACCTGCATGCCGAGGCTGAGCCCGGCCAGCACCGGCAGCTCCCAGTTGCCGTAGTGGCCGGAGACACAGGCGATCGGCCGGTTGGCTGCCATCGCCGCCAGCACGTGCTCGCGCCCCTCGAACTCGAGGTAGCGGGAGCGGCCCGGGAGCCCGTAACGGCCGAGCTGGGTGAGCTCCACCACCGTCCGGCCCATGTTGTCCCACATCCCGCGGACGATCCGCCGGCGCTCGGCCTCGGAGAGCTCCGGCATCGCCAGCCGCAGGTTGCGCTCGGCCCGCCGGGACACCGGCAGCCAGGTGCCGACGGTGCGGGTGAACCAGCCGCCGAGGGCGGACGCCGCCGGCAGCGGCAGGCACCGCAGCAGCCCGGTCAGGGCGAGCGCCAGCCCTGCCTCGACCCAGTCGAGGATCCGTCGCCGGTGCCAGGGGCGCCGCTGTTCTGCGGTGCTGCTCAATGCCCCGGCGCGCTCCGGCCCGCCCGGGCGGCGGCGCGCCGACGGCGCCGCGCGCGGCGCGACAGCATGTTCAGCAGCTCGACCAGAGCCGAGAAGGCCATCGCCGCATAGACATAGCCCTTCGGCACCTCCACGCCGAAGCCCTCGGCGATCAGCGTCATGCCGATCATCAGCAGGAAGCCGAGGGCGAGCATCACGATGGTCGGGTTGGCCTCGATGAAGCGGGCCAGCGGCGCCGCTGCCACCAGCATGACCGTCACCGCCACGACGACCGCCACGATCATGATCTCGATGTGCGGCGTCATCCCCACCGCGGTGATGATGCTGTCCACCGAGAATACCAGGTCGAGCATCAGGATCTGGGCGATGGCGCTGGTCATCGTCATCTGCGCCGCCTCGCGGACGAAGATGTCCTCCTCCGGGTCGGCCTCGACGTTGTGGTGGATTTCCTTCGTCGCCTTCCACACCAGGAACAGGCCGCCGGCGATGAGGATGATGTCCTTCCACGAGAAGGCGTGGCCGAACACCTCCACGATCGGCTCCCTGAGCTGCACGATCCAGGCGGCAGTGGCGAGCAGCCCCAGCCGCATGACCAGCGCGAGCCCGATGCCGACGCGCCGGGCCGTGGAGCGCATCCCGGCCGGCAGCTTGTTGGTCATGATCGAGATGAACAGGAGGTTGTCGATGCCGAGGACGACCTCCATCACGATCAGCGTGACGAGTGCGATCCAGGCTTCCGGATCGGCCAGCAGGGCGAGGGTGGAGTCCATGGGTGGGCCCGTCCGAGGAGGGTTGCGCTGCGGAACAAGCCCGATTCCGCGATGGTTCGCAAGATCGATCGAAGTTCATTCCACGGTCATCTGGCGCCCCCCGCCCGGCGATGGTCGGCGGCCGCTGAGACCGTCATCAATGCCGCAGGGACACGGGCGGCCGTGGCGGTGCTAGACTGGGTCTCCCGAGAGGGCGCGATCCTGCTTCGTCAGCCAACAGCCACCGGAGCCGACATGCCGCTCAACCCGAACTCCGCCGAGGCGCGCGACGCCGCCCGCCACCTTCACCCCTACGCCAACCTGCGCGCGATCGAGAAGGACGGCGCGCTGGTGATCGAGCGCGGCCAGGGCATCTGGGTCCACGACATCCACGGCAACAGCTACATCGAGGGGCTGGCCGGCCTGTGGTGCGCGGCGCTGGGCTTCGACAACGCGCGCCTGGTGGCGGCGGCGAAGAAGCAGATGGAGACGCTGCCCTTCTACCACAGCTTCGGCGCCCGGGTGCCGGCGGTGCTGATCGCGCTCGCCGAGGCGCTGACGGCGCTCGCCCCGATCCCCGACGCCCACGCCTTCTTCGCCAACTCGGGCTCGGAGGCGAACGACACCGCGATCAAGATCGTCTGGTACTACAACAACGCGCTGGGCCGGCCGGAGAAGAAGAAGATCATCAGCCGCCGGCGCGCCTATCACGGCATCACCATCGCCGCCGCCAGCCTCACCGGCATGGCTTACGCCCAGACCGACTTCGACGTGCCGCTGCCCTTCGTCCGCCACGTCACGCCGCCGCACGCCTACCGCGAGATGAAGCCGGGCGAGAGCGAGGCGGACTTCGTCGCCCGGCTGGCGCAGGAACTGGACGACCTGATCCGGGCGGAGGGGCCGGAAACGGTCGCCGCCTTCATCGCCGAGCCGGTGCAGGGCGCCGGCGGCGTGGTGATCCCGCCTGCGGGCTATTTCCCCGCGATCCAGGCCGTGCTGCGCAAGCACGACGTGCTGATGATCGCCGACGAGGTGATCACCGGCTTCGGCCGTACGGGGAGCTGGTGGGGCAGCGAGACCTTCGGCATCGAGCCGGACATCCTCACCTGCGCCAAGCAGCTCACCTCGGCCTACCTGCCGATGTCGGCAGTGCTGGTCTCCGACCCGATCTACCAGGTGCTCGCCGACCGCAGCGCGAAGAACGGCGTGTTCGGCACCGGCTACACCTACTCCGGCCACCCCGTCCCCGCGGCGGTGGCGCTGGAGGCGCTGACCATCTACAGGGAGATGGACCTTCCCGCCCGCGCCCGCGCGCTGGCGCCCGCGTTCGGCGCCGCGATGCAGTCGCTGGCCGACCACCCCCTGGTGGGCGAGGCGCGCAGCGTCGGCCTCATCGGTGCCGTCGAGCTCACCCCCGACAAGGCCGCCCGCGGCACCTTCGCCCCCGGCCTGGGCGTCGGTGCCCGGGTCGTTGCCAACGCCCAGGCCGCCGGCCTCATCACCCGCGCGCTGCCCGGCGACATCCTCGCCCTCTGCCCGCCGATGATCATCACCGAGGACGAGATCCGGGAGATGGTCTCCCGCCTGCGCCAGGCGCTGGACGCGACGGCCGGGGAGCTGGGGTAGGCTCGGTGCCAAAAGAAAGGGGCCAGCCCGGAGGCTGGCCCAGTGCGTCGTTAGTCCGGGGGTTGGACGGACGACGGGTTCCGTGGCGGGAGGTCAGGCGGCGCGGCTGTGGCGGCCTTCCTCGACCTCCTCGACGATCTTGCTGATGAAGGCCGGCAGGTCGTCCGGGCTGCGGCTGGTGATGATGCCGTTGTCCACCACCACCTCGGCGTCGCGCCAGTCTGCGCCGGCGTTCCTCATGTCGGTGCGGATGGAATGATAGGAGGTCGCGTTGCGCCCGCGCAGCACGTCCGCCTCCACCAGCAGCCAGGGGCCGTGACAGATCGCGGCGACCGGCTTGCCGCTCTCGACGAAGCGGCGGACGAGCGCCACCGCCCTGTCGTCGGTCCGCAGCTTGTCCGGGTTGATCTGGCCGCCGGGCAGCACCAGGGCGTCGAAATCCTCGGCCTTCACCTGATCGACCGTCATGTCCACCGCGACGGTGTCGCCCCAGTCGGTCCTGTCCCAGCCGCGGATGGTGCCGCGCGCGGGCGCCGCGACCTTCACCGTGGCGCCGCGCTCCTGCAGGCGCTGCAACGGCTCGGTCAGCTCCGACTGCTCGAAGCCGTCGGTTGCCATGATCAGGATCCGCGACGCGTCGATGGCGGTCATCGGCTCCTCCTCTCGAACTGCCGCGCGTCCTCGCCCGCGCGCCGGTGACGTCCGGGGAGCATGAACGCGCATCCGGGCGAAAGGTTCCCCACGGCGGCTCCGGTTCAGCACCCGAGGCCCGCGGCGTCGGACAGGCAGGCGTCCACCACCCCGGCCCGGGCCGCGTCATGATGGCGGCGGCCCGCGGCCTGCGCCGCCTGGTGGCGGGACGCCGTGCCAAGCGACCGGCTGGCCGTCGCCGCGCCCGGGACGACGGGCTGGGCGTCGCGGGCGGCCTGCGCGACCTGGGTGAGCGTGCCGGCGGCCGGGGAATGCAGGGCGGCGACCGTCGCTGCGGCGGTGGTCTCGGCCGCGACGCCGCCGGCGCTGCCAAGGAGGCAGGCAACGAGGACGGCGGCAGCGATCGGTCTCATGGCGGCAGGCTCCTTCTCCCGGGCTCCATGCCCGGTGCCTCCATGGGTCGCGCGAACCGGGCCGCCGGTTCATCGGACGCCGGTCCGACGGCTGCGCTTGCGCACGCCGGGGCTCCCCCGTTAACTGGCGCCACACAGCACCCGACGGGGAGAGGGGGAAAGCAATGCGGACCAGGCTGATCGGCCTTGGCGGTGCGCTCATGCTCATGGCAGGCACCGCCGCGGCCCAGGACTGCACCGTGACCATCGGCACCGTGGTGTCGCTCACCGGGCCGGCCGGGCCCTACGGCCAGGCGGCGGCGAAGTCGATCGAGCTCGCCTTCCGCGACATCAACGCGGCCGGCGGCGTCAACGTGGACGGGAATACCGGCTGCGCGCTGGCGATGACGCTGCGCGATGCCCAGTCGCAGGGCACGGTCGCCGCCGACGCGGCGCGGCAGCTCGTGGACATCGACGGCGTGCCCGTGATCATCGGCGGCATCATCTCGTCGGTGTCGATGCCGATCCTGACCTCTGTGACCGCACCGTCCGGCGTGGTGCAGATGTCGCCGGCGTCGTCCTCGCCCAGCTTCACCACGCTGGCGCGCGAGGGGCAGACCGGCGGCTACTGGTTCCGTACCATCACCTCGGATGCGCTGCAGGGCACGGCCGCGGCGCGCTATGCGCTCGACATCGGGCTCGACCGGGTCGCCATCATCCACGTCAACAACGACTTCGGCGTGAACATGGTGGCCGAGTTCCGCCGCATCTACGAGGCTCTGGGCGGCACCATCACCTCGGTCACGCCCTACAACGAGAACCAGGCCTCCTACAATCCCGAGGTGGCCGCGGCGATGGCGGACGAGCCGCAGGGGCTCTACCTGATCGCCTACCCGGGCGACGGCGCGACCATCGCCCGGACCTGGATCGGGCAGGGCGGCCCGCAGGTGTTCCTGCTCAACGACGGCATGAACAGCGCCGAGTTCATCAACGCCGTCGGCGCCGAGTATCTGAACGATACCTACGGCACCTCGTCGGGCACGACCACCACGCCCTCGACCGAGTATTTCGCCTCTGTCTATGCCGACTTCACCGGTGGCGAGTTCGACCACCAGGCGCCGGCGGCCGACCGGGCCTATGACGCGGCGGCGATCGTCGGCCTCGCCATCGCCAGGGCCGGCTCCACCGACTCCGACGCGATCCGCGATTCGATCCGCGCGGTGCTCGATCCGGCGGGTGAGGTGATATACGCCGGGCAGGACCAGTTCGCCCGCGCGCTGGAGCTGATCGCGGCCGGCCAGCCGATCCGCTACGTCGGGGTGATCGGCCCGGTGCAGTTCGACGACAACGGCGACATCACCGGCCCGTTCCGGCTGTGGCGCGTGCAGGACGGCGAGGTGGTGACCACCGGCGAGATGTCGGCGGAGGACGTCGCCGCGATCATGACCGGGATCGACGGCTGACGCACGACCGTCCGCTCTGGCCCGTCGCCGCGCCGCCGGCGCCGGAGGCGCCGCCGCTCCGCGGCAGCCGGCGGGCCGACCTCGCCATCATCGGCGGCGGCATCTGCGGGCTGGCCGCGGCGCGCGCCGCTGCGGCCGCCCGGCTCGACTGCGTGCTGCTGGAGGCCGGCGAGATCGGCGCCGGCGCCACCGGGGTCAGCGGCGGCTATGTCGTGCCGTCCTTCCCGCTGCTCGGGCCGGCGGAGGTCGCGGCGCGCCTCGGCGACGGGGGCGCGGCCTTCGTCGCCGCGGTCGGGGCCGGCGCGCGCCGGCTGTTCGCGCTGGCGGCGGAAAGCGGCCTCGACTG
>CALKHQ010000171.1 GCA_937988735.1 uncultured Alphaproteobacteria bacterium
TGCAGGCGATGGTGTTCTGCAACATGGGGAACGACTGCTGCACCGGCGTCGCCTTCACCCGCGACCCGTCCACCGGCGCCAACGTCGTGTTCGGCGAGTATCTGGTGAACGCCCAGGGCGAGGACGTGGTCGCCGGCATCCGCACCCCCAACCCGATCACCATTGCGGCCAGGCAGGCGATGCGGTCGCCGGCGCCGGCGATGGAGGAGTCGGACCCCGCGCTCTATGCCCAGCTCGTCGAGACCCTGCGGGCGCTGGAACTGCACTATCGCGACATGCAGGACGTCGAGTTCACGGTCGAGCGCGGCCGCCTCTACATGCTGCAGTGCCGGACCGGCAAGCGCTCCGCCGCCGCCGCGATCAAGATCGTGGTGGACATGGTGGCGGAGGGGCTGATCGACCGCGAGACGGCGATCCGCCGGGTCGCGCCCGAGTCGCTGGACCAGCTGCTGCACCCGACCCTCGACCCGTCCGCCCCGCGCACCCTGCTGACCCGCGGGCTTCCAGCCTCGCCGGGCTCGGCGTCGGGCGCGGTGGTGTTCAACGCCGCCACTGCCGCCGACCGCGCCGCGGCCGGCCAGAAGGTGATCCTGGTCCGCACCGAGACCAGTCCCGAGGACATCCACGGCATGCATGCCGCGCTGGCCATCCTCACCGCCCGCGGCGGCACCACCAGCCATGCGGCGCTGGTCGCGCGCGGCATGGGCCGGCCGTGTGTCGCGGGCGCCGGCGACGTCCGCATCGACGAGAAGGCGCGGCTGATGCGCATCGGCGACGTCGTGGTCCGGGAGGGCGAGGCGATCACCGTCGACGGCTCGACCGGCGAGGTGTTCCTCGGCGCAATCCCGACCGTACTGCCCGAGCTCTCCGGCGATTTCGCCACCCTGATGGGCTGGGCCGATGCGGTGCGGACGATGAAGGTACGCGCCAATGCCGAAACCCCGGCCGACGCCGAGGTCGCCCGCGGCTTCGGCGCCGAGGGCATCGGCCTCTGCCGCACCGAGCACATGTTCTTCGAGGCCGACCGCATCGTCGCGGTGCGCGAAATGATCCTGGCCGCCGACGAGCAGGGCCGCCGGGCGGCGCTTGCCAAGATCGCGCCGATGCAGAAGCAGGACTTCGTCGCCCTGTTCCGGATCATGGACGGGCTGCCGGTGACGGTCCGCCTGCTGGATCCGCCGCTGCACGAGTTCCTGCCCAGCAACGACGCGGAGATGGAGCAGATCGGCCGGGCGACCGGCCTGTCGCCGGACGACGTGCGGCGCCGGACGGCGGCGCTGGTCGAGCTCAATCCGATGCTCGGGCATCGCGGCTGCCGACTCGGCATCACCTATCCCGAGATCTACGAGATGCAGGCGCGGGCGATCTTCGAGGCGGCGGTGGAAGCCCGGGCCGAGGGCGTGGACGTCCAGCCCGAGATCATGATCCCGCTGGTCGCGACCCGCGCCGAGCTGGACCGGATGAAGGCGGTGGTTGACGCGGCCGCCGCCGCGGTGACTGCCGAGACCGGCATCGCCATCCGCTATACGGTCGGCACGATGATCGAGCTGCCGCGCGCAGCGCTGCGGGCCGGGGAGATCGCGGGCACGGCCGAGTTCTTCAGCTTCGGCACCAACGACCTGACCCAGACCACGCTGGGGATCAGCCGCGACGACGCCGGCCACTTCCTCGGCACCTACGAGGCGCAGGGCATCTATCCACGAAACCCCTTCGTCAGCATCGACCAGGAGGGCGTGGGCGAGCTGATCCAGATCGCCGCCGAACGAGGCCGCAAGGCGCGTCCGGGCCTGAAGCTCGGCATCTGCGGCGAGCACGGCGGCGACCCTGCCTCGATCGCCTTCTGCCAGCGGGCCGGGCTCGACTACGTCTCCTGCTCGCCCTACCGGGTGCCGATCGCCCGCCTCGCCGCGGCCCATGCCGCCCTCGAGCAGGCGGAGCGCGAAGCGGCGCGGGATCTCGCCCCCGCCTGACCGCGCTGCCAGGACCCCGCCGCATCGCCCGCCGGGAGCCCTCCCGACGGGCGTGCGTCCCCTCGGCGCTTGACCGGGGCGCGCCCGCCGCCAGTTAGTGGGCGCGTCCAACCAGCAGAGGGAACGTCATGGCGGACCTGTCGAACTTCATGATCACGCGGCGGTGGCCCCCCCGGCATCCCGACCGGATCCAGCTCTACACGCTGGGCACGCCGAACGGCCAGAAGGTGTCCGTCGCGCTGGAGGAGCTGGGGCTGCCCTACGAGGCGCACAGGGTCGCCTTCGACACCAACGACCAGATGACGCCCGAGTTCCTCTCGCTGAACCCGAACAACAAGATCCCGGCGATCATCGACCCCGACGGCCCGGGCGGCAATCCGATGCCCCTGTTCGAGAGCGGTGCGATCCTGCTCTACCTCGCCGACAAGACCGGACGCCTGATCCCCGCCGACCCGGCGGAGCGCTGGCAGTGCATCCAGTGGCTGATGTTCCAGATGGGCGGGATCGGGCCGATGTTCGGCCAGCTCGGCCACTTCTACAAGTTCATGGCCGACAAGGTGAAGGACCCGTACCCGACCGACCGCTACGCCAGGGAGAGCCGGCGTCTGCTGGGCGTGCTGAACGGCCGCCTGCAGGGCAGGACGTGGATGATGGGCGACGACTACACCATCGCCGACATCGCCACCTTCCCCTGGGTGCGGACTCTGGTCGGCTTCTACGGCGCCGGCGACATCGTCGGCATCGGCGACTTCCCGGAGGTCACCGCCTGGCTGGAGCGCTGCCTCGCCCGCCCGGCGACGGCGCGCGGGCTCGCCGTCCCCGGCTGAGGCACAGCCCTGCCTACCGCTCCCGCGGCGCGTGCTTGTTGAGGATGCGCTGGAGGGTGCGCCGGTGCATGTTCAGCCGCCGCGCCGTCTCCGAGACGTTGCGGTCGCACTGCTCGAACACGCGCTGGATGTGCTCCCAGCGCACCCGGTCGGCCGACATCGGGTTCTCCGGCGGGGGCGGCAGGTTGCCCTCGTGCTCCAGCAGCGCCGCAGCCACCTGGTCGGCGTCGGCCGGCTTCTGCAGGTAATCGACGGCGCCGGCCTTCACCGCGGTCACTGCGGTGACGATGTTGCCGTAGCTGGTCAGCATCACGATGCGGCAGTCCGGCCGGGCCTCGCGCAGGACGGGCACGATGGACAGGCCGTTGCCGTCCTCGAGCCGCATGTCGATCACCGCATAGGCCGGCGGATGGGCGTGGATCGCTTCCAGCGCCTCGGCCACGCTGTGGGCGCCGACGAAGGCGAAGCCCCGCTTTTCCATCGCGCGGCCCAGCCGCTGGCAGAGCGCATGGTCGTCGTCCACGATCAGGAGCGACATGTCGGCGCTGGTATCGGCCGCACGCAGGCTTTCGTTGTTCATCCGCGACTCCTCCAAAGGGCACCCCGCCGGCGCCGGCCGGTTCAGGCTGCCGGAACCGGCGGCAGGCCGGCCACGTCGGCATGCCAGCGGCCAAGCGCCGCCCGGGACCACGTCACCGTGACCACCGCCCCGCCGCCGCTTTCCTGCGGCGCGTTGTGGTAGGTCACGTGCGCCCCGGTACGGCCGAGCAGGGTCTCGGCAATGAACACGCCGAGACCCATGTGTCCCGTCCGCACCCGGCCACCCGGGCGCGCGACCGATTTCCGGCTTGACATATAGGGTTCGCCGAGCCGCGTCAAAATCGAGGTTGCGAATCCGGGACCGTCGTCCCGGATCTCGACCGTCACCGTCTCCGCGTTCCAGGCGACCGACAGCGTCACGCGGCGGCGCGCGAACTGCACCGCATTCTCGATCAGCGTGCCCAGCCCGCGCCGGATCTCGGGGGAATTGGGCATCATCGGCTCGTCGCCGTCGGCGGCCGCGGTCTCCACGGCAACCGCGACCTCGCCGGTCTCGCCCTGGTCGTCGGCAATGTTGCCGAGGAGCGTCGTCACCGGCAGCACGTTGAAGGTGGTGTCCAGCGCGCTTTCGTCCGACTGGTTCGACAGCCGGGTCAGGATCTCGCGGCAGCGGTTGGTCTGCGACAGCAGCAGCTGGATGTCCTCGCGCAGCGGCCCGTCGGGCGGCAGGTCGTTCTGCAGCTCCTTCGCCACCACAGTGATGGTGGCGAGCGGCGAGCCCAGCTCGTGCGCCGCGGCGGCGGCAAGCGCGCCGACAGCCGAGCGCCGCTGCTCGCGCGCCAGCGCGACCTGGGTGTCGGCCAGCGCATTGCTGATCCGCCGGCTCTCGCCCGCGACCCGGCCGATGTAGAGCGCGATGAACACGATGGAGAGGCAGAGCGCCGTCCACACGCCCGCCAGATAGACCGACGGCAGGGTGAAGGCGCGGTCCTCCGGCATCGGCAGCGGCTCGTAGACGAAGGCGATGAAGGACGCGCAGCCGATCGCGAGCGCGATCAGGAGCAGCGTGATCCAGCGCGACAGGATGGAGGCGGAAATGGCGACCGGCGCGATGATGAGGAAGGCGAACGGGTTGCCCAGCCCGCCGGTGAGGTAGAGCAGCGCGGTGAGCTGGATGATGTCGTAGCCGAGCATGAAGGCGGCGTCGCGGTCGCTGATCCGCGCCTGCGCCGGCCGGATCACCTGCACCGCGAGGTTGAGCGCCGCCGAGGCCGCGATCACCGTCAGCGCCGCGACCAGCGGCAGGGGAAAGCCCAGTCCGAAACGGACGAACAGCACCGCCGAGGCCTGGCCCAGCACGCCGAGCCACCGGATCAGCACCAGCGTGCGCAGGCTCACCGGAGCGGGCGCGTCGCCCGCCATCGCCGGCCCGGGCCAGTCCCGCGGTTGCGTTCCCGGCGACCCGCCCGGCTGCTGATGCGTGTTGGCCATGTCGCGTCGTGGCTCGGATCCGCCGTCCGACCTGTGCTTGCCCGGAACCGGCGGCGGCGTCAACCGGCGGATCGCCCTGACTTCGCCCGAATCCATCCGGTATACTCGGCTTCGACTCGGGTGCCGGTGCCGGAAGGGCAGACCGGCTGGCAGCAAGGGACCCGGCCGCCGGGACGGATGCGTTCCTCCCCGCGGCGGGCAGGCAGCGAGGAAATCGCCATGATGCACGCGCTCCGCAGGGCCGCAGCCGCCCTCACCTTCGCCGCAGCCGCCTGGGCATCCGCAGCGCCGGCACAGGCGCAGGGCTACAGCACCGAACAGGAGCTCGTGGACCGCGCGGCCATCGCCCTCAACCGGCTGGTGAACGACGGCCGCTTCTCCGCCATCCGCACCTATCTGCGCCAGGCACGCGGCGTGCTGATCGTGCCGGAGCTGATCAAGGGCGGCTTCATCCTCGGCGCGGAGGGCGGCGACGGCGTCCTCCTGCTGCGCCGGCCGGACGGGAGCTGGAGCTATCCCGCCTTCTACACCGTCGGCGCCGGCAGCATCGGCTTCCAGATCGGGGTCGAGGCGAAGGAGGTCGTCTACATCATCATGAATGACGGCGCCGTGGAGGCGGTGCTGAACGACCAGGCCAAGGTCGGCGTCGATCTCAGCGGCGCCTTCGGGCCGGTCGGCGCCGGCTTCTCCGCCTCGACCACCACCAACTTCGACCGCGACATCATCGCCTTCAGCCAGGGATCGGGCCTGTTCGCCGGCGGCTCGTTCGAAGGTTCGGTCATCGCCCGGCGCGGCGACATGAACGAGAACTACTACGGCCCCGGCGCCGGCTCCCGCGAGATCACCCAGCAGGGGCTGTACAGCAACCCCGGCGCCGAGCAGCTGCGCCAGCTCGTGCAGCTCTACAGCCAGTAGCGCCCGGGACAGCCGGTCAGTCGGCCTCCGCCGCGTCGCGCGGCGGGGGCACCACCAGCAGCTTGTCGATGCGCCGGCCGTCGAGGTCCACCACCTCGACCCGGAAGCCCTCGTGCATGAAGCTGTCGCCGGGCTTCGGCATCCGACCCAGGGCAGCGAGGACGAACCCCGCCGCGGTGTGGTAGCCGCCGTCGCCGCGGACGTTGCGCAGGCCGGTGACGTGCTCCAGCTCGTCGAGCGGCATCCAGCCCTCGACCAGCCACGAGCCGTCTTCCCTGAGCACCGCCGGCGGCTCCGACTCCTCGCCCGGATCCGGCAGCTCGCCGGCCACCGTCTCGACGATGTCGGTGATGGTCGCGACACCTTCGATGCTGCCGTACTCGTCGGCGACAAGCGCCATGTGCATCCGCGAATCGCGCATCAGCTCCAGGAGCTTGAGGATCGCGATCCCGTCGTGCACAACGAGCGGCCTCGTCATCACCGCCTGGATGTCGAGCGGCAGCCCGCGGGCCAGACGGTCGAGCAGATCGCGGATATGGAGCACGCCGACCACCTCGTCGAGGTTCCCCCGGCACACCGGGTAGCGCGAGTGGCCGCCGTCGCGCAGGACGGCGAACACCGTTTCCTGCGGCGCGTCCAGGTCGATCCACACCACCTCCGGCCGCGGCGTCATCACCACCCGCACCGTGCGGTCCGCCAGCCGGAGCACGCCCTCGATCATCTCCTTCTCTTCCGGCGCGAAGACGCCGGCATGGGTGCCCTCGGTGATGAGCGAGCGGATCTCCTCCTCGGTCACCGTCGCCCGGCGGGTGCCGTGCAGCCGGAGCAGCCGGAGCAGCAGGTCCGTCGAGACCCCGAGCAGCCAGACGAAGGGGGCAGCAACCCGTGACAGGAGCCGCATCGGCCGCGCCACGGCCGCTGCGATTGCCTCCGGGTTGCGGAGCGCGATGCGTTTCGGGATCAGCTCGCCGAGCACGATCGAGAGGTAGGTGATGGCCACGATCACCACCGCCACGCCGATCGTGCGGCCATGGTCCTCCAGGCCGGGGACCGCGGCAAGCGCATCGCCGAAGCGCTCGCCGAGGGTGGCGCCGCCATAGGCGCCGGCAATCACGCCGACCATCGTGATCCCGATCTGGACCGTGCTGAGGAAGCGCGTCGGGTCGTCGACCAGCCGCAGCGCTGCCCGCGCCCCGCGGGAGCCGGCATCCGCCATCTGCTGCAGCCGCGCCCTGCGCGACGACACCAGCGCCAGCTCCGACATCGCGAACAGCCCGTTGAGCAGGGTCAGCGCGACGAGGGCGGCGATTTCGACGGCGATCATGCGAAACGCTTCCGTTCGGGCGGCGGGGCCCGCGGCTCCATATCACGCCGGGCAGCGCGGCGTCACGTCGGGGCCGCCGGCTGCGGCCGCGCGCCGAAGATGGCGGTGCCCACCCGGACGTGGGTGGCGCCGAGCTGGATCGCCACGGGGAAATCGCCGCTCATCCCCATGCTCAGCCACTCGAGGCCGTGCCGCCGGCCCAGCTCGGCGAGGAAGGCGAAATGGGGGGCGGGATCCTCCGCGACCGGCGGGATGCACATCAGGCCGCGGACGGGAAGCCGGAGCGAATCGCGGCAGAGCGCAACGAAATCCGCGACCGACTCGGGGGCGATTCCCGCCTTCTGCGGCTCGCGCCCGGTGTTGACCTGGATCATCAGGTCCGGAATCCGCCGGCCGCGCTCGCGCTCGCGGACCAGCGCATGCGCCAGCTTCTCCCGGTCGAGGGTCTGGATCACGTCGAACAGGTCGAGCGCCTGGGCGACCTTGTTGGTCTGCAGCGGGCCGACCAGATGCAGGGCAAGGCCGGGCCGGCCGGCCCGCAGCACCGGATATTTCCCGGCCGCCTCCTGCACCCGGTTCTCGCCGAAGACCTGCTGCCCGGCGGCCCGGGCCTCCTCCACCACCTCTGCCGGCATGGTCTTGGCGATGGCGACGAGGGTGACCGAGTCGGGGCTGCGTCCGACGTCCTCGGCGGCGCGCGCGATCTCGGTGCGGACAGCGGCGAGCCGTTCTGCTAGGGTTGGAGTGGCGGGCACGCGGTGGGCCTCCTGTGATGCCTCTGCTGTCACCTTAGCGTGGCGGCCGCCTGTGGCAATTGCATCACGCAGTCACGGCCGATGCGGAAAAATCGGGCTATTTCAACGCTTCACGGGCCGCTTCTTACCTGTGTTGCACAAATGCCGCATCGGCCGGAAAATGTTGCCAATCGGCCACTACGGTCATTGTGACGGTTAAGGTTTTTGGTGTTGTATGCTCGTGGATGACGCCGCGGACCGCCGTTGGCCGGAGCGCGTTGCCAAGGACGACTTGGGGGGACCTCGGCAGAGGTCCCGGTAATCGGAGGTTGGACAGTTATGAAGAAGACCCTGCTTTCCAGCTCGGCGATTGCTGGCGCGGCACTGCTCGCCGCTCCGGTGGCAACGCCGGCTTTCGCGGGCACTGCCGAAGTTGGCGACAACTTCACGGTCACGATCTCGGGTGGCTACCGCTTCTCGGTCTTGGTCTATGATCAGGACGTGCGCGACGGCCGCGGCCGTGGCTACCGGTTCTCCTCTGACGAGGCCGAGATCATCTTCTCGGCTGGCGGCGTGGCGGACAACGGCCTCGAGTACGGCTTCGAGATCGAGCTGCAGGCGCAGACCGACGACGGCGCCAACGCCGACGAGACCTGGGCCTACCTGCGGGGCAACTGGGGTGAAATCAACCTCGGCGACCAGGACGACGCGGCCGACCGTATGGCGATCGGCGGCGAGGACGCGATGCCGGGCCGCGGCGGTTACGACGGCGCGATCGGCGACGTGTTCGTCTTCGGTGGCGAGGCGGCCCATGTCGCTCAGGACACCACCTTCACCGACGACGCGACGAAGATCACCTACTTCACCCCGCGCTTCTTCGGCTTCCAGGCCGGCGTGTCGTGGACCCCGGACACCAGCCACAACGGCGGCGCTGCCCCGAACGACGTCGACACCTCGTTCGAGAACAGCGTGTCCGGCGGTATCAACTTTGCCGAGGACTTCAACGGCTTCGGCGTGATCCTGGCCGCGACCGGCGCCTTCTCCGACTCGGCCGAGGCGGACGGCGTGGACACCGGCGAGGCCTGGGTGGCGCAGTTCGGCGGCCTGTTCTCGTATGCCGGCTTCCAGCTCGGTGCGGCCTACGGCATCGCAGACAACCGCGTGCCGGGCGTGACCGACGACTCGTGGTGGGCTGACGTCGGCCTGAACTACTCGACCGGCCCGTGGAAGATCGGCGGCGGCTTCTTCTACTCGGAGACCGACCTGGTCGCCGGCGGCACGGCCGAGGTGGAGATCTGGTCGATCGGCGCCAACTACCAGGTTGCCCCGGGCATGGCGCTGGCCACCGACGTGAACTTCGTCGACGCGGACAACGTGAACGCCCCGGACAACGAGGGCACGGTGTTCGTCTTCTCGACGATCTTCAGCTTCTAAGGCTGCAGGACCATTACCGAATCGGCGGGGCGGCTTCGGCCGCCCCGCTTGCTTTTTGCGACCGTTTGCATTTTGCGCCGGCGAAGCGAATCCGCTATCTCCGCCGGCATGGACTTCAACGACCTGATCGCGCCGCTGGCGCCGGAGCGGTTCCTCGCGGATCATCGCGGCCGTGCGCCGCTGCACCTGACGGAGCGGTCGGTGCCGGTCGACGAGGTCATGTCCTGGTCGATCCTGACCGACCTCCTCAACATGACCGGAATCTGGAGCGCGGCGAGCCTGGGACTCACGCTCGACACCCGCCCGATTCCGCCGCAGGAATTCTGCCGCGCCGCCGTCGGCCGCGACGGGGGCCAGGTGCTCCAGCCGGATGCGGCACGGGTGAAGCACTTCCTCCGCCAGGGCGCCTCGCTGGTCGCCAACGACATCGACAGCCTGACCCCCGGCCTGCGCCGGCTCGCCGCGTCGATGGAGCGGGCGCTGGGCGGCAAGGTGCAGGCGAACCTCTACTGCTCCTGGGCTCAGCATCAGGCCTTCGCCACCCATTTCGACACCCACGAGGTCTATGCGCTGCACATCGCCGGCCGGAAGCGCTGGCGGGTGTACGAGGGGCGGGTGGAGTGGCCGATCGCGCACCCGGCCTACAAGCAGCTCGACCCCGCCTTCCACGCCCGCAACAGGGGTGGGGTGCTGCTGGAACCGCTGCTGCAGCCGGGCGACCTGCTCTACATCCCCCGCGGCCAGTACCACGACGCGCTGGCCGAGAGCGAAGGCACCATCCACATCGCCTTCGGCGTGACCTATCCGATCGGCTTCGACGTCATCCGGCTGCTGGAGGACTTCGCAATCCGCCATGCCCTGGTCCGCCAGGACCTGCCGGCAACGGACCTGGGCGGACGGGCGGCGGCGATCGGCGACCTGCTGGCCCGCTCCGCTCGCGATCCGGAGTTCCTGCGCGGGCTGGAAGCGTTCTGCCGCACCTTCCGTTTCGAACGCGGCGGCTTCGACCTGCCGGCGGACGCGTCCCGGGGCTGGAGGCGCAAGTCGTCCGCGCTCCGCGTCGAGCAGGCGAACGGGCGGGCCGTGCTGGCGGGGCCGCGCGGCGCAGTGCCGATCCCTCCCGGGCTGGAAGAGATGGTGGCCTGGGTACTGGAGCGGGAGCGCTTCACCGAGCAGGCGCTTGCTGCCGCCTTTCCAGACCGGCCTGCACCTGCTATCAAGCAGTTCCTGGGGGACATGCAGAGGATGCATGTCGTGGAGCCGGACTGAGGTCCGGACCGGGCCGCAGAGCACCGCGATCTCGCCATGATCTGCAGCACAGGATGGCTGCGCCGCAGAGGCGCAGCGCCGGCCGGGCAGGGGAACGGGATGGCAGGAATGAGACTTACGATCGGCGTGTCGTGCATCATGCTGGCCCTCGCCGGCTGCGCGGACAATCCCAACATCCAGATCGACCGCGACATGCGCACCACCGAGGAGCGCCGCAACGACGTCGGCCGGCTGTTCGGGGGCGACATCGTCCTGTTCTCGACCGCCCCCGACCGCTCGGTGGACACGGGCGAGACCGGCGTTCCGGTCAACAGCTTCCTGTGGCGCGCGTCGCTCGACACCGTCTCGTTCATGCCGATCGCGACCGCCGACCCCTTCGGCGGCGTGATCCTGACCGACTGGTACACGCCGGCCGAGACCCCCAACGAGCGGTTCAAGCTGAACGTGCTCGTGCTCACCCGCCAGCTCCGCGCCGACGGCATCCGCGTCTCGGTCTTCCGCCAGACCCGCGACGACGGCGGCGCCTGGGTCGATGCCCCGACCGACGA
>CALKHQ010000172.1 GCA_937988735.1 uncultured Alphaproteobacteria bacterium
GGCACGCATGTGGTTGTCCTCCTTGTGGAAGGCGGCGGACTATAAGCGGCCCGCACGGGTCAGGCAACCGCCGCGGAGCCGGTCAGGAACACGTCTCCCGCCATGATCCGCCGCCGCCCCTTCGGCGTCGCCAGCACCAGCGCCCCGTCGGGGTCGAGGTCCTCAAGACGGCCGCTGATCCGCCCCTCCACGCCGTCGCCGAGCCGAACCGAGATCTCCTCGCCCAGCCCCGCCATCCGCAGCAGCACCCGGCGGCGGACATCAGGAAAGCCGTCCCGCTCCCACGCCTCGAGCTGCCACGCCAGCGCCGTGCACCAGCGCTCCAGCACCGCGTCGAGGTCCGGGACCGGCGGCGCGAAGTCGGCGAGGCACATCGTCGGGTAGAGCCCGGTCTCCGGCCGGGAGGCAACGTTGATGCCGACGCCCAGCGCCAGCCAGTCCACGGCAAGTCGCTCCCCCTCCAGCCGTGCGTTCCCGCTCTCCAGCAGGATGCCGGCAATCTTGCCGCCATAGACCAGAATGTCGTTCGGCCACTTGATCTGGACCGGCGCGCGGGCGCCGACGAAGGCCTCGACCGTCTCCGCCGCCGCCAGCGCCGCAACGAAGGCGACATGCAGCGGCGAACTCCAGCCCGGCTGCGGCCGCAGCAGGGTCGAGGTGTAGAGGTTCCCCGGCGGGGATGACCAGCTTCGTCCGGAGCGCCCTCGCCCGGCCTGCTGCGCGCCGGCGGTCACCATGGTCAGATGCGGCGCGCCGGCGGCGATCAGCGGCTTCAGCTCGTCCTGCGTGCTTCCCACCTGCGGCAGGTAATGAACATCGATCGCGCCGACGGAGCGCCGCCAGGGTACGTCTGCTCCGACACTTTCTCCGGATCGCCTCATAATGGGCTGTTCCATCAGGAGATTCCGGCGTCGTGCCCAGTCGCGGTCAGTACAGCCCGCCGGAGCCGGTCAGGATGTCTTCGGCCGTCGAGCCGCCGGTGGCGGAGACCTCGACCACGGCGCTGCGCGGCGCATGCTGGGTCTCGGTCGGCTCGGTGCCGGGGATGAAGGCTTCCATCACCGTGTTGCCGCCCGTGCTGGCAAGGCCGGTGTCGCGGTCCACCGAGACGAAGATCAGGCCCTCGGGCGGGCGGAAGTCCACCGGTTCCGTCCCTTCCAGCGCCCGCTCGAAGAAGCGCTGGACGATCGGCAGCGCCGAGCGGCCGCCCGCCTCGCCCGGGCCGAGGTGGCGCGGCTGGTCAAAGCCGACATAGGCGCCGACCACCAGGTCCGGCGTGAAGCCGACGAACCAGGCGTCCTTCTCGTCGTTGGTGGTGCCGGTCTTTCCGCCGATCGGATAGTTCGGCAGCGCGGCGCCGAGGCGGCCGGCGGTGCCGTTGGTCACCACGCCGCGCAGCATGTGCACCACCTGGAAGGTCGTGCGCGGGTCGGCGATCTGCTGCCGCGCATCGGGCAGGATCGGCATCGAGCCGCCGTCATAGGTCGCCGCGGAGCATTCGGCGCACACCCGCTGGTCCTGGCGCGAGCCCGGGAGGGTGTAGCCGTAGCGGTCCTGGATGCGGTCGATGAAGGTGGGCGTGATGTGGCGGCCGCCGTTCACGAGCTGGCTGTAACCGCGCACCATGCGCAGCACCGTGGTCTCGCCCGCGCCCAGCGCCATCGACAGATAGGGCTGCATGTTGTCGTCGATGCCGAACAGCCGCGCATATTGCGAGATGCGATCCATGCCCACGGTGTAGGCGAGGCGGACGGTCATCAGGTTCCGGGACTTCTCCAGCCCCTGGCGAAGCGTCAGCGGCCCGTAGAACTCGCCGGAGTAGTTGCCGGGGCGGTACTGGGCCATGCCCGGCCCCTGGTCGAGGACGAACGGGGTGTCGAGCACGATCGAGGCGGGCGTGAAGCCGTCATCCAGCGCCGCAAGATAGACGAAGGGCTTGAACGCCGAGCCCGGCTGGCGCAGCGCCTGGGTGGCGCGGTTGAACTCCGACATCTCGAAGGAGAAGCCACCCGACATGGCGAGCACGCGCCCGGTGTGCGGGTCCATGACCGCGATGCCGCCGCTGACGTCGGGGATCTGCTCCAGCCTGTAGGCGGGCGGATCCGGCAGCTCCACCTCCTCGCCCGCTGCGCGCCGGGCGAAGGCCTCGGCATAGGCGGCAGCCGCCTCCGGATTGCGCGGCGACACCAGGATCACGTCGCCCTTGGCCAGCACGTCGGTGACCCGGCCCGGCGGGTTCCCCACCTGCTGGTTCTCCCGCCACGGCCGCGCCCACTCCACGCCCGGCATGCCGATCAGGCCGCGGCGGCGGTCGGCGAAGCCGAGCTGCCCCAGCTCGGCATCCACCTCCAGCACCACCGCCAGCTCCCAGTCGCCGGCGCCCTTCGGCCGCTCGATCGCGGCGAGCTGGTCCGGCCAGTTGTCGAAGTTCTCGAGCTGCGCGACCGGGCCGCGGTAGCCGTGGCGACGATCGTACTCGATCAGCCCGTAGCGCAGCGCCTCATGGGCATAGGCCTGGAGCTGCGGGTCGAGCGTGGTGCGCACCGTCAGCCCGCCGCGATAGAGCCCCGCGGCGCCGTACTCGTCCATCAGCTCGCGCCGGACCTCCTCGACGAAGTAGTCGGCGGGCACGACGTTGAACGGGTTGCGCCGGATGGTCTGCAACGGCGTCGCGTAGGCGACCTCCGCCTCCGCGCCGGTGATGTAGCCCTCCTCCAGCATGCGGCCGATGACGTAGTTGCGGCGGTTGAGGGCCTTGTCGTGATTGCGGTCGGGGTCGTAGGTGCTCGGTGCCTGCGGCAACCCGGCGAGAAACGCCGCCTCGGCGACCGTCAGCTCGTTGAGCGCCTTGCCGAAGTAGTTCAGCGCCGCGGAAGCGACCCCGTAGGTGCCGCGGCCCATGTAGATCTCGTTCAGGTAGAGCTCGAGGATGTGCTCCTTGGAGAACATCTCCTCGATGCGGAACGAGAGGATGGCCTCGCGGATCTTGCGCTCCACCGAGTGCTCGTCGCCGACGAGGAAGTTCTTCGCCACCTGCTGGGTGATGGTCGAGGCGCCGACCAGCCGCTCGCCGTACAGCAGATGGCCGCCGACCGAGCGCAGGATGCCGAGGAAGTCCACGCCGGTGTGTTCGAAGAACCGCTGGTCCTCGGCCGAGATGAAGGCCTGGATCACCCGGTCCGGCACCTGGTCGATCGGGATGAAGATGCGGTTCTGCTCGTAGTACTCGCCGATAAGCTGGCCGTTGGCGGCGTAGATGCGGGTGGTGACCGGCGGCGAGTAGTCGCGCAGCGTCGCCGGCTCCGGCAGGTCCTTGCTGAAGTGCCAGACCGTAAACACGGCGCCGATCATCCCGAGCAGCACGACACTCGCGATGAGGCCGACCATCCATTTCGTCAGTCGCCAGAGCATGGCGCCTTGCCTTCCTGTTGCTCGTGCTGGTGCCGTGCCCGCGCCCCGGTCTCCGGCGCGACGTCTGTCCTCAATGCGGTTTCGGCCGCGCACACACCAGCGGGCCGAATCCGGGACGGAATCCTGCGGGCGGCACTATGGCGTTTCTGAGGCGGCACTGTCCAGCGCCGCCTCCTAGCCGTCGGCCGCCTCCGCCCCGGAGAGATAGCGGTGGATGCCGCGGGCGATCGCCTCGGCGAGCTGCTGTCGATGGCCCGCGTCCAGCAGGTCCGTGGCGTCGAGCGCATTGGAGAGATAGCCGAGCTCGACCAGGATCGCCGGCGTGTGCGGCACCTTGAGCACGTGGTAGCCCGCCTGGCGGTGGCTGTTGTCAAGCAGCCGGACGGAACGGCCGAGCTCGTCCACCACCACCTGGGCCAGCCGCGCGGATTCGACGGCGGTCACGTCCATCATCATGTCGAGCAGGATGTCGCCGACGGCAACATCCTGGTCGCCGTAGCCGATGTCGGCCAGCAGCAGCGCGCGGCCCTCCGCGCCGGAGAGCGCTGCCGCCTGCCGGTCCGAGGCCGAGCCGGAGATGCTGTAGACCGAGGCCCCGCGTGCGACCGAGCTGTGATACGCGTCCGCGTGCAGCGAGACGAACAGGTCGGCGCCGACCCGGGCCGCGAAGTCTGACCGCTCCTGCAGCGACAGGAAGCGGTCGTCCTCGCGGGTCAGCAGCACCTTGTAGCCGCCGCCCGACTCCAGCGCGTCGCGCAGCGCCAGCGCCGCCGCCAGCACGATCTCCTTCTCGACCGCGCCGGCGATGCCAGAGGCGCCCGGGTCGCGGCCGCCGTGGCCGGGGTCGATCACCACCACCCACGTGCCGGCCAGCGATTCGGGGAGGTAGGGATTGACTGGTCCGATGAGCTGCTCGACCGTCGGATGCACGCTCTCGGGCGGCGGAAGGTCGGGGTCCGCCAGCTCGACGATCAGCCGCGCCCCTGCGCCGTCTTCGGCCGGCTCCACCACCGCGCGGCGCAGGCTCGCCTCGCGGCCGACGTCGACCACAAGCCGCCACGCGCCGACGCCGGCGGACTCCGCCCGGAAGCCTGCGATCGCACCGAGCGCGCTGTCCACCTGCGCCGGCAGCCGCCAGTCGAGCGGCGGCAGGCGCACCACCACCTGCCGCGTCAGCGGCAGCTCGAACACGTCGATCGGCACCTCGGCACTCAGGTCCACGGTGAGCCGGGTGAAGCCGGGATGGAGGCTGAGTCGCGCGCCGGTCGCCTGCGGCGCCCCCGCTTCCTGCGCCGCCAGCGGCGCCTGCATGAACGTGAGCACCAGAACGATCCAGGCGCGGATCAGCAGCCGCATCACCGGCCGGCGCCCCGACCGCGCCGCCGTCGCATCTTCGACCTGGCTTTCAGCTTCTGCCGTTAACATCTTCAAATCATTCCCGCCGGCAGGATAGCAGATGGCGGCCGCCGGTGGAGCCGGGAAATGGAAGGCGCGCGACGATCATCTACCTGTCGTGGCATTTGACTCACGGGTTTTTTATTGTCGGGCCGGGCGGTGCGGCGTATGTTGGCCGGGCTGGGAGGATTGGGCCCACGGCCGATGAGGGCGCGCGACTACGCACCCGTGCCGTCCGATACCGGCATCACGCCCCGCTCGAACCAGATCGGCGTGCCAGGACCGAGGTCACGGCTCGCTTTCGATTTTTCCGGTCGCGAGACCGACGCCGGCTTCCCCGGCCGGCAACATGCAGAGTGCGATGACACGTTACGTCGATATCGCATCCGACAACCTGAACGCACCGGCTGGACGCTGCCGTGGCGGCGATGTGATGCGGCGGGTTCCGTCGCGGGTCGCCACCGGTCGCGCGCCCGGCCGGTGGACATTTGACGCGCGCGCAGTGGCAACACGCGCGGCGCGCACGGAGATACACGCTTATGGCGCGACGCATGTTGATCGACGCATCCCACCCGGAAGAGACCCGTGTGGTGATCGTCAATGGAAACCGGCTGGAGGACTTCGACTATGAGACCTCCAGCAAGCAGCAGATCAAGGGCAATATCTATCTCGCCAAGGTAACCCGGGTCGAGCCGTCGCTCCAGGCGGCCTTCGTCGACTACGGCGGCAACCGCCACGGCTTCCTCGCCTTCAACGAGATCCATCCCGACTACTACCGGATCCCGGTGGCGGACCGGGAGAAGCTGTTCGGGTCCGAGGCGGACTACAACGGCGGCCCCGGCGAGAATGCGGCCGAGCGCGCGCTTGCGGACGCCGACGGCGAGGCGGTCACTGTCGAATCCCCGAACGAGACCATCGAGATCTCCGAAGGGGCGGTGACCGAGGGCGCCGAGAACGGCAACGGCGCGGAGGCGCCCGACCGCAACGGCGATGACGGCCGGCATGCAGTCGAGTCCGTCGGCGGCGACGACGACGAAGAGATCGACCGCGAGCGTCGGCGCCTGCGGATGCTGCGCAACTACCGCATCCAGGAGGTGATCAAGCGCCGGCAGATCATGCTGGTGCAGGTAACGAAGGAGGAGCGCGGCAACAAGGGCGCGGCGCTCACCACCTACCTGTCGCTCGCCGGCCGCTACTGCGTGCTCATGCCGAACACCGCCCGCGGCGGCGGCGTCTCGCGCAAGATCAGCAACCCGGCCGACCGCAAGCGGCTGCGCGCCATCCTCGACGAGCTCGAGATCCCCGACGGCATGGCCGTCATCGTGCGCACCGCCGGCGCAGAGCGCAGCCGGGCCGAGATCAAGCGCGACTACGAATATCTGATGCGGCTGTGGGAGCAGATCCGGCAGACCACGCTGCAGTCGGTCTCGCCTGCCCTCATCCACGAGGAAGGCAACCTGATCAAGCGCTCGATCCGCGACCTCTACAGTCGCGACATCGACGAGGTGATCGTCGACGGCGAAGCGGCCTACCGCACCGCCAAGGACTTCATGCGCATGCTGATGCCGAGCCATGCGTCGCGCGTGAAGCGGTACAAGGACAGCGTCCCGCTGTTCCAGCAGTACCAGGTCGAGAGCCAGCTCGACGAGATCCACTCCAACACCGTCCGGCTGAAGTCGGGCGGCTATCTGGTCATCAACCCGACCGAGGCGCTGGTCTCTATCGACGTCAACTCGGGCCGCGCCACCCGCGAGCGGCACATCGAGGAAACGGCGCTGAAGACCAACCTCGAGGCGGCGCAGGAGGTGGCGCGCCAGCTCCGGCTGCGCGACCTCGCGGGCCTGATTGTCATCGATTTCATCGACATGGAGGAGCACCGCAACAACGCGGCGGTGGAGCGCAAGCTCAAGGAGGCGCTGCGCGGCGATCGCGCCCGCATCCAGCTCGGCCGGATCAGCGCCTTCGGGCTCCTCGAGATGTCGCGCCAGCGGCTGCGGCCGAGCATCCTCGAGATCTCCAGCCAGGTCTGCCCGCACTGCAACGGCACCGGCCACATCCGCTCGACGGAATCGAGCGCGCTGGCGGCGCTCCGCGCCATCGAGGAGGAGGGCCTCAGCCGGCGCAGCGCGGCGATCAGGCTGGTCGTGCCCACCAGCATCGCCCTCTACCTGCTGAACCAGAAGCGGCAGGCGGTGATCGCTGCGGAGCAGCGCTACGACTTCTCGGTCACCATCGCCACCGACGACTCCCTGGTCGCGCCCGACTTCCGCATCGAGCGGCTGGTCGAGCGCAGCCCGGCCGAGATCAGCGAGCTGCGCGGCGCCGACGCCGCGGCCCGCAGCCGGGCCGAAGAGGCCGAGGAGCCGGAGGACGTCGAGGAGAGCGAGGACGAGCTGGAGCAGGCAGCGGAGCGGGCGTCGGGCGACGAGGCGCGCGGTGACGACGAGGAGGGCCGCAGCGGCCGGCGTCGCCGCCGCAGCCGGCGCCGCCGCGGCGGGCGCCGCGACGAGGGCGCCGTGGTGGCCCAGCCGGGTGACGAGCACGCCGCCGAGACGGAGGAGGAGGCGCAGCCGGCTGCCGAGCCCGGCGAGGAGGCCCCGGCCAGCGCCGC
Organism: uncultured Alphaproteobacteria bacterium; assembly: GCA_937988735.1. Taxonomy (GTDB): domain Bacteria; phylum Pseudomonadota; class Alphaproteobacteria; order CALKHQ01; family CALKHQ01; genus CALKHQ01. Next base: position 7,418 of record CALKHQ010000172.1, read on the forward strand.
CGAGAACGAAGCCGCTGGCGAGGGCGAGAGCGCTGCCGAGGAGAAGGGCCGGTCGCGCCGCGGCCGGCGCGGCGGACGGCGGCGGCGGCGGCGTGACGACGCGCGCGGCGCCGAAGCCGGAGCCGGCGAGACTGCGGCCGAGGCCGCGGCTGGCGAAGCTGACGCCGGCGAGGACGCCGCTCCCGTGAGCGAGGCTGCCGACGGCGAACCGCCGGCAGAGGCTGCCGCCGACGCCGAGTCCGAGCCGGCCGCCGGGGAGCCGACCGAGGCTCCCGCGGAGACGGTGGAGACGGCTGCGGAGGCTCAGCCGGACGCGGCTGCTGCACCGGCCGAGGGGGAGCCCGCGCCGCTTGAGTCGCCGGCCGAACCCGAGGCTGCATCCGCCGAGTCCGGGCCCGCTGCGCCCAGTGCGGCGAAACCGGCCGCGCAGGCAATGGCGGTGAGCGGAAACGGCCTCGATACCGACGCGGCGGCGCCGTCCGGGGACAACGGCCAGGCGTCCGCCGACGCGGGCGAGACGTCGCGGACGCAGGATGCCGGGGCGGCCACCACGGACGCCGGTGCGGAGCCGGAGCCCCCGGCCCCGCCGCGGTCCACGCCCCGGCGCGAGCAGCCGCGCCGCGGCTGGTGGCAGCGGCTCATCGAGGGCTGACAGGAACGCCTGCCCTGCCGCCGGCGATCACGCGCCGGCGGCAGGTTGCCGCGTCGCCCGGGGTGTCGTCGGCAGTCGCCGCACACTGAAAATCGGGGGGCCGCCGCCGGCCTCGCGATCGCGACCGAACAGGAGCGGCCCTTGCGCCAATAACGGCGGCGGGACCGCGAACTTGTATTGGGTCGCCATTTGATTAAAGTTCCTCAACATCGGCCGAGGGCCGCAACCTTTTGGGCTGAGGCATACGATTATATGCGGGCGCGGCTGCGCACTACGGTGAAGTGGCTGGTCACGGCCGGCGGCGTCGTGGTGCTGGCGCTCGGGGTCGGCGGCTCGGTCCTTGCCGGCCTCACGCTCTCCGACCAGGCCTACCGGGAATGGCGGACGGAGGCGGCGCGGCAGGCGGAGGCGCTGACGGGTGCCTTCGATGTGATGCTGGACGACGGTCGCGACACCGTGCGGCTGATCTCCACCCATGTCAGCCGCGACCGGCCGCTGTCGGTCGAGGCATTCCGCACGATCCACGCGCTCGCCCGCGATCCCCACGCCCGCTTCCAGCCTGCGGAATCGGCCTATGTGCTGCGTGTGCTCCGCGAGCACCGCGACGCGTTCGAGGCGGAGACCGGCCTCACCCTGCACGTCGTCGGCAACGGCGCGGCCGAGGCTCCCGAGGCCTATGAGCACTTCGCCGTCGCTATGAACACGGAGCAGGCGCGCCTCCTGTCGCGCGGCGCCGATCTCGCCACCGAGCCTGCGCTGCACATCGTGCTCACCTCCGCCTACCGCCGGCCGAACCAGGTGATCGCGAGCCCGGTGTTCGAGCGCGGCGGGCGGCAGTGGGTGGCGCTGGCCGAACGGCCGATCTACCCCGGCCAGCCGGAGCAGAACGCGCTGGTGGTGGCGCTGGTCGACTTCACCGCCGTGCTGGCCGCCGTGCATGCCGACACGCCCGCGGGTCTGAAGCTGCACATGACCCAGTCGGTGGTCGGCGCCGACCGGATCGGCGGCGTCGCCGACGTGACCACGCCGCCGGCCGATGCCGCCCTCGCCGCGGAAACGCTCAGCTTCCGCCTCGGCAACGACCAGGCGCGGTGGACGCTGGACTGGTACCTGTACGAGCAGTTCGCCGGCGGGCCGGCGACGGCGCTCGGCACGCTGGTGACGCTGGGCGGGGTGGCGCTCACCCTCCTCCTCGGCTCGCTGGTGGCGGTGCTGACGCTCAACAATGCGCAGATCCGCGCGCGCGAGCACCAGCGCAGCCGCGAACTGGAGGCGGCGCGCGACGAGGCGGAATCGGCCAACCGCTACAAGTCCGAGTTCCTCGCCTCGGTCAGCCACGAGCTCCGGACGCCGCTCAACGCGATCATCGGCTTCTCCGACCTGATCATGCGCGAGGTGAAGGGGCCCATCGGCAACGCGCGCTACGGCGAATACGCCCGCGACATCCACACCAGCGGCCGCCACCTGCTCGGCGTCATCAACTCGATCATCGACCTGTCGGCGATCGAATCGGGCGAGTTCCAGCTCAACGAGGAGCCGGTGTCGCTGCCGGAAACGATCGACGCCGTGCGCCGCATCATCTCGCTGGCGGCGGAGAAGCGCGGGGTGACGCTGGAAACCGACGTTCCCCCACAGATGCCGAGGCTGCTCGCGGACCAGATCGCGATCGAGCAGATCCTGCTCAACCTCGGCTCCAACGCCGTCCAGTTCACACCGCGCGGCGGCGTCGTCACCTTCGCCGCCGGCCAGACCGGCGACGCGATCTGGATGAGCGTGAGCGACACCGGCGTCGGCATGGACGCCACCGCCCAGGCGCGCGCACTCCAGCCATTCGGCCAGGTGGTCCCCCCGATGCACCGCGTCAGCGACGGCGCCGGCCTCGGGCTTCCGATCGCCCGCGAGCTGGCCCGCCGCCACGCCGCCATCTTCGACCTCGACAGCCGCCCCGGCGAAGGGACGCGGATCAGGATCCGGTTCGACCCGAGCCGCACCCTGCCCTCGGCCACCCAGGCGGTGGCGTAGATGGTTCCCGAGAGACTATCCGCGAGGGAAGACCTGTGACTTGAGGGCCGCAACGCCTTGGCAGTCACACGTCCCCTTTTCTCCGGCAGCCGATACACTTGGTATCAGGCGCGTATCACGTCTGGGCCGTGAACCGGGAACCTCGCACAGGCGGCCCGTCCTGACAGTGGTCAGTTGGTATCCCTTCAGCGGATGTCCCGCCGCTCGACGATGCTGAGGTCGTAGCCCTGGAGGCCGACCACCGTGCGGTCGCTGCGGGAGAGCAGGATCATCTCGCGCACGCCGAGGTCGCGGAGGATCTGGGCGCCGATGCCGTAGTCGCGGAGCTCGCCGTCGGAGGGCGGGGTGCCACTGGCATGGGCGCGGATCAGGCCGGCGACGAGGTCGGTCTCGCCGTCGTTGATCAGCACCACCACGCCGCGGCCGGCCTCGCCGATCATCCGCATCGCGCTGTGCAGGTCGCCGGCCCGGCCGCTGGCGACGTCGCCCAGCACCTCCTGCAGGCCGTGCAGCGCATGCATGCGCACCAGCACCGGATGGGCGCCGTCGATCTCGCCCTTGGTCAGGGCCACGTGCCGCAGGCCGCTGATCTTGTTGCGATAGACGGTGAGCGTCCACGTGCCGCCGAACATGCTGTCCAGCGGCATCGACTGCTCGCGGGCGATCAGGCTCTCGGTGCGCGTCCGGTAGGCGATCATGTCGGCGATGGTGCCGATCTTCAGCCCGTGGAACTGCGCGAAGGGCACCAGGTCGGGCAGCCGCGCCATGGTGCCGTCGTCGTTCATGATCTCGCAGATGACGCCGGCCGGGGCCAGCCCCGCCAGCCGCGCGACGTCCACCGCCGCCTCGGTGTGGCCGGCGCGCTCCAGCACGCCGCCGTCGCGGGCGAGCAGCGGGAAGATGTGACCGGGGGTCACGATGTCCTGCGGCCCGGCGTTCGGGTCGATGGCGGTGGCGATGGTGCGG
>CALKHQ010000173.1 GCA_937988735.1 uncultured Alphaproteobacteria bacterium
CACAACTTCGCGCGGGAAATGTGAGAGCGGTCACATTTCCCGCTGCGACAGGCCAGCGCCGGGGCTTCAGCCGAGGCGCGCGCGCAGGGCGTTCACCAGGCCGCTGACCGTGCCGCCGTTCTGGCGGATCACCGAGGCATATTCCTCGCGCAGGGTCTGCGCGATGCTGACGCCCTCGACGGCCACGTCGATCACCACGAAGCCCGAGCCGGCGGGCCGCAGCCGCCAGTCCACGCGGGCGGTCTGGCCGCTGGTGTCGCGCACCGAGGTAGTGACGATCACGCCGGTGTCGCCGTCGGGGATCGCCCGTTCGACGGTGAAGCCGTTGGTGGACAGCTCGTCGAAGCGGCCGATGTAGGTCGCGACCATGGTGTCCTTGAACACCTCGTAGAAGCTGTTCAGCTCCTCCTGGGTCGCCTGCCGCCGGTACTGGCCGAGCACGAAGTTGCCGATGCGCGGCACGTCGAAGTTCGTGGAAAGCAGTTCCTTGAACCGCGCCGCCCGTTCTGCCTGCGACAGCCCGCTGCTGGTGAGCATCTCGATCGCCGTATGGCCGAGGTCCGCCACGAACGCACGGGCCGCGTCCACGTCTGCCTGAGCGGTGGCCGGCCGCTGGGCTCCCAGGGCCACGACCAGCACGATCAGAAAGCGTGTGATCCAGTGCATGCCTGACCCCTGCCGTCTGTGCATCAGTCGATCCATCAGGGCTGTCTCCGCGCTGCGGTCGGTGTCACTCCGCCGGCGCCTCGCCGGCCTCTCCCACGTCCCCGGTCGATGCTCCGTCCTCACCGGTGGACATGTCGTCGTTCGCCTCGATGTCCAGGTCCGCGCTGTCCTCGCCGTCCCAGACGTCGTCCTCGTCAAACGGTTCGCTGCCGAAGGGGTTCTCCGACGACGCCCGATTTTCGATCTCCGCCTGCCGCATCTGGGTGTAGGCGGAGCGCAGCCGCGCGTAGAAATCCAGCGAGTCCGCCTCCAGCGCGTCGATCGCGCCGATGGTCCGGACCCGGGTGTCCACCACCGTCAGCCCGGCACGGACGAGCTGCGCGCCGTCGGCGCCGGCCGCGACCGCCCACATGTTGAACGGATCGGTGAAGAAGTCGACGATCATGCCGATGCTGTCGCGCGCATTGCTCGGCCCGATGATCGGCAGCACCAGGTAGAAGCCTTCGTCCACCCCCCAGCTGCCGAGCGTCTGGCCGAAATCCTCCCGCTCGCCCGGCTGGTCGTCGATGTCGACGATCACGATCGTGCCGCCCAGCCCGAGCATGGAGTTGGCCATGAAGCGGCCGAGGGTGTGCCCGGCCTCGTTGACCTGCCCCTGGAGCAGCTGGTTCAGCAGGGTCACCGGCTCGGTGAGGTTGGTGAGGAAGTTGTGCACCGCGTCCTGCACCGGATAGGGGATGAGGTCGCGGTAGGCGACGGCCACGGGGCGGAGCACGACCGTGTCCACGCCCTGGTTGATGGCCAGCATGTACCGGTTGAAGGGCTCGAGCGGATCGTACACCGAGCTGTCGGCCTGCTGGTCCGGCGTCGCGCAGGCGGCGAGGCCAAGAGCGGCGACGGCCGCGCTGGCCAGGCGCAGCCAATGGCGCCGTGCGTGGGCCGGGGCCCGGGTGGCAGGTTCAATGTTGTTCAGGCCTTGCTTCATCCCCACCCCGTCTCAACGCCGCCGCCTCCCGCCGGGCCTGCGGCCACCGAACTGCCTTATCCTCTTGTCCGGATCTGCGCCGGCTGTTGCAGCCTTGCAACGACCTCACCCGAGCGCGCCTTCGGCACCGCTGACGCGCCGCGACTGCCCCCCGGACTGCCTGTCCGGACAAGCGGGCGGATCATAACGTCGCACTCGTTCCTGACATACTGTTAATACGCCAAAGGCCTCCACCCGGAAAAGAGTGGCTACCACAACAGCCGCCTGATCGCCAGTTCGCGCGCAACTGTGCGGTTTTTCGGTCACAGTGTGCTGTGGCGAGCCGACAACAGTCCGGCCGCGCGCCCACACGATGCAGCGGCGCCGGCGGCAGCTGCACACATTAAGGTGTCGTTCAGTTTGCGGCCGTTAACATCATCGCATGCGGGGATGCCGCCCCCAGAAGGGTGGGCGGACTCTCCGGCGCCTGCTGCAGGCAGATGCGCGCATTCCTGGGATAGTCGTGCTGACGGGACACATCGATGGGGATACAGTCGAAGGGCTACCAGGAACTGGTCGCCATCGCACGGTCGGCGCTGGAGCGCATGAGCCGGTACGAGAACAGCCCCACGCCCCGGAACTACGAGGTGTGGTTTTCCTATCTCACCGGCGCGCGCCCCGATCTCTGCGCGGTGATGGATGAGCTGATCGAGCAGCGCCAGGTGCTGACCGACAAGGACCTGGAGGACATTCACGCCCGCTTCCTCGTCGATACCTCGAGCGCGCACGAGATCCGCGAGACGACGGCCAAGATCGAGGAGACGGTCGGCCAGGTGCTGACGCTGGTCGGCTCCGCCGGGGCCGACACCCGCAGCTTTGGCGAGGCCCTTCACGGTGCCTCGGGGCGGCTGGGCGAGGCGGCGCTGGACGTGGAGACGCTCCGGGGGGTCACCAACGAGCTCATCGCCAACACCCGCCAGATGCTGCAGCGCAGCCGGGTGCTGGAGGCGCAGCTTTCCCGCTCCAACCAGCACATCCTCGAGCTCAGGAACCACCTGGTGTCGGTGCGCGAGGAGGTGATGACCGATGCGCTGACCGGCATCGCCAACCGCCGCTTCTTCGATTCCGTGGTGCGCGAGCTTGCGGCGCTGTCGTCCTCGTCGGAACGGCCGCTGTCGCTGTGCATGGTGGACATCGACCACTTCAAGCAGTTCAACGACCGCTACGGCCACCAGATCGGCGACCAGGTGCTGAAGCTGGTCGCCAAGGTGCTGCGCGACAGCCTGAAGGGCCGTGACGTCGCTGCCAGGTACGGCGGGGAGGAGTTCGTCATCCTGCTGCCGGAGACGAAACTCCGCGACGCGATCCTGGTTGCGGACCAGATCCGCGAGCTGGTCGCCAGCAAGAACCTGGTCAAGCGCACCACCGGCGAGACCATCGGCTCGGGGAATCTCTCCATCGGCGTCAGCCAGTACCGCCGCCACGAATCAGTTCAGGCGTTCCTCGCCCGGGCGGATGCGGCGCTCTATCTTGCCAAGAACTCGGGCCGGAACCGGGTGTGCAGCGAGTCGATGCTGGCCAGCGACCTGCAGCGGGCGAGCTGATCCGGCTGCCCGTCGCAGTTGCTGCCCGTGGCGTACCGCAGGCGCCCGCCGTCATAATTTCGCCACCGCTTCCGGCTGTGTTGACCTCGCCCGAAGATGGCCTTCAGATGGCGGCGGGACGGAAATCCGGGAGATGCTGAGACCGACCAGAGGCCTTGCGGACCGGAGGCTGCGCGTGCCGGCGCTGGCGCTTGCCCTTGCCTGTGCCGCGGCCGCGCCGTCGCCGGCGCAGCAGCCGGCGGAATCGGCCACCCGGGCGCCGGCTGCGCCAGCGGCGGTGCCGGAGCCCGAGGTGGTCAGCGTGATGATGGGCGCCTGGGCGGCCGAGATACCGGACGCGGGCGGCGGCACGCTGGCGTGGCGGCTCGAGCTCCGGCCCGACGGCCGCTTCACCCTGAACGTGAGCGACGGCGACCAGCCGGAAACGCGGACCGGCACCTACGAGATCGACGCGCGGTCGGTGCGGCTGATCTTTCCCGGTGCGGCGGAGGAAAGCAGCCCGAACTCCACCGCGCTCAGCCTGTCCGACGCCCGCAGCCTGGAGACATATTTCTACCGGCTGCTGGGTCCCGATCGGCTCGCCTTCCGCCCGACGCTCTGCTCCGTCGACCCCTGCCAGTGGATCGCCGAGCGGGCCGACTGACGGGCCAGGCCGGGTTCCGCCGCGGCGGAGAGCCGTGCTAGGGTGGAACAGATTCGCAACATTTCGAGCAGCCGCAGCGACCTGCCGATGGCCGTCCCCGCCTCCTCCGCAAGTGACCCGCCCTATTTTGCCGGGCTGAACGAGCGTCAGCGCGAGGCGGTGCTGGCCACGGACGGCCCGGTGCTGGTGCTGGCGGGTGCGGGCACGGGCAAGACTCGCTTGCTGACCACCCGGCTCGCCCATCTGCTCATGACCGGACGTGCCCGGCCGGCGGAGCTGCTCGCCGTCACCTTCACCAACAAGGCCGCGCGCGAGATGCGCGACCGGGTCGGCGCGATCCTGCAGCGGCCGGTCGAGGGCTGGTGGATCGGCACCTTCCATGCGCTCGCCGCGCGCATGGTCCGCGCCCACGCGGAGCTGGTCGGGCTGAAGACCAACTTCACCATCCTTGACGTCGATGACCAGCACCGCCTGCTCAAGCAGATCATCCAGGCCGAGGGCCTCGACGAGAAGCGTTGGCCGGCGCGGGCGCTGAACACCGTCATCCAGCGCTGGAAGGACCGCGGCCTTACCCCCGACAAGGTTTCGCGGGCGGAAGCCGGCGACTTCGCCGACGGGCGCGGGCGCGAGCTCTATGCCGCCTATCAGGAGCGGCTGCGGGTGCTGAACGCCGCCGATTTCGGCGACCTGCTGCTGCACTGCCTGACCCTGTTCGCCCGGGACCCGGACGTGCTCGCCCAGTACCAGCAGCGCTTCCGCTACATCCTCGTCGACGAGTACCAGGACACCAACGTCGCCCAGTACCTGTGGCTGCGCCTGCTTGCCCAGCGCCACCGCAACCTGTGCTGCGTCGGCGACGACGACCAGTCGATCTACGGCTGGCGCGGCGCGGAGGTGGGCAACATCCTGCGCTTCGAGCAGGATTTTCCCGGCGCGAAGGTAATCCGGCTGGAACAGAACTACCGCTCCAGCCCCCACATCCTCGGCGCCGCCTCCGGCCTCATCGCCCACAACCAGGGCCGGCTCGGCAAGACGCTGTGGACGGAGCGCGACGACGACGACAGGGTGCGGCTGCGCGGCGTGTGGGACGGCCCCGAGGAGGCGCGGGTCGTGGGCGAGACGATCGAGGCGCTGCAGCGCGAAGGCCATTCTCTCGGCGAGATGGCCATCCTCGTCCGCGCCGGCTTCCAGACCCGCGAGTTCGAGGAGCGGCTGCTGACGCTGGGCGTGCCCTACCGGGTGGTGGGCGGGCCCCGCTTTTACGAGCGCGCGGAGATCCGCGACGCCATCGCCTATCTGCGGGTGACGGTGCAGCCCGACGACGACCTGGCGCTGGAGCGGATCGTCAACAAACCGCGGCGCGGCATCGGCGACAAGGCGATGCAGCAGGTGCACATGACGGCGCGCGCCCAGGGGGTATCGCTGTCGGTCGCGGCGCGCCGCCTGGCAGAGACGGACGAGCTTCCTGTCCGCACCCGGCGCGCTCTGGCCGACCTGATGGCCGACTTCGACCGCTGGCGGTCGCTGGTGCCGGTGACCGCGCCCGACGTGCTCGCCGGCATCGTGCTCGACGAGTCCGGCTACACCGCGATGCTGCGTGCCGACAAGTCGGTGGAGGCGCCTGGGCGGCTGGAGAACCTGAAGGAGCTGATCGTCGCAATCCAGGAGTTCGACACGCTGCAGGGCTTCCTCGACCACGTCTCGCTGGTGGCGGAGCAGACCGAGCAGGCCGGCGGCGACATGGTGTCGATCATGACACTCCACAGCGCCAAGGGCCTGGAGTTCGACCATGTCTTCCTGCCGGGCTGGGAGGACGGGCTGTTCCCCAACCAGCGCGCGCTAGACGAGAACGGCCTCAAGGGTCTGGAGGAGGAGCGGCGGCTGGCCTATGTCGGCCTGACCCGGGCGAAGCGGCGCGCCTACATCAGCTATGCCGCCAACCGGCAGATGGGCAACCGGATGTGGCAGAGCGCGCTGCCGTCGCTGTTCATCGACGAGCTTCCCGACGAGCATGTCGTGCGGGAGGTGCAGGACGGGATGTACCGCGGCCGCGGCGGCGGGTTCGGCGACGCGACGGCAGTGCCCTATGCCGTGGGCGCCACCGACTGGGGCCCGATCTGGCGCAGCGGCGGGCGGACCAATGCCCCCGGGCGGCGCTATGACCAGCCGCGCGGCGGGCGGCGGGAGCCGCTGACCATCGAGGGCGTGGCCGAGGTGGTCCGCACCGGCAGCGAGCCGGCGGCCCGCTTCACCGAGGGGGAGCGGGTGTTCCACCAGAAGTTCGGCTACGGCCGCATCACGCTGGTGGAGGGAGAGAAGCTGGCCGTGGACTTCGACAAGGCCGGCGAGAAGCGGGTCCTGGCGGGGTTCGTCATCCCGGCGGACCAGGCCTGATGGCGGGTTCCGCGGGAGCAGCCCCGCTGATGATCAGCTGCATCGCCCCGCGCGCCGTCGCGGAGGCGCTGTCCGCGCTGTGGGAAGAGCACGCCGAGGCGGTGAGCCTGTTCGAGATCTCGCCGCAGGGCGACTGGCGGGTGGAGGCGATCGGCGTCGCGTCCGCGGCGGTGCCGGAGATCCATGCAGCGATCGCGCTCCTGTCCGCAGCGCACGGCGGGTCGGTGCCGCAGCCGGTGATCATGCCGATCCCGCAGCGGAACTGGGTGGCGGAGAACCAGGCGAGCTTCCGCCCGATCCGGGTCGGCCGCTTCCTGGTGCGCCCCTCCCATGACCTGACCCGGCCTCCCGCCGGTGCCCATGTGCTGACGGTGGACGCGAGCGTCGCCTTCGGCACCGGCGAGCATGCGACCACCCGCGGCTGCCTCGTCGTCCTCGACCGACTTGCCCGCCGCGCGGGGTGGCAGCCCCGGCGCATGCTCGACATGGGCTGCGGCACCGGCATCCTCGCCATGGCGATGGCGCGGCAGTGGCGGCGCGCGGTGCATGCGGTGGACATAGATCCCGACGCCGTCCGGGTGGCGGCGGGCAACGCGCAGGCGAACGGCCTCGCCGCGCTGATCCGCCCCGCCGTCGGCGCCACGGCCGACCGGCCGCCGGTCGCAGGAGCGGGGCCGTACGACCTGATCGTCGCCAACATCCTGGCGCGGCCGCTCGTGACCCTGGCGCCGGGGCTCGCCCGCCAGCTCGCGCCCGGCGGGCGGATCGTCCTCTCGGGACTGCTGGCGGACCAGCAGCCGCAGGTCGCCGCCGCCTACCGCCGCCAGGGCCTGCGGCTGGCGTCGCGGCTGCTGATCGACGGCTGGGCCACCCTGCTGATGACGCGCCGCATCTAGAGCGCCGACAGGTCGCCGCGCCCGCCGCCCGGCGTGTGGCTGACGTCGAGCGCATGGAAGGTGACGCGGCCCGCGCCGGCCCCGGTCTCCTCGTTCACGCCCAGGTAGACGCCGGCCTTGAAGTAGAAGCGGTCGGACTGCCAGACGTCGCTGATCCGGGTCACCGAGCGATAGATGTCGCCGTCGGCGCGCACCTCGACGGCAAGCACGTTGCCGCGCGCCTCGATCAGGTAGGAGAAGCGCTCGTCCAGCGCGATCGCGGGCTGCTCGCCCCGCGCATTTTCCAGCGCGAACGCCGTTTCCTCGTTGTCGGGCCCGGCCCGGTCGTTGACGAAATGGACGCTGCCGTCCTCGTAGTAGAGCCGGACGAGCTCCTCGTCCTCGCCGTGGATCTGGCCGACGATCAGCCGCCCGGGCCTGCCGTCGCCTCGGGTCGGGACCGCATTGACGGCCAGCGTGGCCGTCATGGTGCCGCCCTCGGACAGCGTCCAGGCCGCCTCGTCGCCGTTCCGCATCTCGCGGAGCTCGGAGCGCGGATAGCGCGATCCGCGCGTGGTCGCGCCGTCCACCGCGGCAGTGAAGATCACCCCGCCGTCGGCGCTGCCGTGGAAGTATGCGGGATGGACATAGCCCGCGAGGGTCTCGACCTCAGCGGCTTCGCCGCCGGACCCGCCGCGCTCGTCAACCGGAAGGGTGAGCTTCCAGTCGGCGAGGTCGAGGAGCTGTGCGGGCGCCCCGGCGGACCGCCTTGCCGTTGTGCCGGTCTCACGCGGCGTGGCCACGCAGGCCGCGAGCAGGCTGGCGGCGAGGCCGGCCAGCAGCATCGGTATCGTCCGCTTGCCCATCCCGTCCTCCGCCCGCCGGCTGTCGGTCCTCACACGGTCGCATGCCCGGCGAAGGCCGTCCACCCGTTACCACGGCATGACCTCGGGCGCGGGCGTGCTATGTTCACGCTGACTTCGCCGGCCGCCCCTCGGGGCCGTGCCGCATTCCAGGAGGTGTCGTCGATGGATGGATCCCGTACCCGACCGGCTGCGCCCGTCGACTGGGCCGCACTGGAGGCCTTGCTCGCGCGCGCCGGCGTACGGAAGCCGATGTCGGAGATCCGGCCGCTGCTCGCCGGCATTGCCGCGGCGCCGGAGCCGTTCGGGAACGGGTGGATGGCGCTGATCGATCCGGCGCTTGCGGCGCGGGACGAGGAGGCAGCCGCGGCGCTCGACGAGGCGCGCCGGCGGCTCGCCGCGGAGAGATCGGAAGAGCACACGCCTGAACTCCAGTCACACAGTGATCTCGTATGCCGTC
>CALKHQ010000174.1 GCA_937988735.1 uncultured Alphaproteobacteria bacterium
CCCCGGGGCGGCACCGGCGGCCGGTGTCGCGGCCGCATGATCCGGCTTGAAAACCGCGCCGGCGCCCGTTATGCGCCGCCGGTGGCATTTGGCCCCGGCGGGCCTGCGAGGATGTGATGCTGGAAAAGACGTTCGACCCCGCGGAGATCGAGACGCGGCAATATGCGCGCGAGGAGCAGTCCGGCGCCTTCGCCTGCGGCCGGGAGGGGACCGGCGCGCCGTTCACCATCGTCATTCCGCCGCCGAACGTGACCGGCAGCCTGCACATGGGCCACGCGCTCAACAACACGCTGCAGGACGTGCTGGTCCGCTGGCGCCGGATGCAGGGCCGCGACGTGCTGTGGCAGCCGGGCACGGACCATGCCGGCATCGCCACCCAGATGGTGGTGGAGCGCCAGCTTGCCCAGGACGGCCGCAACATGGACCGGCGCGCCATGGGCCGCGACGCCTTCGTCGCCCGGGTCTGGGAATGGAAGGCCGAGTCCGGCGGCACCATCATCCGGCAGCTCCGCCGGCTCGGCGCCTCCTGCGACTGGTCGCGCGAGCGGTTCACCATGGACGAGGGCCTGAGCCGGGCGGTGCTCAAGGTGTTTGTCCAGCTCTACCGCGAGGGCCTGATCTACAAGGACAAGCGGCTGGTCAACTGGGATCCGAAGCTGGAGACCGCGATCTCCGATCTCGAGGTCGAGCAGGTCGAGACGAAGGGCCACCTGTGGCACTTCCGCTACCCGGTCGAGGGCGAGGATGGCGTCTACATCACCGTCGCCACCACCCGGCCGGAGACGATGCTGGGCGACACCGCGGTGGCCGTGCATCCCGATGACGAGCGCTACAGGGGGCTGGTCGGCAGGTACTGCATCCTGCCGCTGGTCGGCCGCCGGATCCCGATCGTCGCCGACGAATACGCCGACCCGGAGCAGGGGACGGGTGCGGTCAAGATCACCCCGGCGCACGACTTCAACGACTTCGAGGTCGGGCGGCGCCACGGGCTGGAGATGATCAACATCTTCGACATCCGCGCCTGCCTGAACGACCAGGTCCCCGAGAAGTACCGCGGCATGGACCGCTACGAGGCGCGCAAGGCGGTCGTTGCCGACATGGAGGCGCTGGGGCTGCTGGCGAAGGTGGAGGACCACGTTCACATGGTCCCCTACGGCGACCGCGGCGGCGTGCCGATCGAGCCCTATCTCACCGAGCAGTGGTACGTGGATGCGGCGACCCTTGCCAGGCCGGCAATCGCCGCCGTCGAGGAGGGCCGCACCCGCTTCGTCCCCGAGCAGTGGACGAAGACCTACTTCGAGTGGATGCGCAACATCGAGCCGTGGTGCATCTCGCGCCAGCTCTGGTGGGGGCATCGCATCCCGGCGTGGTACGGGCCGGACGGCACCATCTTCGTCGCCGAGACCGAGGCGGAGGCGCAGGCCCGGGCCGACGCCCACTACGGCGCGCCGACCCCGCTGGAGCGCGACCCGGACGTGCTCGACACCTGGTTCTCGTCCGCGCTGTGGCCGTTCTCGACTCTCGGCTGGCCCGACGAGACGCCGGAGCTCGGCCGCTACTACCAGACCGACGTGCTGGTCACCGGCTTCGACATCATCTTCTTCTGGGTCGCCCGGATGATGATGATGGGGCTCCACTTCATGAAGAAGGAGCCGTTCCACACCGTCTACATCCACGGCATCGTCCGCGACGAGCACGGGCGGAAGATGTCGAAGTCGCGCGGCAACGTCGTCGATCCGATGGACCTGATCGAGGAGTTCGGCGCCGACGCGCTGCGCTTCACGCTCGCCGCCCTCGCCACCTCCGGCCGCGACGTGAAGCCGTCGAAGGCACGGATTGCCGGCTACCGCAACTTCGCGACCAAGCTGTGGAACGCCGCCCGGTTCACCGAGATGAACGGCTGCGCGCCCGATCCGGCGTTCGACCCGGGTCGGGTGACGCTGCCGGTCAACCGCTGGATCGTCGGCGAGACGATGCGGGCGACGGCGGCGGTGACCGAGGCGCTCGAGGCCTACAAGTTCGACCAGGCGGCGGCCGCGATCTACGCCTTCACCTGGCATTCCTTCTGCGACTGGTACCTCGAGTTCACCAAGCCGATCCTGCAGGACCCCGCGGCCGATCCCGCCCAGGCGGCGGAGACCCGGGCGACAACGGCGTGGGTGCTCGGCCGCATCCTCCACCTGCTGCATCCGTTCATGCCCTTCGTCACCGAGGAGCTGTGGGAGAAGCTGTGGCCGGCGGAGGCAGGGCTGCTGGTGACGTCCCGCTGGCCGGAGGCCGACATGGGCCTCGTCGATGCCGCGGCGCAGGATACGCTCAACTGGGTGGTGGAGCTGGTCTCGTCGATCCGCGCCGTCCGCGCCGAGCTCAACGTGCCGCCGTCCGCGGAGATCGCCGCCCGTCTCTACGGGGCCGACGCCGCGGTCGCCGAACGGGTGGAGGCCAACCGGGCGCTGATCCGCCGGGTCGCGCGGCTCTCGGACATCGCCGTCTCGGCCGATGCCGCGCCCGCCGGCCAGGGCGGCGGTTCCGCCCAGGTGGTGGTCGGCGGCGTCACCGTGGTGCTGCCGCTCGGCGACGTCATCGACATCGCGCAGGAAAAGGCGCGGCTCGCCCGCGACATGGCGAAGTACGACGCGGAGATCGAGAAGATCGAGAAGAAGCTCGCCAATCCGCAGTTCCTCGCCAAGGCGCCGGAAGAGGTCGTGCTCGAACAGCGCGCCCGCCAGGCCGAGGCCGTGGACCAGCGCGCCAAGCTCGCCGCCGCCCTGGCCCGCCTCGGCGGGTAGGGGGCGGCCCGGCGGCCGGCCGCCGGCCAGCTTCCGCTCGTCGTGCCCGGCCTCGGGCCGGGCATCTTCCCTCGGGTGCGCACAGCCTCTCCCGTTGCCATGCGCAAGGCGCATGCGAGCCGTGAGCATTGCGCCCTTGTCTTGCCCGGCGGCACCCGCCAAAGATGCGCCCCAAACCTGCCGGCTCCGGCCGGCCCACCAGACCGGAGGAAACTGCGCGATGCCCGCCAATCCCAGCCTCGACAAGAGCAAGCTGCCCAGCCGTTACGTCTCGGTCGGTCCGAAGAGCGCACCGCACCGGGCCTACTACTACGCCATGGGCATGTCCGAGGCGGAGATCGCGCGGCCGTTCGTCGGCGTGGTCACCACCTGGAACGAGGCCGCGCCGTGCAACATCGCGCTGTCGCGGCAGGCGCAGGCGGTGAAGCTGGGGGTGAAGGCCGCGGGCGGCACCCCGCGCGAGTTCACCACCATCACCGTCACCGACGGCATCGCCATGGGCCACGCCGGCATGAAGGCGTCGCTGGTCAGCCGCGAGATCATCGCGGATTCGGTCGAGCTCACCGTCCGCGGCCACTGCTATGACGCGCTGGTCGGGCTCGCCGGCTGCGACAAGTCGCTGCCGGGCCTGATGATGGCGATGGTGCGCCTGAACATCCCGTCGGTGTTCATGTACGGCGGCTCGATCCTGCCGGGGCGGTTCCGAGGCAGGGACGTGACCATCGTCGACGTGTTCGAGGGCGTCGGCGCCCACGCGGCCGGGCGCATGGACGACGCCTCGCTCCACGAGCTCGAGTGCGCCGCCTGCCCGTCGGCCGGCTCCTGCGGCGGCCAGTACACCGCCAACACGATGGCCTGCGTCTCCGAGGCGATCGGTCTTGCGCTGCCCAACTCGGCCGGCGCGCCGGCGCCCTACGAGAGCCGCGACCAGTATGCCGAGGCGAGCGGCGAGGCGGTGATGAACCTGCTGAAGCTCGGCATCCGGCCGCGCGACATCGTCACCCGCAAGTCGCTGGAGAACGCGGCGGTGATCGTGGCCGCCACCGGCGGCTCGACCAACGGCGGCCTCCACCTGCCGGCGATCGCGCACGAGGCCGGCATCGAGTTCACGCTGGACGACGTCTGCGAGATCTTCCGCCGCACGCCCTACATCGCGGACCTGCAGCCGGGCGGCAAGTATGTGGCGAAGGACCTGTACGAGGTCGGCGGCGTCGGCATCGTGATCAAGACGCTGCTCGACGGCGGCTACATCCACGGCGACTGCATCACCGTCACCGGCAAGACCATCGCCGAGAACTACGCCAACGTCGAATTCCCGACCAACCAGAAGGTGGTCTATCCGGTGACCAACCCGATCAGCACCACCGGCGGCGTGGTCGGGCTCAAGGGCAACCTCGCGCCGGAAGGGGCGATCGTGAAGATCGCGGGCATGAAGAAGCTCTCCTTCCGCGGCCCGGCGCGCTGCTTCGACCGCGAGGAGGATGCGCTGACCGCCGTCCTCGAGCGCAGGTACAACGAGGGCGACGTGCTGGTGATCCGCTACGAGGGGCCGAAGGGCGGGCCCGGCATGCGCGAGATGCTCTCCACCACCAGCGCGCTCTACGGCCAGGGCATGGGCGACAAGGTGGCGCTGATCACCGACGGCCGCTTCTCGGGCGGCACCCGCGGCTTCTGCATCGGCCATGTCGGGCCGGAGGCGGCGGTCGGCGGGCCGATCGGCCTCATCCGCGACGGCGACATCATCTCGATCGATGCGGAGGCGGGGACGCTGAACGTCGAGCTCAGCGACGAGGAACTCGCCGAGCGGCGCAAGTCCTGGAAGCCGCGGCCGACCGAGTACCAGTCCGGCACGCTGTGGAAGTACGCCGCGACCGTCGGCCCGGCCTACAAGGGCGCCGTTACCCATCCGGGTGCCCAGGCCGAGACCCACGTCTACGCCGACATCTGAGCCGGCCGTTCCGGAACGGGCAGAAGGAAAGGGGGCGCCGCTGCTGCGGCGCCCCCTGAGTTTTCGGCGGAAGAACTAGCCGCGCGCGCCCGCGCTGCTGCCGCCACCGCGGGAGCCGCCGTCACCACCGCCACCACCGCCGGAACCGCCGCCGGAGCCGCCACTGCCACCGCCGCCGCCGGAACCACCGCCGCCCCCGCCGGAGCCGCCCCCGCCGCGGTTGTCGTTCGGGTTCGAACTCCGCTCCGTGCCGAGCTGCTGGCCGGGGCGCTGGCCGGGGAACGGGCCGGGCCCCGGGCTGACGTCCGGCGCGGACACGAGGCGGGTGGGCGCGGTGCCGGGAATGTCGTCGTCGGGAGTGTCGTCCGGCGTGTCGTTGGGGGTGTCCGGCGTGTCGTGAGGGTCGTCGCCCGGGGTCATCGACGGCGGCGGGAGCATCGTCGGCAGGCAGGCGCTCGGATCGGCAGCGCAGACGAGCGCCAGGACCGTGTTGCGGATCGGGTTGCAGCGGTGCAGCTCCGGATCGGCGAGCATCGCCTGCAGTGCCGCGTTGTCCTGCCGCTCGATGGCCTCGCCGAAGGCGAGCCAGTCGTGGGGGGAACAGTCCATCACGCCGCTGCTGGCGGCCTGCGCGCCGGCCTGGATGCCGAGCAGGCCGCCGAATGCGATGCCGGCCAGCAGTGCGGCTCTGGTGATCATGTCGGGTCTCCATCCTGTTCGCGTTGATGCATTGCGAAGGCCCCGTGCCTCGCTGCGCGGTCTGTCGAGACCCGGACGCCCGCGGTTCTGCAGGACCCGGGGCATTTTCGGGATTTGTTGACCATGATTTCGCCGCGTTCGCGGCGCGGACGGTGGCCGCCCGCCCACAGGACTGCCGCGGCGCAAGGGACCGCCAGATCTGGCGGTGTCGGACAGGGCAGCGGCACCAGATGTTGACCGGCCCAGGCGAATCACCTAGTGACATGGTCCCGGCCAGCGTTGGTGGATGGCCGGTGGCGAAACTGGTAGACGCACCGCATTGTTCATGCGGCACCGCGGGCAGCGGTTTGGAGGTTCGACTCCTTCCCGGCCAGCCAACCCGGCAACGCTCGTCGCGATCGTTCCACGTCCGCTTTCATAGCGGCCCTGATCTGGGCTAGACTCGCGGTCACAAGCCTGCTCCGTCGCGTGGAGACGCCGATGTGCGCCATCATCCGCGCCTGCCGCTGCCTGATCGTCATCTTGGGACTTGCCGTTGTACCGGTCGCCGGGCCCGCGGCCGCCGATGCGCCGCCGGACAGCAGCGAGGAGCTGATCCGGCGCATGTTCGAGGACGGCGGCCTCGAACCGGGCTGGATCGCGCCCATCGCGCGCGCCCAGCTCACGCCGCAGCTCGTGCGCTCGGTGGTTGCCAGGGTCAACGCGGCCGGCGGACAGCTGGAGTCGGTCGCCCCCGACGGCCACATGTGGCAGGCGACCTTCGAGAACGGAACCGCCGGGATCATTCTCGGCCGGGACGAGAACGGCCTGGTCAACGGCCTCTGGATCATGGACCTGATCCCCCGCGACCTGACGCTGGAGCGGGTCGCCGCCGACTTCGCGACCCTGCCCGGAGAGACGGCGCTGCTGGTCACGCAGGGCGGTGCGGTGCTGGCGGAGCACGCCGCCGACGCCGAGCTTCTCGTCGGCTCCACGTTCAAGCTCGCGGTGCTGGAGGCGGTGCGCGACCGGGTGGAGGCGGGTGCGCTGGCCTGGGACCAGGTCGTGCGCTACGACGCCGCCAGCGCATCGCTGCCCTCGGGCATGCTGCAGGGCTTCCCCGATGGCCACCCGATCACGGTGGCGTCCCTCGCCGCGATGATGATCTCGCTCAGCGACAACACCGCGACCGATGTGCTGATCGACCTCGTCGGCCGCGCGCAGGTCGAGGCGGTGGCGGGCATGGCGCCGCTGCTGAAGACCGCGGAGTTCTTCAGGCTCCAGGCGGACGCCGGTCTCTATCGGCGCTACGTGGGCGGCACGGAGGCGGAGCGCCGCGCGATCCTGGAGGAGCTCGCCGACGTGTCGTTGCCGCATGTCGGTGACGTCGCCAACGGCCGCACCGCCCACGGCTGGCGGATGTCGGCGCGCACCGCGTGCAGCCTGATCGCCGCGGTCAACGACATCGACCTGATGACGATCAACACCGGCGGCGTGCCCGAGGCGGACTGGGAGCGCATCGCCTTCAAGGGCGGCAACGACGTCGGCGTGGCCAACCTGACCTACATGCTGACCCCGCGCGGGGGCGAGCCGATCTGTGTCGCCATGACATGGAACGATGCCGAGGCCCTGGACGACACCGTGCTGATGGCGCTCGCGAACCGCCTGTTCCACGTCCTGCACGAGCGCGGCCCGGAGTGAGCGGCCGCGCATCCGCCACTGCGCCCGTCGTCGTCCGCGACGCCCGGCCCGGGGACGAGGCGGCCTGGCGCCGGCTGTGGGACCAGTATCTGCGCGCGCTGGATGTGAACGTGCCCGAAGCGGTCACCGGGCTGACCTGGGCAAGGATCGTCGATCCGGGCCGGCCCGACCTGTTCGCCCGGCTGGCGGAGCGCGACGGCCGGGTGGTCGGCTTCGCCGTCTGCGTGCTGCATGCCGGCACCTGGACGCCGCACCCGATCTGCTATCTCGAGGACCTGTGCGTGGACGAGGCAGCCCGCGGCGCGCGGATCGGCCAGGCGCTGATCGAGGACCTGCTGGCGCTGGCCAGGGCGCGCGGCTGGTCGCGGGTCTACTGGCACACCGGCACCGGCAACGCCGCCGCCCGCCGTCTCTACGACCGCTTCGCCCGCGCCGACGACGTGGTCCGCTACCGCATCCACATCGACTGAGACTGAGACCAGGCCGGGCGCCGGCTACAGGGCGCGCGCGTCCTTTGCCGGGCGCACCGCCGCAGGCGTCGGGCCGCCACGGGCGACGAGCACCACTCCGCCCAGCACCGCCGCCATGCCCACGACGTGGAACCAGTGCAGGGTCTCGTCGAGGAACAGCAGCGACAGGACGGTGGTGATCACCGGGATCAGGTGGATGAACACGCCCGTCCGGCTGGCGCCGATGGTGGCGGTGGCGTGGTTCCAGAACACGTAGGCCAGCAGCGAGGCGAACACCGCCATGTAGGCGACGATCGCGGCGTTGGCGGCGGTCACGTGCGGCGGGCCGGTGAAGGCGAGTTCGATCAGGCTGGCCGGCAGCAGGGCGGCAACGCCGACGGTGACGATGACCCCGAGGAAGGCGAGCCCGCCCAGACCCGCCGGCCGCAGCCGCAGCAGCACCATGTAGAGCGCATAGACCAGCACCGCGCCGATCACCCACAGGTCGCCGGGCGTGACCTCGAGCTGCAGCAGGGTCTCCGGCGCACCGCGGGCGACGATCCACAGCACGCCGCCGAGCGAGATCGCGACGCCGGCCGTCTGCCACGCGGTGAGCCGCTCGCGGAACAGCAGCCACGCCAGGATCACGATGGCGAGCGGCATGGTCGAGTTCAGCACCGAGGCGTTGATGGTGCTGGTGGTGTGGAAGGCGACGTAAACCATCGTGTTGTAGCAGGGCACCGACAGCAGCCCGAGCAGGGTGAGCCGGGGCCAGTAGCGGCGGATGACCGGCCACGCCCGACGCATCGGCCGCCAGGCGAAGGGCATCAGGATCGCCCAGGCGAGCAGCCAGCGCCAGAAGGCGAGCGACACTGGCGGGAACTCGTCGATCACCACGCGGCCCAGCACGTAGTTGCCCGACCAGAACACCGCCGTCGCAGCCGCCAGTGCGTAGGGCAGCGCCCGGCCGGTGAGGGAGGCGGTCACGTGGAGAGTTCGACCCAGACGGGAGTGTGGTCCGACGCCTTCGGCATGGCCCGCGGCTGGCGGTCGATCTGGCAGTCCACCAGCCGGTCGGCCGCCTGCGGGGAAAGCAGCAGGTGGTCGATGCGCAGGCCCTCGTCCTTCTGCCAGCGGCCGGCCTGGTAGTCCCAGTAGCTGAACTGGTGCCGCTCCTCCAGATGGAGCGCGCGCCAGGCGTCCGTGTAGCCGAGGTGGAGGAGGGCGCGGAACCGCGACCGCGTCTCCGGCTGGACGAGGGCGTCGTTCGCCATCGCCACCGGGTCCCACAGGTCGTCGTCGGTGGGGCAGACGTTGTAGTCGCCGCCGAGCACGACCGGGCGCTCGCTGTCGAGCAGCGCCCGGGCGTGGGCGATCAGCCGGTCCATCCACGCGAGCTTGTAGCTGAACTTCTCGGTGCCGACCGGATTGCCGTTGGGCAGGTAGATCGACGCCACCCGGACGCCGGCGACGGTCGCCTCGACATAGCGGGCATGGTCGTCGCCGTTGCCCTCCGGCAGCCCCTCGACCACGTCCTCGATCGGGCCCAGTTCCCCGCGGGCGAGGATGGCGACCCCGTTGTAGGCCTTCTGCCCGTGGACGACGCAGCGGTAGCCCGCGGCCTCGAACTCGAGGAAGGGGAAGCCTTCCGGCGGGGTCTTGATCTCCTGCAGCAGGGCGACGTCGGGACGGGCCGCGTTGAGCCAGTCCACCACGTTGGGCAGCCTCGCCTTGACCGAGTTGACGTTGAAGGTCGCGATGCGCATGGCGGCGTTCTATACGGCGGGGCGGAACGAGGGAAGGGCTATCCGGAGAACATCCGGGTCCACGCTTCCGGCGGGATCGTCAGGGAGCCGAAGGGGACGGCCGCCGCCCCAGAGCGCCGTCCGCCTCAGATGGCGAAGGAGGAGCCGCACCCGCAGGACGACGCGGCGTTGGGGTTCCGGATCCGGAACGACGAGCCGATCATCTCGGTCACGTAGTCCACCTCGGCTCCGGCCAGGAGCTCGAGCGAGATCTCGTCGATCACCACCCGCACGCCCAGGTGGCTGAACACGCGGTCGTCGTCGTTGACGGTGTCGTCGAGGCTGAAGCCGTACTGGAAGCCGGAGCAGCCGCCGCCCGAGACCGCGATGCGCAGGCTGAGCTCCGGATTGCCCTCGCTCGCGACGATCTTCGCGATCTGGCGCGCGGCGCGATCGGTGATCGAGATCGCCGGGCCCGCCGGCGCCGCCTCGCGGTCCTGGGTTTCTGTCTGCAGCGTCATGGCCTGTCCGGATCCGTTGCCGCGCCCCCGTGGCGCAAGGGCAGAATTGGTGAGCGGATTGGCTATTGTCAAACGGCGGCGCTGCCCGCATGGTCCGCCGCGCAAGCAGAACTGCCAGCCGGCGCGAGGCCCTGCGCCGCGCGTTCACATGCCGACAGGCGATGCAGCATGACCATTCCTGAACCGGCCCCGTTCGCGACCTCGCCCGCTGCGAGCCGCGGCCGGCTGATCCCGGAGGACGATCCGGCCGGGCGCAGCCCGTTCCAGCGCGACCGGGACCGCATCATCCATTCCAGCGCGTTCCGCCGGCTCAAGCACAAGACCCAGGTGTTCGTGGATGCGGAGGGCGACCACTTCCGCACCCGCCTCACCCACAGCCTGGAGGTGTCGCAGATCGCGCGGTCGATCGCCCGGGCGCTGGGGCTGGACGAGGACCTGACCGAGGCGCTGGCGCTGGCCCATGACCTGGGCCACACCCCCTTCGGCCATGCCGGCGAGGCGGCGCTGGACCAGGCGATGCGCGACTACGGCGGCTTCGACCACAATGCGCAGACGCTGCGCATCGTGACGAAGCTGGAGCGCCGCTACGCCGCCTTCGACGGGCTCAACCTCTGCTGGGAGACGCTGGAGGGGACGGTGAAGCACAACGGCCCGCTGACCG
The DNA here is from genome assembly GCA_937988735.1 of uncultured Alphaproteobacteria bacterium. Classification (GTDB taxonomy): domain Bacteria; phylum Pseudomonadota; class Alphaproteobacteria; order CALKHQ01; family CALKHQ01; genus CALKHQ01. Next base: position 10,493 of record CALKHQ010000174.1, read on the forward strand.
GGCCGAATGCGGTGCGCCCGGCGGACGAGCCGCTGCCGGCGGCGATCCTCGAATACCAGGCGGTGCACGACCTCGAGCTCGACACCTTCCCCGGGCCCGAGGCGCAGGTGGCGGCGCTGAGCGACGACATCGCCTACAACAACCACGACCTCGACGACGGGCTGCGCGCCGGCCTGTTCTCGATCGAGGCGCTGGAGGAGGCGCCGACCGCCTGGGCCACCTTCCGCGAGGTGCGCGACCGCTATCCGGGGCTGGAGCCGTCGCGCTGGATCCACGAGTCCGTGCGCCGGCTGATCAACGCGATGGTCCAGGACCTGCTGGCCGAGACGCGGCGGCGCATCGCCGCCGAGCGCCCGCAGTCGGCGGCGGAGGTGCGGGCGATGGGGCGCCCGCTGGTGGCCTTTTCCGACGAGATGAAGGCCCGGGACAGGGAGTTGAAGGCCTTTCTTCACCGGCGTATGTATCGCCACTACAAGGTGAACCGGATGGCCAGCAACGCCCGGCGCGTGGTGGCCGAACTGTTCGACCGTCTCTTCGCCGAGCCCGAGCTGCTGCCCCCCGAATGGCAGGAGCGGTGCGGATCGTCCGATCCGCACAAGCGGGCGCGTGTGGTTTCCGACTACATCGCGGGGATGACCGACCGTTTCGCCGAGGTCGAGCATCGCCGGCTGACCGAGGTGCGATCGTCGACGATATGAGCTTCTATTCCGACATCCACGCGCGGGTGATCCGCGCCATCGACGCGCTGAGCGAGGCCGGCGGCATCGCGCGCGGGCTCGACCTGTCCCGGGTGGCGGTGGAACCGCCGCGCGACCCCGCCCACGGCGACGTCTCCACCAACGCGGCCATGATCCTCGCCAGGCCGGCGGGGCAGAACCCGCGCGCGCTGGCCGAGGCGCTGGTCGCACAGCTCGCCGGCGATCCTGACCTGGCGGAGGTGAGCGTCGCCGGGCCCGGCTTCATCAACATGCGGCTGCGCCCGGGTTACATCCGCCAGCAGCTTGCGGACCTTCTCATCGCCGGCCCGGACTACGGGCGGATCCCGCCGCACGACGCCGCGCCGGTGAACGTCGAGTACGTCTCCGCCAATCCCACGGGGCCCCTGCACGCCGCCCATGCGCGCGGCGCGGTCGTCGGCGACGTGCTGGCGCGGCTGCTCGCCTTCGCAGGCTACCGGGTGACGAAGGAGTATTACACCAACGACGCCGGCGCCCAGGTGGACACGCTCGCCCGCTCCGCGTTCCTGCGCTACCGCGAGGCGCTGGGCGAGGACATCGGCGAGATCCCGCCGGGCCTCTACCCGGGCGACTATCTGGTGCCGGTCGGCCGGGCGCTGGTCGAGCGCTATGGCGACAGCCTGCGCGACCGCGACGAGGCGGAGTGGCTGCCGCTGGTCCGCAGCTTCACCATCGACGCCATGATGGCGCTGATCCGGGAGGACCTGGAGGCGCTCGGCATCACCCACGACGTGATCGCGTCGGAGCGGGCGCTGGTCGAGTCCGGCGCGGTGGATGCGGCGTACAGGGCGCTGGAGGAGCAGGGGCTGATCTACATCGGCACGCTCGACCCGCCGAAGGGCAAGGCGCCGGAGGACTGGGAGCCGCGGCCGCAGACCCTGTTCCGCGCGACCCGGTTCGGCGACGACGTGGACCGGCCGCTGAAGAAGTCGGACGGGAGCTGGACCTATTTTGCCAACGACATCGCCTATCACTACGACAAGTTCCGCCGCGGCTCGCCGGTACTGATCGACGTGCTCGGCGCCGACCACGGCGGCTACGTCAAGCGGATGCAGGCGGCCGTGACCGCGATCAGCCGCGGCGAGGCCCGGCTCGACGTGAAGATCTGCCAGATCGTGCGGCTGCTCGACGGCGGCCAGCCGGTGCGGATGTCGAAGCGGGCCGGCAACTTCATCACGCTGCGCGACGTGATCGACGCCGTCGGCAAGGACGCGGTGCGCTACATGATGATCTCGCGCCGCAACGACCAGACGATGGACTTCGATTTCCAGCAGGTCCGCGAGCAGTCGCGCGAGAACCCGGTGTTCTACGTGCAGTACGCCCACGCCCGCGCCTGCTCGGTGCTGCGCCACGCCGCGGCGGAGTTCCCGCACATCTCGCAGGCGCCGGCCGATCTGGCCGCCGCCGACCTCGACCCGCTGGACGACCCGGCCGACCTCGCCATGATCCTGCGGCTGGCGAGCTGGCCGCGAGCGGTCGAAACGGCGGCGGCTGCCCATGAGCCGCACCGATTAGCCTTTTTTCTCTATGACTTGGCGTCCGAGTTTCATACATTGTGGAACAAGGGACGCGACGAGTCGCATCTGCGGTTCCTGGTGCAGGGCGAGGACCGGAAGACACGGGCCCGCCTGGCGCTGGTGGCCGGGGTGCGCTCGGTGCTGGCGATCGGAATGGGGCTGATCGGGGTGACACCGGTCGAGGAGATGTAATGGCTGCTCCGGAGCTCTACGCGCCGCGGCGCCAGGCACCGGCCAGGGGACGGCCGGTCCGGCAGCAGAAGCCGCCGCGGCAGGAGGGGCGGCAGGAGGCCGCGGAGCCGGGGCGGCGCAGGGGACTGGTCTACCGGGCGCTGACCAGCGGGGTGGCCCTCGCCGTGGTCGGGGGGTTCGGCTACTACGCCTGGAGCGCCTACAGCGGCGGGCGCACGGCCGATGCTGCGGCCAGCCGCATGGTCGCGATGATCGCAGCGCCGGGAGAGCCGGTGAAGGTGCCGCCGGAGAACCCCGGCGGCATCACGATTCCGGGAAGCGAATACGAGTTCTTCGCCGGCATGACCGGCCAGCGGCTGGCGGTGCGGCCGGACGAGGAGTTCGTGCTGCCGCCGCCGGAGGCCCCGATCATCGAGCCGACCCCGGAAATCTTCGACCGGCCGCCGCCGCTGCCGCCGGAGCTCACACTCGCCAGCGTGAGCTCGGCGCCGGAGCCGGAACCCGAGATGTTCGAGCCGCCGACGCCGGTGGCGCCGCCCGGCGTCGTCGTGCCGCCGGTGCTGGCGACTCCGATGGAACCGCTGCCCGTGGTGGAGCCGTCGGCGCTGACGGCGGAGGCCGTGCCGGAAGACCCGGCCGCCGCCGTCTCGCCGCCGCGCTCGGCGATCGACGCACTGGTCGCGTCCATCGCCAGCGACCCGCAGTACGGCGTGGCGTCCTCGCCCCCGCCGCCGGCCCCTGCCGAGACGACGGCCGCCACTGCGGCGGCCACGCCGGCGCAGCAGACCATCGCGAGCTCGGCCAGCGGGCCGACGGTCCAGCTCGCGTCGATGCTGTCGCGGGAGCTTGCGGAGGAGGAGTGGGCGCGGCTGAACCGGCTGCTGCCGGACCTGCTCGCGGGGCGGCAGCCGATCATCCGGACCAGCACCAGCAACAACCGCACCTACTACCGGGTCAGCGTCGCCGCGACCGACCGGGCGGATGCGGACGCCCTGTGTGCCGCGATCAAGCAGCGCAGTTTCGACTGCATCGTGCACAACTGAGCGCGCGGTGCGGCCGGTTCCTGCCGCGGGAGCGCGCGGGTGAGCGCTGACGCCGGTCTCGCCCCCGACGCTCCGGCCGACGGCTGGCCCGGGCCGGGCCGGCTGGCGGTCGCGTTCGGCTGCGCCGGCCATGCGCTCACCGCCGACGAGCGCGCCTTCTTCGCCGACGTGCGCCCGCTGGGCTTCATCCTGTTCGCCCGCAACTGCGCCGAGCCCGCCCAGGTGGCGGCGCTGGTCGCGGCGATGCGCGAGACGGTGGGCGACCCGTTCGCGCCCGTGCTGATCGACCAGGAAGGCGGCCGGGTCCAGCGTCTGAAGCCGCCGCAGTGGCGCCATGCGCCGCCGGCGCGGGCCTTCGGCGACCTCTGGCTCCGCGACCGCACGGCGGCGCGGGAGGCGGCAGCGCTGAACGCGCGGCTGATCGGCGAGGATCTCGCCGCGCTGGGTGTTACCGTGGATTGCGCGCCGGTGCTGGACGTTGCCGTGCCGGAAACCCATCCCGCCATCGGCGACCGCGCCTTCGGCGCCGACCCGCTGCAGGTGGCGGAGCTCGGGTGGGCGATGGCGGAGGGGCTGGAGGCGGCCGGGGTGACGCCGGTGATCAAGCACCTGCCCGGGCATGGCCGCGCGGTGGTGGACAGCCACCTGGAGCTGCCGCGCATCGCCGCCGGCCGCGAGGCGCTGGAGGCCTCCGATTTCGTGCCGTTCCGCGCGCTGGCCGACCTGCCCTGGGGCATGGTCGGCCATCTGGTGATCGAGGCGGTCGATCCGGCGCGGGCGGCGAGCGTCTCGCCGGCGGTGATCCGCGACCTCATCCGCGGCGCGCTCCGCTTCGACGGCGTGCTCGCTTCCGACGACATCAGCATGCAGGCGCTGGGCGGCAGCCTGGGCGAGCGCACGCGGGCGCTGCTCGCCGCCGGCTGCGACCTCGTGCTCCACTGCAACGGCGTGCTGGCGGAGATGCGCGAGGTCGCAGCGGCCGCAGCGCCCTTGACCGGGGATGCCCGCATGCGCCTATTGAGGGCCGAGCGCCGACGGCTGACGGCGCGCCAGGCGCCGCCGGAGAGGGAGGCGGCAATCGCACGGCTGGCGCAGCTGATGGAGGAGCCGGCCGGCGGGTGACGCAAGCGGTGGCGGACGACCGTCGATGACCAACAGCGCAGGGGTGTCGCCGGCCGCGGCCGGCGGCGACGAGACATTCGACGCCGGGCACCGCGACGGGCTGCCCGAGCCGGCCCAGCATGCGCTGTTCGTGGACGTGGGCGGCTTCGAGGGGCCGCTCGACCTGTTGCTGACCCTCGCCCGCGAGCAGAAGGTCGATCTGGCGCAGATCTCGATCCTGGCGCTGGCCGAGCAGTACATCGCCTACATCGAGGCCGCGCACGAGCTGCGCATCGAGATCGCGGCCGATTACCTCGTCATGGCCGCGTGGCTCGCCTACCTCAAGTCCCGCCTCCTGCTGCCGCAGCCGAAGGGGGACGAGGAGGAGCCGACGGCGGCGGAGATGGCGGCGGCGCTGTCGTTCCACCTGCAGCGGCTGGAGGCGATGCAGCGCGCCGGCCAGCGGCTGATGGCCCAGCCGCTGCTGGGGCAGGACCGCTTCCCCTGCGGCCAGCCGCAGCCGATGCCGGTGGTGGTTTCCGCCGCCTGGTCGGACACGCTCTACGACCTCCTCAGCGCCTACGCCGCCATACGCCGACGGGGCGAGCAGCAGGTGCTGCACATCGCGCCCGCCGAGCTGTTCACCATGCAGCAGGCGCTGGAGCGCCTGTCCGACCTGCTGGGCCGCCTGCCGAAAGGCATGGACAACTGGCTCGACCTCGCCCGCTTCCTGCCGGAGGGGCTGCGGGGCGGCCTGTTCCGCCGGTCCGCGCTGGCCGCCACCTTCGCCGCGGGGCTGGAGCTCGCACGCAGCGGCCACGTCGAGCTGCGGCAGGACCGCGCCTTCGGCCCCATCTACCTGCGCAGCCGGACCGGCGGGCCCCGTGAGTGACGAGGCCGGAATGCCGCCGCCCGGCCATGCGGTGCGGCTGGTCGAGGCGATCCTGTTCGCCTCCGCCGACCCGGTGGACGAATCGGCGCTGGCCCGCCGGTTGCCGCCGGGCACCGACATCCAGGCCGTGCTCGCCGAGATTGCCGCGCTCTACAGCGACCGCGGCGTCCAGCTCACGCGGGTGGGCAAGGGCTGGGCGTTCCGGACAGCGGCGGATCTCGCGCCCCATCTGCGCATCGAGCGCACCGTGCAGCGCAAGCTCTCGCGCGCGGCGATCGAGACGCTGGCGATCATCGCCTACCACCAGCCGGTCACGCGCGCCGAGATCGAGGAGATCCGCGGCGTGGGCTCGTCGAAGGGCAGCTTCGAATCGCTGCTGGAGGCGGGCTTCATCCGCCCGCGCGGCCGGCGGCAGACGCCGGGCCGACCCGTGACCTGGGCCACGACCGAGCGCTTCCTCGACCATTTCGGGCTGGAAAGCCTCGATGCGCTGCCGGGACTCGAGGAGCTGAAGGCCGCCGGCCTGCTCGACGCCCGCCCGGCGATGCAGGCCTATGGCGCGCAGAGCGAGAGCGGCGACGGCGACGACGGGGCGGACGACGACCAGCCGGAGCTCGATCTCGACGACGAGGCGCTGCAGGGGGAGCTTGCCGCCCTCGCCGACGAACCGGATGACCGCGATGACGCTTGAGATTTCCGGCGTGAGCCGCCGCTTCGGTGACCGGGTGGCCGTGGACGACGCCAGCCTCAAGGTGGCGGAAGGCGAGCTGGTGTGCCTGCTCGGCCCGTCCGGGTGCGGCAAATCCACGCTGCTGCGCATCGCGGCCGGGCTGGAGACGCCGGACAGGGGCACGGTCAGCATCGGCGGGCGCGTCGTCGCCGATCCGAGCGGGGGCGTGCCCCCCGAACACCGCGACGTCGGCATGGTGTTCCAGGACTTTGCCCTGTTCCCGCACCTGACGGTTGCCGACAACATCGCCTTCGGCCTGCGCGGCCGCAGCCGGGCCGAGCGGCGGCAGGTGGTGGCGGAGCTGCTGGCGAAGATGAACATGGAGGATGCGGGGCCGCTGTATCCGCACGTGCTCTCCGGCGGGCAGCAGCAGCGGATCGCGCTCGCCCGCGCGCTCGCGCCGCGGCCGCGGATCATGCTGCTCGACGAGCCGTTCTCCGGCCTCGACCGCGGCCTGAGGGACAGCATCCGCGACGAGACGCTGCACATGCTGAAGGCGTCGGGGGCCGCCTGCGTCCTCGTCACCCACGATCCGGAGGAGGCCATGTTCATGGCCGACCGCATCGCGCTGATGCGCGACGGCCGGATCATCCAGGACGGCCCGCCGGACGGTCTCTACTACCACCCGGCCGACGCCTTCGCCGCCCGCTTCCTCGGCGACGCCAACCGGCTGACCACCCACGTCCGGCAGGGCAGGCCGGCGCTGCCGTTCCCGCTGCCGGCGGTGGACGGGCTGGAGGAGGGGCGGCCGATCGAGGTCATCATCCGGCCCGAGGCGTTTCGCCTCAGCCAGGCGCCCGGCGACGGCGAGCCGACGGCGCGGGTGGTGGCGGCGCGCTTCCTCGGCCGCAACAGCCTGATCCATCTCACACTGGACGACGGGCCGGTGCGGTACCACCTTCATGCCCGCATCCCGGGCCGCTATCTGCCGCGCGAGGGCGCTCCGGTCGGGCTGCACATCGACCCGAGCCTCGCCTTCGTCTTCCCGACCACGGGCCAGTGACGGTGCCGGGTCAGGCCCGCGGCATGCGGTGGCCGCCCATTGCGCCGCACGGATGCTTTCTGCCATAAGGGTGGAAAGGGTGCGGCCGCGGGGCCGGAACCATTGGGCCGCCAGCGGAGAGAGGACGCCATGGGACTGAGTATCTGGCAAATCCTGATCATCGTTCTTGTCGTGGTGCTGCTGTTCGGCGCCGGCAAGATCCCGCGCCTGGCGAAGGACCTCGGCGCCGGCGTGAGCGCCTTCAAGCGCGGCCTGAAGGACGCCGAGCCGACCTCCCCCGCCACGGGCAGCGACAGCAGCCAGCGGGTCATCGAGGCGACGGCCACCCAGACTGCGGCCAAGGACGAGGCGGCGAAGAGCTGAGGTCAGGCGCGGCGCCGCGTTCGGGCGTCGCCGGCCGGGCGGACGGCCCGGCATGTTGAAGCCCTGCTGCGGGTAGGACGATGTTCGACATCGGTTGGACCGAGCTCATGATGATCGCCATCGTGGCGGTCGTGGTCATCGGTCCCAAGGATCTCCCGAAGGCAATGGCGGATCTCGCGGGCTGGATCAGGAAGCTGCGCGGGCTCGCCACCGATTTCCGCGGCCAGGTCAACGACATGGTCAAGGGCACCGAGCTGGAGGAAGTGGCCAAGGCCGCGAAGGGTCTGAACCGCTACAACGTGACCCGCCAGTTCGGGAACACGATCGACCCGCAGGGCCAGATCCGGAAGGCGCTGGAAGAGACCAGGGCGGCGGCGAACGCGCGCGTCGCCATCCCGGCCGCAACGCCCGCGACTCCGCCCGTGGCCAGCAGCTCCGGCCTCGTCGAGGCGGGCCAGCCGGCTGCGGACGCAGCCCCGGCTCTCGCCGTGGAAGCCGTGGAAAGGGAGTCGGGCGCCGCGATTGCCGCCAATCCCGCCGCCGTGCGGGCGATGACCGGCGAACCGGCAGGCCGCGACTGAACCGAAGGCGGCCATGGCGCAGCAGGAAGAAGACGAGATCGAAGACAAGAAGATGCCGCTGATGGCGCATCTCGTGGAGTTGCGCCAGCGGTTGATGTACAGCGCCGCCGCGTTCATCGTGGCGTTCGGCATCTCGCTCTACTTCGCCGACGACATCTACTCCTTCCTCGCCCGCCCGCTGATGGAGCAGCTCGCGGCGCGCGGGCAGGCCGACACGGCGATGGTCTACACCGCGCTGTGGGAGGGGTTCTTCACCCAGATCAAGGTCGGGTTCTTCGCCGGCCTCTGCCTGTCGTTCCCGTTCATCGCCTGGCAGCTGTGGCTGTTCATCGCGCCCGGCCTCTATCGCCGGGAGCGCAAGGCGTTCCTGCCGTTCCTGATCGCGACCCCGGTGCTGTTCGCGCTGGGCGCGGCGATGGCCTACTACTTCATCTTCCCGCTGGCCTGGGACTTCTTCCTCGACTTCCAGAACGACGGCTCGGACGGGCACGTCCGCACCGAGGTGCTGCCGAAGATCAGCGAGTACCTCTCGATCGTGATGAAGATGATCTTCGCGTTCGGGCTGTCGTTCGAGCTGCCGGTGCTGCTCAGCCTGATGGCGCGGGCAGGGCTGGTCAGCGCGAAGACCCTCGCCTCCAAGCGCCGCTACGCGATCGTCATCATCGTGACCGTCGCCGCCATCATCACCCCGCCGGACGTGTTCAGCCAGGTCGGGCTCGCGATCCCGCTCTACGCGCTCTACGAGGTCTCGATCTGGCTGGCCATCATGATCGAGCGCCAGCGCGAGGCGCGGGAGGCGGCGTTCTATGCCGAGCTGCGCGGCGAGACCGCAGGCACCGGCGGCAGCAGGACGGAGGCGCCCTACGACGACAGCGACACGCTCGGCGTGGACGGTACGGACTTCAACTTCGGCCGGTCGTGAGGCTTGCGCGCGCCGCTCGCCTGCGGGTTTGACCGCGCCTGTGCCAGCTTCCTATACGTGACGGCGCCGCGGCCGTGATGCGATTCGCCGTCTCTCCCAGCCGGTTCTGACCCGATGCACGACATCCGATGGATCCGAGAGAATCCCGACGCCTTCGACGCGGCGCTGGCGCGTCGGGGACTTCCCGCCGCGGCGGCAGCGATCCTCGCCCATGACGCCGAGGTGCGCCGCCTGACCGGCGAACTGCAGGAGATGCAGGCCCGCCGCAACGAGCTGTCGAAGGCGATCGGCGTGGCGAAGCGCGAGGGTCGCGACGCCGGGGCCCTGATGGCCGAGGTGGCGGACATGAAGACCGCCATGCCGCGGCTGGAGGAGGGGATCCGGGCCGCCGAGGCCGCGCGCGACGGGATGCTGGCGTCGCTGCCGAACATCCCGGACGCCTCTGTTCCCGACGGCGCGGGCGAGGCCGACAACCGGGAGATCCGGCGCTGGGGCGAACCGCGCCGCTTCGCCTTCGAGCCGAAGGCCCACGACGCGCTGGGCGAGGCGCTGGGCATGATGGACTTCGCCACCGCGGCCAGGCTGTCGGGCGCCCGCTTCGTGCTGCTCACCGGCGCGCTGGCGCGGCTGGAGCGCGCGCTGGGCGACCTGATGCTCGACATCCAGACCCGCGAGCACGGCTACACCGAGGTGGCGCCGCCGCTGCTGGTCCGCGACGAGATCCTGTTCGGCACCGGGCAGCTCCCGAAGTTCGCCGACGACCAGTTCCGCACCACCGACGACCGCTGGCTGATCCCGACGGCGGAGGTGCCGCTGACCAACATGGTGGCGGACACCATCCTCGAGGAATCGGCGCTGCCGCTGCGCTTCACCGCGCGCACGCCCTGCTTCCGCTCCGAGGCCGGGGCCGCCGGCCGGGACACCCGGGGCATGATCCGGCAGCACCAGTTCATCAAGGTCGAGATGGTCTCGATCACCCGGCCCGAGGACTCGCCCGCCGAGCACGAGCGCATGACCCGCTGCGCCGAGACGGTGCTGCAGCGGCTGGAGCTGCCCTACCGCGTGGTCAGCCTGTGCACCGGCGACCTCGGCTTCTCCGCGGTCAAGACCTACGACGTCGAGGTCTGGCTGCCGGGGCAGGGCGCCTATCGGGAGATCTCGAGCTGTTCCGACTGCGGCCCGTTCCAGGCGCGCCGCATGAAGGCCCGCTACCGCCCGGCGGACGGCAAGGGAACCCGTCACGTCCACACCCTCAACGGCTCCGGTCTCGCGGTGGGACGCACGCTGATCGCGGTGATGGAAAACTATCAGCAGGAGGACGGCAGCATCGTGATCCCCGACGCGCTCCGCCCCTACATGAACGGAATGGAGCGTATCGCCCGCAATGCTTAGAACCCCCTTCGACCTCTCCAAGGCCCGCATCCTCATCTCCAACGACGACGGCATCCACGCTCCCGGGATCAAGGTCCTGGAGGAGATCGCGCGCACGCTCAGCGACGACGTCTGGGTGGTGGCGCCGGAGGCGGAGCAGAGCGCGCAGAGCCATTCGCTGACCATCCGCCATCCGCTGCGCATCCGGCAGCTCGAGGAGCGCCGCTTCGCCGTGGACGGCACGCCGACCGACAGCGTGCTGATGGGAATCTCCCAGGTGCTGGCCGACCGGCGGCCGGACATCGTGCTGTCCGGCATCAACCGCGGCGCCAACCTGGCCGAGGACATCATCTACTCGGGCACCGTCGCCGCGGCGATGGAGGCGGCGCTGCTCGGCGTGCCGGCGATCGCATTCAGCCAGGTCACCCCGCGCAACGAGACCCCGAAGTGGGACACGCCGCGCCGGTTCCTCGCCGACATCGTGCGCAAGCTGACCACCGTGGACTGGGCCGACGACGTGCTGGTCAACGTCAACTTCCCGCCCATCCCGCCCGACCAGGTGACCGGGATCGAGGTGCAGCCGCAGGGGAAGCGCACGGTGGGCCTCGGCGTGGAGGGGCGGCCCGATCCGTACGGCGTGCCCTACTACTGGGTGGTGGACTATGCCAGCGATGCGCCGCGGCGCCGCGACACCGACCTGTCCGCCATCGGCGCCAACGCGATTTCGGTGACGCCGCTTCACCTCGACTTCACCCACCACCCGTCGGTACCGACCTTCCGGGCCCTGTTTGCATGAACGTCGCCTCGCGCAAGATCCGCCTGGTACTGGATCTGCGGAGGGCCGGTGTCACCGACACCGCCGTGCTGTCGGCGATCGAACGCACGCCGCGCGAGCTGTTCGTGCTCGAGGCCTTCCGCGACCGGGCCTACGAGAACACGGCGCTGCCGATCGGTCTCGGCCAGACCATCAGCCAGCCGCTGGTGGTCGCGCTGATGACCGAGGCGCTGGAGCTGAACGACCGGCACAAGGTGCTGGAGATCGGCACCGGCTCCGGCTACCAGACCGCGATCCTCAGCAAGCTGTGCCGCCGGGTCTATTCGATCGAGCGCCACCGGCCGCTGCTGAAGCAGGCGGAGGAGCAGTTCCAGCGGCTGCGCATCACCAACGTCACCACCCGCACCGGCGACGGGTGGAAGGGCTGGCCGGAGCAGGCGCCCTTCGACCGCATCATCGTCACCGCCGCCGCTGACGAGCTGCCGCAGTCGCTGTGCGACCAGCTCGCGATCGGCGGGATCATGGTGGTGCCGGTGGGGCGGACGGGCGCGCAGCGGCTGCTCAAGGTCCGCCGCGGCGAGGACGGTCTCGACATCCGGACGATGGGCAACGTGCGGTTCGTGCCGCTGGTGCGAGGCACCGCCGACCTCGACGTGCCGAACGCGGTCACCCGCAGCGGCCCGTCCCGCGACTGGCCGGACCCGCAACTCGCCAATTGAACGCCACATTCAGCCTGATAGCCTGAGCAGTCTAGGAAGCTCCGAGTCGGGAACCAGCTGATGTGGCGCGCACTCGCCCCCATGCTTCTCGCCGCCGTCGTTTCCGGATGCGGCTTCGCCGGCGTCAATCCCCGCTCGTCGGGTTCCGCGCCGGGCCAGATGGGGCACCAGGTCGCCGCGGGCGAGTCCATCTATTCCATCGCCAACCGCTACGGCACCACCCCTGAGGCGATCGCGGCCCGCAACGGGCTGCAGCCGCCCTACCAGCTCACCGTCGGCCAGCGGCTGATCCTGCCGGCACCGTCCAGCTATACCGTGCAGCCGGGCGAGACGATGGACATGATCGCCCGCCGCTACGGCACCACGCCGGCGGAGCTGGCGCGGGTGAACGGCATCGGCGCGCCCTACACCGTCGTCCCCGGCCAGACGCTGACCATCCCGCAGGGCACCGGGGCCGGCGTCGGCGCCGGATACGGGCCGACCGTGGCTGCGGTGCCCGCGACCGGCAGCCCGGTGCAGGTCTCCGAGCTGCCGCCGCCAGGCTCGACCGCCTATTCCACGCCGGGAACCTATGCCGCGACCGGGGGTGCCGCGACCGGGGGGGCCTATCCGGCGCCGCCGGCGCCACCGGTTTCCTCGCCCGTCGGCGGCACCGCGCCCGCGCTGCCGCCCGCGATGCCGGCGACCTCCGCGCCGGCAGGAACGGCGACCGGCGCGCCGATTCCGCTGACCGGCACGCCGGATCAGCCGGTGACGGCAACCGTCGGCCAGCCGCAGGTCTATTCGCTGACGCCGCCCCCGGGGGAGGATCCGGCCGGGCAGACGGCGAGCGCCGTCGCGGAGCCGGCGCTGCCGCCGGCCGACACCCCGGCGCAGCCGGCCTCGACCGGGGCCGCCGACACGTCACCGCC
>CALKHQ010000175.1 GCA_937988735.1 uncultured Alphaproteobacteria bacterium
AGGACAAGGGCACCGGCAAGGAGCAGCAGATCCGCATCCAGGCCTCGGGCGGCCTCAGCGACGCCGAGATCGAGCGCATGGTGAAGGAGGCCGAAGCCCACGCCGCCGAGGACAAGGAGCGGCGCGCGCTGGTCGAGGCCCGCAACCAGGCCGAGTCGCTGCTGCATCAGACCGAGAAGAACCTGGCGGAATATGGCGCGAAGCTGTCGGCTGCCGACAAGTCGAAGATCGAGGCCGACATGACGTCGCTGCGCGAGGCGCTCGGCCAGGACAACCGGTCGACGATCGAGCAGCGGATCCAGGCGCTCAGCCAGTCCGCGATGAAGCTCGGCGAGGCGATGTACAAGCAGGACGCGGGCGGCACCGATGCCGGGGTGGGCAACGGCGCCGGCGGGACGGGTGCGTCCGGCGACGACAACGTCGTGGATGCCGACTTCGAGGAAGTCGACGAGAACGACCGCAAGAACGCCTCCAACTGACGCGGGCACCCGCCCGCATGTGCGAGGCTTCCTTCACGGCACCAGCCGGCCGTCCGGCCGCAGGGCGCCGCCAGCAATGGCGGCGCCGGCGGCCGGACGTGTCGCTTCGCAGCGCGGGGATCGCCGCCGGTGTGGGTCGGGGCAGAGGGCTGACCGATGGCGAAGCGTGACTATTACGAGGTGCTGGGCGTCAGCAAGGGCGCCAGCGCCGCCGAGCTGAAGAAGGCCTATCGCAAGCTCGCGATGCAGTATCACCCGGACCGGAACCCGGGCGATGCGACCGCAGAGCAGAAGTTCAAGGAAATCAACGAAGCCTACGACGTCCTGAAGGACGAGGAGAAGCGCGCCGCCTACGACCGCTACGGCCACGCCGCCTTCGAGCCCGGGGTCGGCGCGGGGGCCGGCGCCCGCGGCTTCGACTTCAACTTCGGCGCCGGCTTCGCCGACATCTTCGACGAGATGTTCGGCGACATGATGGGAGGGCGCCGCCGGTCGCGCGGCGGCGGGGCGCGGGGCGCCGACCTCCGCTACAACATGGAGATCACGCTCGAGGAGGCGTTCGCCGGCAAGCAGGCGACGATCCGGGTTCCGTCGTCGGTGCGCTGCGACAGCTGCAACGGCAGCGGCGCCGAGCGCGGTTCCTCCCCCGTGATCTGCACCACCTGCGGCGGCGACGGCCGCGTGCGTGCGCAGCAGGGCTTCTTCACGGTCGAGCGCACCTGCCCGGCCTGTCAGGGCGCCGGCCAGGTGATCGAGAAGCCGTGCCGCGATTGCGGCGGCAGCGGGCGCAAGCAGAAGGATCGCCAGCTTTCGGTCAACATCCCCGCGGGCGTCGAGGACGGCACCCGCATCCGGCTGGCGGGCGAGGGCGAGGCGGGGCTGCGCGGCGCGCCTTCGGGCGACCTCTACATCTTCCTTTCGGTCAAGCCGCACCCGTTCTTCCGCCGCGAAGGGGCGGATATCGCCTGCACCGTGCCGATCTCGATGGTGGATGCTGCCCTCGGCGGCGTGATCGAGGTGCCGACGATCGACGGCTCCCGGGCGAAGGTGAACATCCCGCCGGGGACCCAGAACCAGCAGACCTTCCGCCTGCGCAACAAGGGCATGTCGGTGATGCGTTCGCCCGCGCGCGGCGACATGTACATCGAGATCCAGGTGGAGACGCCGGTGAACCTGTCGCCGCGGCAGATCGAGCTGCTGAAGGAGTTCGAGGCGGAGGGCGGCGCCAAGCGCAGCCACAGCCCGCAGTCCGCCGGCTTCTTCAGCAAGGTCAAGGAATTCTGGGACGATCTGACCGAGCGCTGACGGCGCCCGCGCGTCCTCTCGGCACCTACGCCTGGCAGCCCTGACCTGCGGGGTGCGCACCAGCGCGGTGCGACCGGCGTCGGTCACCTCGGGACGCCACCGCTGCCGCGACCGGCTTCGCCGCGGGCTCTTCGACGAACAGGTTGCGCTCGAGCGGCAGGTCGGCGAGCTGGTGCGGCGTCATCCGGCTGAGCGCCGGGTGGGACAGCGGGTCGCGCGCCCAAACTCGCCGCTGCCGTTCCGCCCGCGCCGCCTTCGCGTCCGCCCGCTGCGCCGCGAGCCAGCGGGCGATCCTGCAGAGATGCTGCATCGACGCCTCCTCCGGCGAACCGCCGTTTCCGACCATTGAAGCGCAGGATTTCGGCGCAGCGGCGGAAGAGACAATCGATATGCTGTCGCCGCCGGTATAGAAAATCTGCATGAAGGAACTGAACAGGGTTCGCCTGAACGGGCTGCGCGCGCTGGAAGCGGTCGGCAGGCTGGGCTCGCTGCAGGCTGCCGCCCACGAGCTGGGCGTGACCCCGGGCGCGGTCAGCCAGCAGATCATCCGCGCGGAAGCGGAGCTGGGGCGGGCGGTATTCCGGCGCACGCCGCGCGGGCTGGTGCCTACCGAGTTCGGCAAGGCGCTGCAGCCGCACCTGGCGGCGGGTTTCCGGGAGCTGGAGGCCGCCGCGGCGCTCGCCCGCCGCCGGTCCGACAGCGTGCTCACCGTTTCAGTCGCGCCGGTGCTGGCCGCGAAGTGGCTGGTGCCCCGGCTGACCCGCTATCGCGACCGGCATCCCGATGTGCGGGTGCGGATCGAGGCATCGGTGGAGATGGCGGACCTGAACGGCTCCGACATCGATCTTGCCATCCGCATCGCGCCGTCGCCCGGGTCGGAGTCGGAGGTCAGCGGCGAATTCCTCATCCACCAGGAGCTGTTCCCGGTGTGCGCGCCGGAGCTGGCGGCGCGCCTGAGCCGGCCCGAGGACGTGCTGACGGTGCCCGTCGTGCTCGACGTCTATTCCCGCGTGGGCTGGGACCTGTGGCTGGCCGAGGTCGGGCTGGAGGGGGCGGAGGTCACCGTCGGCTACAGCTATGCCGACGCCGCCCTGTGCCTCGACGCGACGATCGCGGGGCAGGGGGTGATGCTGGGCTGGCAGACGCTCACCGCCGACGCGCTGGAGAGCGGGCGGCTGGTGGCGCCGTTCCCGCAGCGGGCGCGCACCGGCTACAGCTACTGGCTGGTCGCCGGGCGTCTGCGGACGCCGCCGCCCGCCGCTGCCGGCTTCCGCGCCTGGCTGAAGGAAGAGATGGCGCGGACGGCGGCCTGCTTCGCGACGCCGGACTGAGCCGGCCGCTCAGCCCGGCTCGGCCATGGTGGCCGGGGTGAGAGCCAGCAGCGCCGCCAGCGCGACGAGGGCGAGCCCGGCCGAAACCAGCAGCGCCGAGGCGCCCATCCGCTCCAGCAGCAGCGCGAACACCAGCGGCGCCGCGGCCTGCGCGAACCGTGCCGGCACCATCAGCACCCCCTGCCGCCGGCCATAGCCCCCCGGGCCGAAGATCACCAGCGGCAGGGTGCCCTTGGCGATGGTGAGGATTCCGTTGCCCGCGCCGTGGAACACCGCGAACAAGGCGGCGGCCGGGGCGCCGACGGTCAGCAGCAGCGCTGCCCCCAGCGGATGCGCGATGGCGGCAAGGCGCGCCGACAGCAGCGGATGGAACCGCTGGAGCACCCCGAATTCCAGCAGGCGCGCCGCCACCTGCGCCGGGCCGACCAGCGCGGCTGCGGCGATGGCGGCCGCGGGCGAGGCGCCTGTCATCTGCAGCAGCTCCGGCAGATGTGCCGCCATGGCGGTGCTGATGAACCAGCCGATGGCGAACACCACGGCCAGCAGGATCATCGCGCGCCCGCCGCCCTCCGTCGACGGAGGCGCCGGCGTGTCGGACGTTGGCGGAACGGGCCGGATGCCCTGGGGCACCAGCAGCCGGTTGAGCGGAAGGCCGATCGCGAGATGCGCGGCCGCCCAGACGAAGCAGGCGGTGCGCCAGCCGAAATCGGCCTCCAGCCAGGCCGAGATCGGCCAGCAGACCGTGCTGGCCAGGCCGCCGAGAAGGGTGACGCCGGTGATGGCGCCGCGGGCGTGGGAGCCGTACAGCGCAGCCAGTGTCGAGAAGGCGGCCTCGTAGAGCCCGAGCGCCATGCCGACCCCGATCACCAGCCAGCCCGCGACCAGCAGGACCAGGTCCTGCGCCGTCCCGAGCAGCGCGAGGCCGGCGGCGAACAGCAGGCTGGACAGCGTCAGCACGCCGCGGCCGCCGAACAGGTCGATGCGGCGGCCCGCCGCCGGCCCCAGCAGCGCCGTCACCACCAGCGCGGCGGAGAAGGCGCCGTACACCGCGTCGCCGCTGACCTCGAGCTCGGTTGCCATCGGCGCGGCGAGGATCGCCGGCAGGTAGTAGGTCGAGCCCCAGCCCAGGATCTGGACGCTGCCGAGCGCCGCGACGACGCCGGCCCGGCGGCTCAGCGGGAACATGGCGAGGCCGGCGTCGCAGCCGATGCCGGCCGGGGGCAGGCGGTGGAGGCGGTCATGGCGCGCAGCCGGCTCCCGCGCAGTCATACGAGTTGTCTAGATGACTGGCGGAAACCGGTGGCGTCAAGCGCCGTCAGAACGGCGTCTGCGGGATCTGGCTCAGCAGGAAGTCGCGGAACACCTGCAGCCGCACCGAGTTGCGCAGCTCCGACGGGTAGACGAAGTAGGCATCGTAGCTGGGCCCGTCGACCTGGGGCAGGATGCGGACCAGCCCGGAGACGGACTCGGTGATGAAGTCGGGGAGCCCGGCGACGCCGATGCCGCTGCTGACCGCGCGGCCCATGGCGAAGATGTTGTTCACCTCCAGCACGGGCTCCCGCGGCTCCGGCACCTCGCGGCCGACGTAGAGCGCCCAGTTGATGTCCGCGACCGGCGGCCGGCGGGCGAAGCCGTAGGCGATCATCCGGTGGTGGTCTAGGTCCTCCGGCTTCTCGGGCGCGCCGTAGCGCTCCAGATAGGCCTGGCTGGCATAGACGTGGGTGTGCACGGTCATCAGCTTGCGCCGCACCAGGTCGGCCTGCTGCGGCTGCGACAGGCGGACCGCGCAGTCGGCCTCGCCCATGCTCAGCGACACGTCGGCGTCGTCGGCGATCACCGACACCCGGATCTCCGGATAGAGGTCGAGGAAGGCCTGGATGCGCGGCGCGAGCCAGCTTGTGGCGAGCGCCACGGTGCAGGTGATCTTCAGCAGCCCGACCGGCGCCCCCTTGCTGTCGGTGAGGGCGCGCTCGGTCGCGGCGAGCTTGCCGAACACGTCGTGGACGGTGGCATAGAGGTGCTCGCCCTGCTCGGTCATGATCAGCCCGCGGGCGTGCCGGTGGAACAGCGGCACGTTCAGGCTCTCCTCGAGCGCCGAGATCTGCCGGCTGATCGCCGACTGACTCAGCTTCAGGGTCTGGCCGGCATGGGTGAAGCTGCCGGCCTCGGCGACGGCATGAAAGATGCGCAGCTTGTCCCAGTCGAGCGCCATCTCGCAGTCTTCGGTTCAGCTTCGGGCCGGTCCTGGCCCGGGGTGGAGGAATGAATGCCGGCGCGGGCGGCGCCGGCGGAAGTCATTCGGCAGCGCTGCGGGCGGGGGACCGGTGCATGGCGGCCTCCTGCTCCGCAAGCCAGCGTTCCGCCTCCAGGGCCGCCATGCAGCCCATGCCGGCGGCCGTGACCGCCTGGCGGAACACCTTGTCCT
>CALKHQ010000176.1 GCA_937988735.1 uncultured Alphaproteobacteria bacterium
ATAGACCGGGGGACCTTGGATGCACGAAACCGCTGCCACCGCCGTCGCCGCCGGACCCGCCGTTCCCGTCCTGCCGCCGGCACCGCTGAAGCCCGGCCACCGCGGCGTCGCCGCCGACTTCGCCTCGGACCAGCGGGCGTTCAAGACCGCGACATGGCACAAGGCCATGATGTGGATCTTCCTGCTGAGCGACACCTTCGTGTTCAGCTGCTTCCTGATCTCCTACATGACCGACCGCATGTCGACGGTCGAGCCGTGGCCGAACGCCAGCGAGGTGTTCTCGCTGGAGCTGTTCGGCGAGAACGTTCCGCTGCTGCTGATCGCGATCATGACCTTCGTGCTGATCAGTTCCAGCGGCACGATGGCGATGGCGGTGAACTGCGGCTATGCCCGCGACCGGAAGAAGACCACCTGGCTGCTGCTGGTGACCGCGGCGCTGGGCGCGACCTTCGTCGGCATGCAGGCCTTCGAGTGGTCGAAGCTGATCGCCGAGGGGGTGAGGCCGTGGGGCAACCCGTGGGGCGCCGCGCAGTTCGGCGCGGTCTTCTTCACCATCACCGGCTTCCACGGCACCCACGTCACCATCGGCGTGATCTTCCTCCTGATCGTCGCCCGGAAGGTCTGGCGCGGCGACTACGACACCGCGCGGCGGGGCTTCTTCACCAGCCGCAGGGGCGACTACCAGCAGGTCGAGGTGATGGGCCTGTACTGGCACTTCGTCGACCTGGTGTGGGTGTTCATCTTCGCCTTCTTCTATCTGTGGTGAGGTGCGGCGATGGCCGAAGCGCATGCAGTCGCCGGGGGGCAGCAGGGACAGGCGCACGGACAGCACCATCCGATCCGGGTCTACCTGATCGTCTGGTTCTGGCTGTTCGTCCTCAGCACGCTCAGCTACCTCGTCGATTACTTCCAGTTCGAGGGCTACCTGCGCTGGGGGCTGATCGTCCTGTTCATGCTGCTGAAGGCGGGGCTGATCGTCGCCGTGTTCATGCACATGGTCTGGGAGCGGCTGGCCCTGGTCTACGCGATCCTGGTGCCGCCGCTCGTGGTCCTCGTCTTCGTCGCGATCATGGCCGTGGAAGGCGACCACACGGCGCTCACCCGCGGGTCGTTCTTCGCCGGCGGTCCGCCGGCGCCCACGGTCGAGGCGCCCGTCCACTGAGGTCGGCAAATGCGGGACCGCCGGCCCCTCGCCCTCGCCGTCGCCGCCACCGTCGGCGTGCTTGCGGCGTCGAGCTGGACCTGGTGGGTGTGGCAGCTCGCGGGCGGCTAGGCCGTCTCAGCCTGTGACGCCGCCGGCGGCCCTGCGCCAGCGCCGCACCGCGCCGACCGCCACCAGCAGCCAGATCGCGACGGTGACCCCGCCGATGGCCGCCGCCAGCGGCCGCTCGAAGAAGGCGAGCAGGTTGCCGTCGGCCTTGATCATCGACTGCATGAAGTTGCGCTCGATCATCGAGCCCAGCACCAGCCCGAGGATGGCCGGGGCCACGGGGAAGCCGTTCTCCTCCATCACGAAGGCAATCACCCCCAGCACCAGCATGATGATCACGCCGAACAGCGTGTTGTTGATGGCGAAGGCGCCGACCATGCACAGGATCAGGATCACCGGCATCAGCGCCCCGCGCGGGACCCGCAGCATCTGGCCGAAGGAGCGGATGGCAAGCCAGCCGAGCGGCAGCAGCAGCAGGTTGGCGACGAAGAAGGCGATGAACACCGCGTAGAGCAGCTCCGGCTGGTTGATCATCACCATCGGGCCCGGATTCATGCCCTTCATGTACAGGATGCCGATGACGATGGCGGTGATCGAATCGCCGGGAATGCCGAACACCAGCGCCGGCACCCACGCCCCGCCCAGGCTGGCGTTGTTCGCGGCGCCGGAATCGACCAGGCCCTCGACATGGCCGGTGCCGAACTTCTCCGGCGTCTTCGACATCTTCTTGGAGACGGCGTAGCTGATCCACGCCGCGATGTCCGCCCCCGCGCCGGGAAGGATGCCGATCGCGGTCCCGATCAGGCTGCCGCGGGCGACGCCGGTCCTGTACCGGCCGATGGCCCGCAGCGACGGGCGCACCAGCTCCCGCGCCTGCGGCTGCGCGACGAGGGCGGCGTCGCGGCCGCCGGTGGTGCCCAGCGCCCAGCGCAGCACCTCCGACACCGCAAACATGCCGATCATCGCCGGGATGAAGCTGACCCCACCCATCAGCTCGACCGAACCCAGGGTGAAGCGGGGCTGGCCGGCCATGATGTCGATGCCGATGGTGGCGATGAACAGCCCGAACAGCAGCGAGACGAAGCCCTTGACCGGCCGCCCGGTGGAGACGAAGGCGGCGCAGGTGAGGCCGAAGGTCGCCAGCCAGAAATATTCGAACGTGGAGAAGGCGAGCGCCACCTCGGCCAGCGCCGGCGCGGCGAAGGCGAGGATGGCGGCGCCGACCAGGCCGCCGATGACCGAGCAGATGAGGCCGGTGCCGAGCGCCAGCCCCGACCTGCCCTGCAGCGTCAGCCGGTAGGCGTCGTCGACATAGGCGGCGGAGGCCGGCGTTCCGGGAATGCGCAGCAGCGCGCCGGGCAGGTCGCCGGCGAAGATGGCCATGGCGGTGGTGGCGACGATCGCCGCCAGGGCCGGCACGGGGTCCATGAAGAAGGTGACCGGCACCAGCAGCGCGGTCGCGAGCGTGGCGGTGAGGCCCGGCATCGCACCGACGAACAGCCCGAAGGCGCCGGCGGCGAGCATGACCAGCAGGACATGGGGGTCAAAGACAAGGCTGAAGGCGGCGCCGAGGGTGTCGCTCATCGACCTACCACGGCAGTCTCGGCAGGAGGGCGCCCTGCGGCAGGGGAACCAGCAGCACGCTGCGGAACGCCCAGTCGATCGCGAGCACGGTCACCAGCGCGATCGCCAGCGACGAGAACCAGTGGCCGCGGCGGAAGCGGACCATCGGCAGCCAGCAGGCCAGCAGCCCCGCCAGCACGAAGCCCATCCAGTCGGCGAGGGCAATGAAGCCGACGACGGCAAGCAGCGCCGCCAGCGCATCGAGCCAGCGACCGGGCGTGATCGCGCTGACGTCCACCCAGCCGGTCACATGCCGCGTACGCCAGCCGCTGACGACGAGCCCGCACCCCGCCAGCATCAGCCCGACCCCGATGATGGTGGGGAACAGGTCCGGGCCGAACGCCTGGCCGTGGGTTGCCGGGAACGTCCGCGCCTCCAGCAGGATCGCGAGCCCGCCGAGCAGGATCAGCGCGCCGAGGAGCGCGTCGTTGATTTTCATTGCCCCTCCCTCGCGCGCGAGGTGGCGCGGCCGGCCGCGCCGGGCCGGCCGCGCGTCACAGGGCCCGGGCCGCTACTGGGCCGCAAGCCCCAGCGCCTGCATCACCGAGCCGAGCGAGGCGTCGCTTTCCGCCATGAAGGCGCGATAGTCCTCGGGGCCGAGGAAGATCATGCCGAAGCCGCGCTGGTTCATGAAATCGCGGAACTCGTCGCTGCCGTGGATCTTCTCCAGCACCGGCACCAGGGTGGAGACCACCTCGTCCGGCAGGCCCGCCGGGCCGGCGATGCCGCGCCAGGCGCCGAGCTGCCAGTCGATGCCGGCTTCTTTCAGCGTCGGGACGTCGGGAAAGGTGGGATTGCGGTCCGTCGCCATGATCGCAAGGCTCTTTACCCGGCCGGCCTCGATCAGCGACTGTGCCTCGGGCACCGAGCAGGTAACCACGTCGACGCCGCCCGCAACCAGGTCCTGCAGGCCAGGCGCGGCGCCCTCGCTCGGCACCCACGGCACCGCACTGGGGTCGATGCCGGCCTCCTGCAGCATGCCGGCCAGCGCCAGGTGCCAGATGCCGCCCTGGCCGGTGCCCGACGCCTTGTAGGTGCCCGGCTCCGCCGCACGCACCGCGTCGAGGAACTCTTCCACCGTGGTCCACTCGGAGTCGGACAGCACCTGCACCCCGGCCGAGTCCTGGTTGTAGAGGGCGAGCGGCGTGTAGGCCTCGTAGGTGAGGTCGGTGAGCCCGGCCCAGTGCATCATCCCGATCTCGACCGTCAGGATGCCGAGCGTGTAGCCGTCGGGCTCTGCGGTGGCGATCGCGCTGTGCCCCACGACGCCGGAACCCCCGGTCCGGTTCACGACGTTCACCGGCACGCCCAGTTCCTGCTCCAGCAGCGAGCCCAGGATGCGCGCGGTCGCGTCGGTGCCGCCGCCTGCGCCCCAGGGCACGATGAGCTCGATGGGCCGCTCCGGGTACTCGGCCTGCGCCTGCTGGGCGAGGAGACCGAGCGCGACAACGGCGGCGCAGCTCCCCAGGATCGTGCGAACCACCATGGCGTCCACTCCCTGTTGTATTAGTTCTGTACGGCACGCACGTTAGACGATCGGCGCGGACCCGCCAACCACACGCGGCCCGCGGCCCGGGGAACCGGCCGCCTCCGCCGCTGTTCCCCTGACCACGGTGCGTCCGGTGCATGGCCCCGAATGACCGGGGCCGGCGGACGTGGGAGGGACGGGTCGCCGCACTGGCGGTTCCGCAATCGCGCCCCCATATCCATCCCACCCCCGCCCGAGCTGACTGCGACCTGTCCCGCGAGGGGCAGATCGAGGCGGCGGCTGTCGGCGTACTGGACGGCTAGAGGACAGGAGGCAAGAACCATGCATCTGACACGGAGGATGGAGCGCGGATGGTTGGTCCGCTGCGAGTGCCCGGGGCAGACCGAATTCAGGGTCCGACGGCTCGGCATCGCCGTTGAATGCCCCCGCTGCGGTCGCACCGCACTCGCCCCCGATCTGGTGACGGAGTACTGGACCCGCTCCGCAAGCCGGAAGGCGTCAGCCGCGCGGGCCGCCCTGCTCGCAGGGTAGGCCATGCGTGTCGCACAGATCTCTCCCCTGATGGAGCGTGTGCCGCCCCGCCTGTACGGCGGCACGGAACGTATCGTTTCCTACCTGACCGAAGAGCTGGTGCGGCTCGGCCACGAGGTGACGCTCTTCGCCAGCGGTGACTCCGTCACCGCGGCAGAGCTCGTTCCGTTCGGCCGCCAGGCGCTCCGGCTCGACCCGTCGGTCCGCGACCCGCTGGCGCACTACATGATCATGCTGGATCGGGTGCGGGCGCGCGCGGAGGAGTTTGACATCCTCCACTTCCACATCGACTACCTGCACTTCCCGCTGATGCGGATGATCCGCAGGCCGTCGATCACGACGCTGCACGGCAGGCTCGACCTGCCGGACCTGCAGCCGCTGTTCGCTGAGTTCAGCGACATGCCGGTGGTGTCCATCTCGGACAGCCAGCGCAGGCCCCTGCCCCAGGCGAAATGGGTGGCGACCGTGCTGCACGGCATCCCGCAGACGCTCTACCGCCTCGACCGCAAGGGCGGCGACTACCTTGCCTTCCTCGGCCGGATCTCGCCCGAGAAGCGGCCGGACCGCGCGATCGAGATCGCCCGGCGCGCCGGGATCCCGCTGAAGATCGCGGCCAAGGTGGACAAGGCGGACCAGGAGTATTTCGACACCGCGATCCGGCCGCTGCTCGACGGCCCCGGCGTCGAGTTCGTCGGCGAGATCGGCGATGCCGAGAAGCAGGCGTTCATCGGCGGCGCCCGGGCGCTGCTGTTCCCGATCGACTGGCCGGAGCCGTTCGGGCTGGTCACCATCGAGGCAATGGCCTGCGGCACGCCAGTGGTGGCCTGGCCCTGCGGCTCGATGCCGGAGATCGTCGATCCCGGCGTCACCGGCTGGCTGGTGGACAGCATCGACGCGGCGGTGGAAGCGGTCCAGCGCGGCGTGGACCAGCTTGACCGGGCGGTGGTGCGCCAGCGCTTCGAACAGCGCTTCACCGTGGAGCGGATGGCCCGGCGCTACCTCGCGGTCTACGAGACCGTGGTCTACGGCGAGCCCGTGACGCGCGAGGCGGCCTGACGGGGCTCCCCGCCCGACGGCGACGGAGGCGCGATGGACGAGGCGACCAGGCCCACGGACCGGGCCGACGGCGTCGACACGCCGCAGGTGCAGTTCTACATCCCGGCGACCTCGTCGCTGCTGGAGCGGCGGCCGAGGACCCTGAAGCACGGCGACACCTTCGGCGTGTTCGACCACTACGGCAACATCGCCGCAGGGATGCGCAGCCCGGAGGGGCTGTTCCACCGGGACACGCGCTACCTGTCCGACCTCAGGGTGCTGATCAACGGCGACTGGCCGCTGCTGCTCAGCTCCACGGTGCAGGACAACAACGCGCAGATGAGCGCGGACCTGACCAACCCCGACATCTACGACGGGCACCGGCTGGTCCTCGCACGCGATGCGGTCCACGTGGTGCGGACGAAGTTCCTGTGGCAGGCCGCGTCCTACGAGCGGTTCGGCATCCGCAACTTCGACGCCGAGCCGCAGCACATCTCGCTGTCCATCCACTTCGCCGCCGACTTCGCGGACATCTTCGAGGTGCGCGGCCACCGGCGCCAGAGCCGGGGCGAAATCTCGACGGAGGTCCTTCGCGACGGCGTGATCTACATCTATCGCGGGCTGGACGGGGTGATGCGGCGTTCGGTCATCCGCTTCGAGCCGGAGCCGGTCGAGATCGACGGCAACAGCGCGCTGTTCGAGCTCGACCTCGCGCCGGACGACCTGACGTCCATCTTCTGCACCGTTGCCTGCGAGGCGGACGAGGACGGCGTCCGGCCGGATGCCGAACCGCGCCGCTTCATCACCTGCCTCAGGGCGGCGCGGCGGGCGCTGCGCGCCTCGTCCGCCCGCGCCGCCTCGGTCGCCACCTCCAGCGACTCCTTCGACGAGATGCTGCGCCGGTCGGTGGCCGACCTCTACATGCTGATCACCGACACGCCCTACGGCCCCTATCCCTATGCGGGCATCCCGTGGTTCGCCACAGCCTTCGGCCGCGACGCGATCATCACCGCGATCGAGACGCTGTGGATCGACCCGGCGATCGCGCGGGGCGTGCTGCGGTATCTGGCCGCGACCCAGGCGACCGAGGTGCGGCCGGAAGCGGACGCGGAACCGGGCAAGATCCTCCACGAGACCCGGGCCGGCGAGGTTGCGCGGCTGGGCGAGGTGCCGTTCGCGCTCTACTACGGTTCGGTCGACAGCACGCCGCTGTTCGTCCTGCTCGCCGGCCTGTATTTCGCGCGTACCGGCGACCTGACCCTGATGAGCGAGCTGTGGCCGAACATCGAGGCGGCGCTGGCCTGGATCGACCGTCAGGAGAAGGCCAGCCCCGAGGGCTTCCTCACCTACGGCCGGGCCCGGAAGGAGGGCCTGGCGAACCAGGGCTGGAAGGATTCGCAGGATTCGATCTTCCACGCCGACGGCAGCTTGGCGGAGAGCCCGATCGCGCTGTGCGAGGTGCAGGGCTACGTCTATGCCGCGCGGCGGCAGGCGGCGAAGATCGCCGCAGCGATCAACCGGCCGGAGCGGGCCCGGGAGCTGGAGACCGCGGCGAGCGCGCTGCAGCAGCGGTTCGAGGAGGTGTTCTGGTGCGAGGACATCGGCACCTACGCGCTCGCCCTCGACGGCCGCGGCGCGCCCTGCCGGGTGCGCTCGTCCAACGCCGGCCAGCTCCTGTTCACCCGCATCTGCGCGCCTGAGCGGGCGCGGCGGGTGGCGGACCAGCTCATGGGCCAGGCCTCCTTCTCCGGCTGGGGCATCCGCACCATCCCCGCCGGCGAGGCGCGGTACAACCCGATGTCCTATCACAACGGCTCGGTGTGGCCGCACGACAACGCCCTGATCGGGCTGGGCTTTTCCGAGTATGGCCTGAGCGGTCACCTGCTGCGGCTGTTCGACGGTATCGTCGCCGCCGCATCCTACATGGACCTGCGCCGCCTGCCGGAGCTGTTCTGCGGCTTCCGCCGGGTGAGGGGCAAGGGCCCGACCTTCTATCCGGTCTCCTGCGCGCCGCAGGCGTGGGCGAGCGGCGTTCCCTTCGCTCTGCTGCAGGCGAGCCTCGGCCTCGAGCTGGACGCGACCACCCAGACGGTCCGCTTCCGCCAGCCGCGGCTGCCGGCCTTCCTCGACGAGGTCATCATCCGCGGCCTGACGCTCGGCGAGAGCCGGCTGGACCTGCTGCTCCGCCGCTACGGGGCCGACGTCTCGGTCAACGTGCTGGCCCGCCAGGGCGACGCCCAGGTCGCGGTCACGCTGTAGGGCGGATCCCGGCACGGCCGGAACCCTTGGGCTTCCCCGCGGTTCTCCCCGTATCCGCAATGCAAGGAGCAGATCCGATGGACTGGAACCGCGTCGAAGGCAACTGGAAGCAGGTGAAGGGCAAGATCAAGGAGCAGTGGGGCAAGCTCACCGACGACGACCTCGACGTCATCGCCGGCAAGCGCGACCAGCTCGAGGGGAAGATCCAGGAGCGCTACGGCAAGGCCAGGGACCAGGTGCGCCGGGACGTCGACGACTGGTATTCGCGCCAGGGCTGGTAACGCCCACGCCCCCTGCCTGCCAGGCAGGCACCGGTTTTCGCGGCTCCGGCCCCGTCCGGAGCCGCTCTTGTTTCCTGCCCGGCGGACCCTAGCCCCGCGGGCCGAAGAAGATGATCGCGGCGCCGGCGAGGGCGACGCAGCCGCCGATCACGTCCCACCGGTCGGGCCGGAGCCCTTCCACCGCCCACAGCCACAGCAGCGACGCGACGATGTAGATGCCGCCATACGCCGCATAGGCACGGCCGGCCGCGCCGGCATCGACCAGCGTCAGCAGGCAGGCGAACAGCACGAGCAGGAGCAGCCCGGGCGCAAGCCACAGCGCCGACTGCCCGAGGCGCAGCCACGCCCAGAACGCGAAGCACCCGCCGATCTCCGCGATCGCGGCGCCGGCATAGATGACGGCCGACTTCATGGCGTCCCGTGTAGCATCCGCCGCCGCGGAATGCCTCGCCCGTTTTGATCGGAGCAGACGAACGTGACGGCCCGCCAAGACGACGGGTGCACGGAAAACCGCTCGGACCCGCTACGGGGACCGGGCGGAGAAGCAGACCTGGCGGTTTCTGGTTCGATTGGTGGAGCCGATGGGAGTCGAACCCACGACCTCTACATTGCGAACGTAGCGCTCTCCCAACTGAGCTACGGCCCCAACCGGCGCCGCCGGATCCCGGCGCGCGGCGGATAGATGGGCCAAGCGTGGCCGGCTGTCAAGGCCCGGCCGCTCCGGCAGGGGCGGCGCTTGCGCTTGCACCCCGGCCGCGGCGAAGATAGGTTCGCGCAGGCTGCCGGGCCCAGTGGGCCCCATCGGGGCTGCCGCCCCTGCCAGTTTCCATCGGATTGGAGCCGCTGCGTCCCGATGCAAACGATCCTCGACGTCCTGCTGTTCGCGATCCAGCTCGTCTGGATCATCCTGCTGGCCTGGGTGATCCTGAGCTGGCTGGTGGCGTTCGGCGTGGTCAACATGCGCAACCAGTTCGTCGCCACGGTCTACCGGGCGCTCTGGGGACTGACCGAGCCGGTGCTGCGCCCGATACGGCGGATCCTGCCCAACACCGGCGCCATCGACCTGTCGCCGCTGGTGCTGGTGGTGGTGCTGTTCATCATCGAGCGGCTGATCAGGAACAACTACGTCGACCTGGTGCTGGCCACCTCCTGAGATGGCGGTGACGAGCACGACAGGCCCGATCGCGGAGACGGTGGACGGAATCGTCGTCTCGATCCGGCTGACTCCGAAGGCACGGCACGAGGCACTGGACCGGCAGGCAAGCCCGGGCCCGGACGGCCCGGTGCTGCGGGCGAGGGTAACCGCACCGCCGAGCGAGGGTGCGGCCAACGCGGCCCTGATCGCCCTGCTGGCAAGGCACTGGCGACTGCCCAAGTCCGCCTTCAGCATCGTCTCGGGGGCGAAGGACCGGGCAAAGCGGGTGCATCTGAGCGGGGATCCGGCAGAACTGCGTACAAGAATAGAAGGGTGGATGGCGGATGGCTGACGGAGCGGCGCACATCATCGACGGCAAGGCCTTTGCAGCCGGGCTGAAGGCCCGGGTGGCGGAGGCGGCGGCAACGCTGAAGGAAAGGCACGGGTTCACGCCGGGGCTGGCGGTGATCCTGGTGGGCGACGACCCGGCGAGCCGCGTCTATGTCGCCAACAAGGGCCGGTCCACGGTGGAAGCGGGCATGGCCTCCTTCGAGCACCGGCTGCCGGCCGACACCGACCAGGCGACGCTGCTGGCGCTGGTGCAGCAGCTCAACGCCGACCCCGCGGTCCACGGCATCCTGGTGCAGCTTCCGCTGCCGAAGCAGATCGACAGTCAGGCGGTGCTGGACGCGATCGCGCCGGACAAGGACGTGGACGGCTTCCACGCCGTCAACACCGGCCGCCTGTGGTCGGGCGCGCCGGCGCTGGTGCCGTGCACGCCGCTCGGCTGCCTGATGCTGCTCAAGGACCGGCTGGGCGACCTCTCCGGAATGCACGCGGTGGTCATCGGCCGGTCGAACATCGTCGGCAAGCCGATGGCGGCGCTGCTGCTGCAGGAAAGCTGCACCGTCACCATCGCCCATTCCCGCACCCGCGACCTGCCCGCGGAATGCCGGCGCGCCGACATCCTGGTCGCGGCCGTGGGGCGGCCGGAGCTGGTGCGCGGCAGCTGGGTGAAGCCCGGCGCGACCGTGATCGACGTCGGCATCAACCGGGTGCCGGCGCCGGAGCTGGGGGAGGGCAAGTCGCGCCTGGTCGGCGACGTCTGCTTCACGGAGGCGGCGGAGGTCGCGTCGGCGATCACGCCGGTGCCCGGCGGCGTCGGCCCGATGACCATCGCCTGCCTGCTGCGCAACACCATCGTCGCGGCCTGCCGCCTCCACGGCGTCGAGGCGCCGGCGCTCTAGGCGCATTGCCCGGTTGACGGCCGCGGCCGCGCCGTGGCCTCTATCGGCGATGGCGGTCACCGATCCGATCGAAGTCATCGACTCCGCCGTCCCGGCCCAGGCCGGACCGGGGGCGCCGCCGACGCCGTGGCGCGCCTTCTGGCGCGACTTCAGCCGCAACAAGGGCGCAGTCGGCGCGCTGATCGTCATCGTGATCATCGCGCTGGCGGCCGTTTTCGCCGACCTGATCGCGCCCTACGACTACGACGAGCAGTTCCGCACCAGCCCCAAGGTTCCGCCGGCATGGCTGGAAGGCGGTCAGAGCGCCTTCCTGCTTGGCACGGACGCCACCGGTCGCGACATGCTGAGCCGGGTGATCCACGGCGCCCGCTATTCGCTGCTGATCGGCCTCATCGTGGTCGCGCTGTCGGCCACGGTGGGGATCCTGCTCGGCCTCGTTGCCGGCTACTACCGGGGGATCGCCGACATCGCGATCATGCGGCTGATGGACATCATGCTGGCACTGCCGTCGCTGCTGCTGGCCATTGCCATCGTCGCCATCCTGGGGCCGGGGCTGTTCAACGCGGTGATCGCGGTCGCGATCGTGATCCTGCCGCACTACGTGCGGCTCACCCGGGCCGCGGTGATCGCGGAGAAGACCAAGGACTATGTCACCGCGTCGCGCATCGCCGGGGCGAGCGACCTCCGTCAGATGGTGGTGACGCTGCTGCCAAACTGCGCGCCGCCGCTGATCGTGCAGGCGACGCTCGGCTTCTCCACCGCGATCCTCGACGCGGCGGCGCTGGGCTTCCTGGGGCTCGGCGCCCAGAAGCCGACGCCGGAGTGGGGCGCGATGCTGGCCGATGCGCGCGAGTTCGTGCTGTCCGGCGACTGGTGGATCGTGACCTTCCCGGGACTCGCCATCCTGATCACCGTCCTTGCCTTCAACCTGCTCGGCGACGGGCTCAGGGACGCCCTCGACCCCAAGCTGAAACGCTGACGGGCAGGCATGGCGAGCGCGCGGCGTCCGAGCGAAGGCCGCCACTTCCCCGAATTCCGCTTCACCGGTCGCTGGCGCGGCTACCAGCAGCGGCTCATCGACGAGCTCGAGCAGCACCTCGACGACCGCCGGCTCCACGTGGTCGCCGCCCCCGGGGCCGGCAAGACGGTGATCGGGCTGGAGGTGCTGCGCCGTCTCGGCCGCCCGGCGCTGGTGCTGTCGCCGACGCTGGCGATCCGCGACCAGTGGCTTTCCCGCCTCCGGGGCATGTTCGCCAGCGACGCGCCGGACTGGCTCGCCGGCGCCGGCAGCGACCTGGCGGAGCCGGGATGGCTGGTTTCCAGCACCTACCAGTCGCTGCATTCGGCGCTGGGCGGCAGGGATGCGAACGACGAGGACGAGGAGGCGGAGGAGGACGGCGAGGCCACCGCGGGCGAGGCGCAGGCGCGCGTCCCCGACCTGATCGGCCGGCTGAAGCGGGCGGGCATCGCCACCCTCGTGCTCGACGAGGCGCATCACCTGCGCCGGGCGTGGTGGGAAAGCCTGCAGAAGCTGGTCGTGGCGCTGCAGGCGGCCAGCCCCGATTTCCACATCGTCAGCCTCACCGCAACGCCGCCCTACGACGTCGAGGAAGCGGAGTGGGCGCGGTATCACGCCATCTGCGGGCCGATCGACGCCGAAATCTCGATCCCGGAGCTGGTGCGGCAGGGCGATCTCTGCCCGCACCAGGACTTCGTGCACTTCAGCTTCCCCCGTCCCGCCGAGGTCGGTGCCTTCGCGACCTTTTCGGCGGAGGTTGCCGCGCTGGTCGAGCGCTGGCTCGCGGACCCCGCGCTGGCGGCGTGGGTGGCCGAGCATCCGTGGCTCACCGAAACCGCGGACTGTGCGGACGAGATCCTGGACCGCCCCGAGGTCCTCGGCGCCCTGCTCGGCATCGCGCAGGCGCATTCCCTTCCCGGGACGCGCCCCGCCTTCGAGCTGATCGGGGCGCTGCCGGGCACGGCGCCGGCGCCGACGGGGCGCACGCTGGCGCCGCTGTTCCAGGCGATGCTCGACGACCGGGCGGGCGCGCCGGTGCCGGCGGAGCTGCAGGCGCGGCTGGCGACCGAGCTGCGCGCGATCGGCGCCGTCTGGCGCGGCCGGGTGCGGATGCAGAAGGACGAGCAGCTCGCCCGCGCGCTCGCCGGCAGCGCCGGCAAGATGGACAGCGCCATCGAGATCGCCCGGGCCGAGCTCGCGGCCCTCGGCAGCGGGCTGCGCATGGTCATCCTCGCCGACTACATCCGGGCCGAGGCCCTGCGCCGGCCGGACGACACCAGCAGCGACCGGCTGGGCGCCGGGCCAATCTTCCGCCGGCTGATCGCGGCAGGGCTGGCGCAGGAGATGGACGCGGCGCTGGTCACCGGCACGACGATGGTGGTGCCTGCACGCCTGGAGGCGACGCTGCGGGACACCGCAGACGATCTGGGGCTGGCGGCGGGTGATGTCAGCCTGCGCCCGCTGCCCCAGCTTTCCGGCTGGCTGCTGTTCGACCTGCCGCAGCCGCGCCGTGCGGCGAGGCTGCAGGTGGTGACCCGGCTGTTCGAGGCGGGCGCGCTGCGCTGCCTGGTCGGCACCGCTTCCCTGCTCGGGGAAGGATGGGACGCGCCGTCGCTCAACAGCCTGGTGCTGGCGACGTCGGTGAAGACCTACATGCTGTCGAACCAGATGCGCGGGCGAGCCATCCGCCGCCATCCCCGGCAGCCGGACAAGACGGCCGCGATCTGGCACCTGGCGACGATCATTCCGCCGGACATGACGCTGGCGCAGGAGGAGCGCCGCCGGTGGGAGAAGCTGCTCGCCCAGCCGCAGCGGCCGGTGGCCTATGGCGTGCTCGAGGTGGAGCCGGGAGTCCTGGGCCGCGACGCCCGGCTGCTGGCACAGCGCTTCAAGGCCTTCGCCGGCGTCACCCACCAGCCGCCCTATCAGGTGCTCGGCTCCATCAGCCGGCTCGGAGTCCGCCATCACACCTGGACCCCGGCGACGGTGGCCGAGGTGAACCGCGAGATGCTGGCCCGGGCCGCGGACAGGCCGCAGATCGCCACCGCCTGGCGCGAGGCGGTGGGCGGCGCGCTGCGGATGACGCGGCCGCGCATCGGCGTGAAGAGCGGCCCGCCGCCCGGCGCCCTCAGCTACATCTGGTCGATGGGCGCTGCCGCCCTGCTGGCCCCGCTGGCCGTGTGGGTGCTCTACGCGCTGAACGCGCTGCGCGGCATGAGGCCGGTCGGGGCGGAGACGGCGCTGCTGATCGCCCTCGCCGCCTTCCTGCTCGGCGTCTTCTGGAACTGGCGGCGTATCTGGCGGCTGATCGCGGCGGGCTCGCCCGGGCGCCACCTGCGCGAGATCGGCCGGTGCCTGCTCGACGCCCTGGCCGCCGCCGACCAGCTGCACACGCCGCGCGCGCAGCTCTCGGTGACCGTGCTGCCCCTGTCACGCCGAGGGCCGCAGCACTGCTCGGTCAAGGGCGGCACCCAGCACGACGAGGCCACGTTCGCCGAGGCGATGGCCGAATTCCTGGAGCCCATGCAGAACCCGAAGCACATCCTGGTCCGGCAGGGCGGGCGGTGGCCGCTGGTCCGGAAGGACTATCATGCCGTCCCCGCCGCGATCAGCGCGGACGAGCATGCGCTGGCGATCCTGCAGGCGGCCTGGGAGCGGCGCATCGGCCCCTGCGAGATCCACGGCACGCGCAGCCGGGAGGGACGCCAGCTCCTGCTGCGGGCTCGTGCCCGCGCCTATTCGGGCGCCTTCGTCCCGGCCGCGGAACAGCTCACGATCTGGCAGTAGCCGACTTGCTTCACGGCCGGCGGAGGAGCAACCTGCAAGGGATGGTGACCGCCTCGCCGTGCGCCACTTTCGCGAAGCGGGTTCTGATTCACTCCAGGAACATCACCACCGAAGCGGCGAGCAGCAGGCCCATGGCGACGTTGAACAGCCGCAGCCGGTGCTCGGAGGTGAGCAGGCGCTGCAGGGTCGCGCCGAAGGCGAGCCAGACGAGGCAGCAGGGAACGGCGGCGAGGAAGAAGATCACGGCAAAGGCAGCCGACTGGGCGAGCGCGCTCCCCGCCGCGGCGTCGAGATAGGTGGCGGCGGCGCCGATCGCGATCAGCCAGGCCTTCGGGTTCACCCACTGGAAGGCGGCGGCGCCGAGGAAGCCGACGGGCCGCGCCCGGCGCCCGGTGTCCGGCCGCCCGGCGGTCGCCACCTTCCACGCCAGCCACAGCAGGAAGGCGGCGCCGACCCAGCGCAGCACCTCCAGCACGTCCGGATGGGCGAGGATGACGCTGCCGAGCCCGCTCACCACCAGCGCCAGCATCAGCCCGAAGCCGGCGGAGACGCCGAACACGCACGGCAGCCCGCGGACGATGCCGAAATTGGCCCCCAGCGCGGTCAGCATCACGTTGTTCGGCCCCGGCGTGATCGAGGTGACGAGGGCGAACAGGCTGAAGGAGAGGGTCTGCTCGACGGTCAAGGCAGGCGGTGCGGGTTCGGAACTGCGAGTCTCCCAGTGTGCCGGCTGCCGGTCCGCCGGCCACCCGATTCTTGCGCCGCAGGTCTTGCGCCGCAGGTTCGGGCGGCGGGAGTGGGGGTGCAACGGCCCGCCGATGCGGGAAGCTCCGGCACCTGCCGGAGGCTCCCGCGACGGCGATCGGGAAGACGTTCTTGCCTACGCCTGACCCTCCGGGCGCCAGCGCAGCACGGGCTTGCGGGCCGCGGCGGTCTCGTCGAGGCGGCGCCGCGGCGCGAGGCGGGGAGCGGCGTGGAACGAGGCGGCGTCGCCGGACTTCGCCCGTTCCGCGAGCCCGCTGACGGACTCGATGAACCGGTCCAGCGCCCCCTTGGTCTCGGTCTCCGTCGGCTCCACCAGCAACGCGCCGTGCACCACCAGCGGGAAGTAGATGGTGGACGGGTGATAGCCCTCGTCGATCAGCGCCTTGGCGAAGTCGAGCGTGGTGACGCCGGTGCCCTTGAGGAAGCCGTCGTCGAACAGTGCCTCGTGCATGCACGGCCCGTCGAAGGCGGGGGTCAGCACGTCCTTCAGCCGCGCCAGCAGGTAGTTGGCGTTCAGCACCGCGTCGCCCGAGGCCTGGGCCAGT
The DNA here is from genome assembly GCA_937988735.1 of uncultured Alphaproteobacteria bacterium. Lineage (GTDB taxonomy): Bacteria > Pseudomonadota > Alphaproteobacteria > CALKHQ01 > CALKHQ01 > CALKHQ01. Next base: position 15,926 of record CALKHQ010000176.1, read on the forward strand.
CCGTCCGCACCGTGGCTCAGCATGTAGGCGAGCGCGCGGGTGAACATGCCCATCTGGCCGTGGAAGGCCTTGAGCCGGCCGAGCGGCTGGGCGTCCCCCGCCGCGCCCGCATGCTCGACCAGCCTGAGCCCGTCCGGCCCGTGGATGACCCACGGCACCGGCGCATAGGGCGCGAGCGCCGCCGACAGCGCCACCGGACCGGCGCCCGGGCCGCCGCCGCCGTGCGGGGTCGAAAAGGTCTTGTGCAGGTTGATGTGCATGGCGTCGATGCCGAGGTCGCCCGGCCGCACCCGCCCGACGATCGCGTTGAAGTTGGCGCCGTCGCAGTAGAAGTAGCCGCCGGCCTCGTGGACCGCCTCGGCGATCTCCACGATCTCGTTCTCGAACAGGCCGCAGGTGTTCGGGTTGGTGATCATGCACCCGGCGACGTCGTCGCCCAGCTTCGCCCTGAACGCGGCCAGATCCACCCGGCCGCGGTCGTTGGCCGGCACCGGGTCGACCGTGTAGCCGCAGGCGGCCGCCGTTGCCGGGTTGGTGCCGTGCGCCGACTCCGGGACCAGCACCCGCCGGCGCTTCCCGCCCTCGCCGTTCGCGTGGTGCGCAGCGCTGATCGCCATCAGGCCGCAGAGCTCGCCATGGGCGCCGGCGGCCGGCGACAGCGCCACGGCCGGCATTCCGGTCAGCACCTTCAGCCAGTGGGCAACCTGGTCGAGCACCGCCAGCGCCCCCTGCACCGTGGATTCCGGCTGCAGCGGGTGCAGGTCGGCGAACATCCGCGCCACCTTCTCGTTCAGCCGCGGATTGTGCTTCATCGTGCACGAGCCGAGCGGGAAGAAGCCGGTGTCGATGCCGTAGTTCCACTGGCTGAGCCGGGTGTAGTGGCGCACCACCTGCGGCTCGGACAGTCCCGGCAGCCCCACCGGCTCCGTCCGGGCGAGGCCGCCGAGCCGGTCCCCGGCGATCTCCACCTCCGGCCAGTCCACCGCGGTGCGGCCGGGCGAATCCTGCTCGAAGATCAGCGGCTCTTCCTGCAGCAGCCCCCGGTTGCCGCTGAAGGTGACCGGCGCGGAGTCCGGCACGGCCGCCGCCTCGCGGCTGACGCGTCCCTGGCTCTGGTCCATCACAGCACCTCCTTCAGCGCCGCGGCGAAGGCGGCGATGTCGTCGTCCGTGTTCATCTCGGTCGCGGCGACCAGCAGCAGGTTGGCCAGGTCCTCCCGCTCCGGCAGCAGGCGCGACACCGGCACGCCGGCGATGATGTCGTGCGCCAGCAGCGCCTCCACCACCGCCGCAGCCGGCTTTGGCAGCGCCACGGTGAACTCGTTGAAGAAGCTGTCGTTGAGGACCTCGACGCCCGGCACCGCGGCCAGCGCGTCGGCAAGCCGGATCGCGGTGGCGTGGTTCAGCCGCGCCAGCCGCCTGAGCCCGGTTTCACCGAGCAGCGTCAGGTGGATGGTGAAGGCGAGCGCGCACAGCCCCGCGTTGGTGCAGATGTTGGAGGTCGCCTTCTCGCGGCGGATGTGCTGCTCGCGGGTGGAAAGCGTCAGCACGTAGCCGCGCTTGCCGTCGGCATCCACCGTCTGGCCGCAGAGACGCCCCGGCATGTGCCGGACGTACTTCTCGCGCGTTGCAAACAGGCCGACATAGGGGCCGCCGAAGTTGAGGCCGTTGCCGATCGACTGGCCCTCGGCAACCACGATGTCTGCGCCCATCGCCCCCGGCGGCGTCATCGCGCCGAGCGACAGCGCCTCGGTCACCACCGCCACCAGCAGCGCGCCCTTCGCGTGGCAGGCCTCGGCCAGTTCGCGCAGGTCGTGCAGCCGGCCGAACAGGTCCGGCGTCTGCACCACAACGCAGGAGGTCGCGTCGTCGATTGCGTCCGCCAGCGGCGCGACACTGCGGGGGTCGGCCGGCTTCGCGTCCACGGTGAAGCCGTGGAAGCGGGCATGGGTCTCGACGATGGCGCGGTAGTGCGGGTGCAGCCCGCCGCACAGCACGGCCCGGTCGCGCCTGGTCACCCGGTTCGCCATCAGCACCGCCTCGGCGCAGGCGGTGGAGCCGTCGTACATCGAGGCGTTGGCGACATCCATCGCCGTCAGCAGCGCCACCTGGGTCTGGAACTCGAACAGGTACTGCAGCGTGCCCTGCGCGATTTCCGGCTGATAGGGAGTATAGGCGGTCAGGAACTCGCCGCGCTGGATCAGGTAGTCCACCGTCGCCGGCACATGATGGCGATAGGCGCCGGCGCCGCAGAAGAACGGGCCTGCGCCCGCGGCGCGGTTCTGCGCCGCCAGCTTCGCCATGTGGCGCTCGACCGCGAGCTCGCTCTGGTGGCCCGGCAGGTCCAGCGGTTCCTTCAGCCGGCCGGCCTCCGGCACGTCGCGGAACAGGTCGTCGACGCTGTCCACCCCGATCGCGGCCAGCATGGCCGCGCGGTTCTCCTCGGTCTGCGGCAGGTAGCGCATCACCCGGCGTCCTGCACGAAGGCGTCGTAGGCGGCCTGGTCCATCAGCCCGTCGAGCTGGGACGGGTCGGCGAGCTTCAGCTTCACGAACCAGCCGTCGCCCTGCGCCGCCTCGTTGACCAGTGCGGGGTTGTCCACCAGCGCCTGGTTCACCTCGACGACGGTCCCGTCGACCGGGGCGTAGACCTCGCTCGCCGCCTTCACCGACTCCACCACCGCCACCTCGTCGCCCTTCGCGACGGCCTTGCCCACCTCGGGAAGCTCGACGAACACCACGTCGCCCAGCTGCGACTGCGCGTATTCGGAGATGCCGACGGTGCCGACGTCGCCGGAGACGCTGATCCACTCGTGGTCCTTGGTGTAGCGCATGGGGTGCTCCTAGCCCTTGAAGTAGCGGTGCGGGACGAAAGGCAGCGGGACGATCGTCGCCGGCAGCGGCTTGCCGCGGACGACCAGCTCGACCACCGTGCCGGGGGCGGCGTGGGCGGCGGCGACGTAGCCCATGGCGATCGGGCCGCCGACCGTGGGCCCGAAGCCGCCGCTGGTGATCTCGCCGATCGCCTCCCCGCCCGGCAGCCGGATCTCCGTGTGCGCCCGGGCCGGTGCCCGGCCCTCGGGCTTCAGCCCGACGCGGCGGCGCGGCGGCCCGTCCGCGAGCTGGGCCTGGACCACCGCGGCCCCCGGGAAGCCGCCTTCGGCCTTGCGCCGCCTACTCAGCGCCCAGGCCAGGTCGGCCTCGACCGGCGTGGTCGTGGCGTCGATGTCCGACCCGTGCAGGCAGAGGCCGGCCTCGAGCCGGAGCGAGTCGCGGGCGCCGAGCCCGGCGAGCTCCACCTCGCCCGTTGCAAGCAACGCCTCGACCAGCTCCACCGCCCGGTCCGCCGGGACGGAGATCTCGTAGCCGTCCTCGCCGGTATAGCCGCTGCGGGTGACGAGGCAGGCAGCGCCGGCAAGCTCGACCTCGGCCAGCGACATGAACTTCATGTCCGCGACCGCCGGCGCGAGACGGGAAAGCACGGCGGCTGCGGCCGGGCCCTGCAGCGCGAGCAGCGCGCGGTCGGGGTGCTCGACAAGCTCGGCCGCACCGGCGAGGCCCTCGCGCAGGATCGCCCAGTCCTGCGCCTTGTTGGCGGCGTTGACCACCAGGAAGAAGCCGTCCGCCCGGCGGGTGATCATCAGGTCGTCGAGGATTCCGCCGCGGTCGTTGGTGAGCAGGCTGTACTTCGTCCGCCCTTCCGCCAGCGCCGCGAGGTCGGCGGTCATCAACCGCTCCAGCGCCGCAGCGGCCCCGGCGAGGTCGCGGCTGCGCACGCTCGCCTGGCCCATGTGCGAGACGTCGAACAGGCCCGCCTGCTGGCGGACCTGGGTATGCTCACGGATGATGCCGCCCTCGTACTGGATGGGCATGGCATAGCCCGCGAAGGGCCCGATACGGGCGCCGCGGGCGACATGGAGGTCGTAGAGCGGGGTGCGGTTCAGCGCATCGTCGGCCATCGGGTCCTCGCGATAGGTGCCGCCGCGCCGGAATGACGCGTCGACCCCGCTCTGTCCCGAGACCTGAGAGATTGGCCCCCGCCGCCGGCCTGGGGCCGGAAGCAGGAGATTTCCCCGTCGGTGGGGCCGTGTCCGGCCCGCTTTCCAGAGGCGCCTCAGCCTGCGGTCCTGGGGCCTGAGAGTTTCCCGGGGGGTTGCTCCTTCGGCGCCGTCGCCCGTGGTTCCCCCCGTGCGCCGGACTCTCCCGCAAGCCTCAACGGCTGACGGCACGACCCTAGCCGAGGCGGTGGCAAAGTCAATCCGGTCGCCGGCGCGTCACAGGCTCCTGCCGTCGAACTCGGTCACCGTCACCCGCGACAGGTCAATCCCGTCCACGCAGCGCAGGTTGATCGCGACCATCGGCGTGCCGTCGGGCATCGCGCCACGGCTGAACGAGCCGATCCCGCAGGTGCTGCAGAACAGGTGATGGATGACCTTGTGGTTGAACTGGTAGTCGCTCAGCCGGTCGGCCCCGCTCAGCAGACGGAACCGGTCCTCCGGCACGAAGCTGAGAATGCTCCCCTTCCGGGAGCAGATCGAGCAGTTGCAGGTAATCGCCTGATCGAGCTCTGCCTCGACTTCGTAGCGCACCGCACCGCAATGGCACCCGCCGGTCCAGACCGTCATGGTTCCTCCTTGGTATTCCTCAGCCTTGCGTGTCCCCTGCCGGAACCGCGCCGCCTGCCGCGCGTTCCCCGGCGCGGGGAGACCGTAATCGTGGACGGATTGGGCCGGCAGGCAAAGACCCCCCGACTGCCGGGTCGGGCGGCGCGGTCCGGGCCGGAAGTCAGGCCGGTTGGGGGATGGGGCGCTGGACCACGAAGGTCGGGTCGCGCTGCTGGCGGAGGAAGGCGGGGATCATCTCGCGCCAGCAGGCGATCACGCCGGCGTAGGGCGGCGGCATCTGGTCACGCACCGCCGCGTGCAGCTTCGGAAGTGCGTGGAACGGCACCTGCGGAAACATGTGGTGCTCCACGTGGTAGTTCATGTTCCAGTACAGGAACCGCACCACCGGGTTGGAGATGAAGGTCCGCGTGTTCCGGCGGTGGTCGAGCACGTTGTCGGCCATGCCGGCATGCTGGGTCAGGCCGACGAAGTACATGCCGAGCCCGCGCCCGTAGAAGCGCGGCAGGATGGTGTAGAGCAGCGGCACGATGGTCCAGCCGATTACCGACCAGGCGATGATCGCGCCGTAGATCGCGACGAAGGCCCGCGACGACCAGATCATGCGGCGGTGCTCGCTTTCCGGCACGATGCTGCGCGCGTGCGGCCCGATGATGCCGAAGGCGTGCTTCACCGCGATCACCGGGTGGGTGGTCATGAAATCCCAGGCGACGAAGTTGCGCAGGAGCTGGGCAATGCTCGCCGGACGCGGCAGCTCGATCTCGGCGTCGCCGTCAAGGGCGGTGTAGCTGTGGTGATGGGTGTGGGCCCAGCGGTCGTACACCGGCTCCTTCATGATCGCGTGGCTGAGCACGGTGTGGAGCGCCTCGTTCAGCCGGCGGCTGCGGAACGGCGTGCCGTGGTGCATCTCGTGCACAGGGCTTTCGAGGAAGCTGTGGACGACGCCGTAGGCGAGGAAGGCGGGGACGGACCACCACGTGCCCAGCGTGAACCAGGCGCCGGCGCCGAGCGCCGCCAGCAGCGCCAGGTGGCCGGTCAGCCACAGCGCCGCCACATGATCGTTCCGCTTCATCAGCCGCTTCAGCTCCGCCCGCTCGATGCGGCAGGCGAACCACTGCGGCGCCTCGGCTGCCTCGGCCATGGAGTCCTCTTCGCTGGCATCGGATCGCCACAAGGATGGACGAAGCGCCCGTCGCTGCGCAGAGTGGCCGCTGATCAAATCTGATCAGAGCCGGCAGTGAAACCGACCCTGAACGAGATCGCGGCGGCGGCCGGGGTGGGCGTGGCGACGGTGTGGCGGGTGCTGAACGACCGCGGCAACGTCTCCCCCGCCACCGCCGAGAAGGTGGTGCGCGCGGCACGGGCGCTGGGCCTGCCGCGGGCGGTGCCGGAGCGCTACCGCTCCCGGCTGCGGCTGGAGGTGCTGCTGGTCGAATCGGAAGGGCCGTTCTTCCGCCGGCTGAGCGAAGCCTTCCTCCGCGCCCAGGCCGGCTTCGGCGACGACGTCATCGTCCACCGCAGCTTCCTGCCGGAGACCGAGCCGGAACGGCTGGCCGAGCGCATCGCCGCCGCCGTCGGCACCCGCCAGGGGATCATCGTCTATGCGCCGGAGCAGCCGGCGGTGCTGGCCGCAATGGAGCAGGCCGCAGCGGCGGGGCTGCCGGTGATCACGCTGGTGACCGACGTGGACTGCCCCGGGCGCCTCGCCCATGTCGGCGTGGACCAGCATGCCGCCGGCCGCACCGCGGGCTTCTTCCTCGGCGCGCTTGCCCGCCGGCCGGGCCCGGTCGCCATCGTCGCCGGCCGGCAGAGCTACCGCGCCCATCGCCAGCGCATCGCCGGCTGCCGCGACGTGCTCGCCGAACGCTATCCGGCGCTGGCGCCGGTGACGGTGGTGGAAGGGCTGGACGAGCGGCAACGGACGCGCGAGGCGATGCTGCGCTGCCTCGACGCGCATCCGGACCTGGTCGCCGTCTACAACACCGCCTCGGCCAACCGCGAGATCGGCGAGGTGCTGACGGCGACCGGGCGCGCCGGCGCGGTGGTGTTCGTCGGCCACGAGACGACGGACGCCACGGCCGCACTGCTGCGCGCCGGCACCATGCACGTCAGCATCGACCAGAACCCGGAGCTGCACGCCCTGCGCGCACTGCAGATCGTGCTGCGCTACGCCCGCCACGGCGAGCTGAAGCCCGAGGAGGCGGAGATCCCCTTCTCCGTCTACTGCCGGGAGAACCTGCGACGGTAGCGGCAGGCCAGAGCTAGGGCCGGAGCAGGGTCTTCACCGTCGGCACCGCGCCGGCGATGAGCGCGCCGTAGGCGGCCGGCACCTCGTCGAGCCCGACCGGCCCGCCGGCAAGCGCGACGAGGTCCCCGGCCAGTGCCGGCAGCAGCGGCAGCACCTCGGCGAGCTCGGTGCGGAAGGAGGCGCAGCCGAGCCAGTCCACCTCGCCCTCGACGATGCGTTTCAGGTCCACCTCGGCCGCGCCGTGGAAGATGCCGACGGACGCGACCCGCCCGCCGGGCGCCACCTGGGCGAGCAGCGCCGCAGCCGCGGCGGCGCTGCCGGTGCTCTCGATCGCGAACTCCGGCTCCTCGCCGATGGCGGCGGCGAGCCCGGCGAGGTCCACCGGCCGGGCGCCGGTGACCCCCGACACGCGCTCCAGCCGGGCCGGGTTGCGGTCGCCAATGAACACCGGGCCCAGCCCGTGGTGGCGGAGGAGCAGCGCACACAGCGCGCCGATCGCGCCGGCGCCCGCGATCGCGACCGGCAGCCCCGGCGGCGGTGCGAGCCGGGCCACCGTGTGCGCGGCCACCGCCAGCGGCTCGGCCATCGCCGCCGCCCGCGGATCGACCGTCTGGTCGGGCAGCGGCAGCACCTGCCCCGCCGGGAGCCGCACCAGCGGAGCGAACCCACCGTCGCAGACCTCGCCGACATAGCCGATCGACCGGCACAGGTGCGGCCGGTCGCGGCGGCACGGCCCGCAGGCGCCGCAGGAGACGCGCGAGTCGGCCACGACCCGCAGCCCCGGCGCCAGGGGCGCGCCCTCCCCCGCCGCGACGACGGTGGCGGTGAACTCGTGGCCCGGGATCGAGGGCGTACGGCTGATCCACTGTCCGGTGCGGAAGTTGTGCAGGTCGGAGCCGCAGATGCCGGCCATGTCCACCCGCAGCAGGACCTCGCCCGACCCGGGCGCCCCGGGCTCCGCCACCTCCTCGACCCGGAGGTCGCCCACGCCGTGCAGCCGCACCGCCTTCATGCCGCTTCTCCCTTCCTGCCGGGACCCGGGCGGTGATAGCGCCGGGGACAATCCCCGTCGAGCGCCGTCGGCGGGATGACACGCTGCGTCACATGGCCGTGATGCCCCCTCGCCTCGCGGGCGCGGCGGGCGTTCACTGCCGGGATCGGCTGCCACGGGAGGGCGCGATGCGGCAGAAGCGATGGTCCGTTCCGCTCGCAGTGCTCGTCGCCGGCGCGCTCGCCGCCGGCCTCGCCGCCATCATCCCCGGATCCTCGGCGGAAGAGCCGGTGGTGCTGCCCCCGCCGGTCGTTGACGCCGCCCCCGATCCCGCGGCGACGGAGGAGGTGGCGCTGCTCGCCGGCGGCTGCTTCTGGGGCGTCCAGGGCGTGTACCAGCATGTCCGCGGGGTCAGCAACGCCGTCTCCGGCTATGCCGGCGGCCGCGCCGAGGACGCGCGCTACGACCTCGTCAGCACCGGTGTCACCGGCCACGCCGAGGCGGTGGAGATCACCTTCGACCCGCGCGAGATCAGCTACGGCGAGATCCTGCACATCTTCTTCTCGGTGGTGCACGACCCGACCCAGCTCGACCGCCAGGGCCCCGACACCGGGCCGCAGTACCGCTCCGCGATCTTCCCGCAGAGCCCCGAGCAGCAGCGCATCGCCGAGGCCTACATCGCGCAGCTCGAGGAAGCCGGCGCCTTCGGCGCCCCGATCGTCACCCGTATCGAGGAAGGCGCCTTCTCCCCGGCCGAGGGCTACCACCAGGACTTCATGGCGAGCAACCCGACATACCCGTACATCGTGCTCTTCGACCTGCCGAAGCTCGACGCCCTGCGCCGCCTGTTCCCCGACGCCGCCCGCGCCGAGCCCGTGCTGGTCTCGCAGGCGGGGCTGTAGGGCCGGCAGCACGGCTGCCTTGCTCGTCCTTGCTCCCCGTCGTGGTCCGGCTCGACCGGACCACCCCACGCGGCAGTGCCCGCGCGCGGAACCCGCCCTGTGCCCACGGTCCCCGTTGCAGCGGATAAGGGCCGCGGACTTCGGTGCAGCCACAGCCGTGGATGCTCCGGCCACGCCGGAGCATGACGTGTGTCTGAGGGCCGGACGGCGCCGGGTCAGGCGTAGAGGTTGACGGTGGCGAGCGTGCGCAGCAGGTGGTCGTGCATCGCCTGCTCGGCGGCAGGGCCGTCGCGGCGCTGGAGGGCGCGGACGATGTGGGCGAGATCGCTGGCAGTCTGTGTCCGGACGGGCTCGGGCACGGCGCGGCCGGTGTCGCGGCCGTCGAAGCGGACGGCGCGGCGGTCCTTCACGATCTCCTCGAACACCTGCACCATGAACCGGTTGTGGCTGCCGGCCACGATCCGGCCGTGGAGGGCGTAGATCGCCTCCTTGAACGCGAGCCAGTTGGGCGACTGCGCAATGGCCTCCAGGTCGGCGTCGAGCGCCGCCAGCTCCTCGTCCCGCGCCCGCGCCGCCACCAGCTTCATCAGCGCCGGCTCGAACAGCAGCCGGCCCTCCAGGATCTCGAGGAAATCGGGAACGCTGGCATGGGCGCCGATCGGGGTGAGGTCGAGCCGGGCGCTCGCCTCGTGCACGTCGTCGGCGAGGAAGGTGCCGCTGCCGACCTTGCGGGTGACCAGGCCCTGGCGCTCCATCAGTGCAAGCGCGCCGCGCACGGTGGAGCGGCCGACGCCCAGCTGTGCGGCGAGGTCGCGCTCGTTCGGCAGCTTGCCGCCGGGCTTGAGGCTGCCGTCCGAGATCTGGCGCAGCAGCGCGCCGTAGACCGAGGAGACGGTGGCGCGCTCGTTGCCGCTGAGCGCCGTGCGGGGATCGGGCAG
>CALKHQ010000177.1 GCA_937988735.1 uncultured Alphaproteobacteria bacterium
TTCAGCAGCGCCAGATCGGTGCTGGGATCGGCGCCGACCACCGTCGCCTCGTATTCGTCGCCGTCCGCGGTCGTGACGGTCAGGATGTCGGCGTCCTCGATGACGTGGTTGTTGGTGACGACATAGCCCGCGCCGTCGATGATGAAGCCGGAGCCGGAACCGATGATGGCGCGCGGCTGGGCCCGGTCGCTGTCGAAACCGGGAAAGTCGGGGCCGAACGGCCCGAAGGGACCGAAGTTGAACGGGCTCGGCCGCCCCGGACGGTTCGGGTTCATCACCCCGCTGGGCCGGCTCTCGACCGAAATGCTCACGACCGCAGGCAGCACCCGCTCCACCATGTCGGCGAAGTCGGGGCCGATGCTCTGTGCCTGTGCGGTACCGATCGCACCGAACAGCACAAGGGACGCCGCCGCGGACAGGCCGACGCGGCGTGCGCCTGTTGCGAGAGAACTCACCATATGGCTCCTCGGTAGGGTTGGATTGCCGCGTCAGTTAAGACGAGTTTAAGGCGGAAATCAGGCTGTGGCATGAAGAGTTGCTATCCATCACGTGAACAGTTGGTCAGCCTCAACCTGCCGGCCATCCTGCCAGTGACATGTGTCCTGCGCCCCGTCGTGCCAAGCCGCAGCCGTTGAAATTCAACGCTGATCGACCAACTCCCAGGTGACCCGGTCGCCGACGGAAATGCCCAGCCGCTCCGACGTTCCGCCGTTGACCTCCAGCACCGCGATGACCTCTCCGCGTGATGGCACCGCGGTCGTGGACAGCGGCACCGTCCGCTCTGCGATGTTCCGGATCACGCCGTGCTCGTCGATGAACAGCATGTCCAGCGGCAGGTATGTGTTCTCCATCCAGAACGAGGTCTCGCGCGGGCTCGGATAGAGGAACAGCATGCCGGCGTCCGGCGCGAGGTGGGTGCGGTACATCAGGCCGAACGCCATTTCCTCCCGCGTGCTCACCACCTCCACCCGGAAGATGTGACGGCGGCCTTCCGCCGTCTCGATGACGACCTCCCCCTGCTCCGCGGCGACGGCCGGGCGGACGGCGGCGAGGACAAGGACGATCAGGAACCAGGCGGTACGGATGACGTGCATGAAGCTCCTCCTGAACTAGCGCAGGCTGGCGCGCGCGACCTCGACGATTGCGGCGCGAATGGGGCCGTTTCGCGGCGGATCGGCAAGGGTCGTGAGCCAGTGGTCCGGCGGATTGCGGCCCGCCTGGCGGTGCCAGTGGAGCCCGCGCAGCGCCTGTTCGGCGGGGGCCGGCAGCCGTTCGGGAACGGCGAAGCCGTTGAGCGTTCCCCACAGGCCGGCCCAGCACCGGGCGACGGACCAGGGGTTGTATCCGCCGCCGCCGAGCACGAGGCGTCGCGGCGCGAGCCCCGCGGTCGCCGCGACGGCCTGCCACAGCGCCGTGTTGGACAGCGACAGCTTGCTCATCGGGTCGTCCTCGAGACCGTCGGCCCCCGACTGGATGACCACCGCCGCGGGCTGCAGCCAGCGCCCCAGCGGCACCACCACCTCCTCCACCAGGAAGGCGAGCTCGCTGTCGTTGAAGCCGCGCGGCACCGGAAGGTTGCGCGCCATCCCGCCTGCCCGGTCCTCGACCGCGCCGGTGAACGGCCACCGCCCCTGCTCGTGGATCGAGAGTGTCAGCACCCGCGGCTCGTCGGCGAAGGCGGCCTCGACCCCGTCGCCGTGATGGGCGTCGAAGTCCACGTAGTAGACGGGCGCCACGCCCAGATCGAGCAGGCGCAGGATCGCCAGCACCGGGTCGTTGAAGTAGCAGAAGCCGCTGGCCCGGTCGCGGCGCCCGTGGTGCGTTCCGCCCGCCGGGCTGAACACGGTGCCGCCGTCGCGAATCAGACCCGCGGCAAGGATCGCGGCGCCGGAGGCGGTCGCCGGCCGGCGGAACATTTCCGGGAACACCGGATTGTCCATGCGGCCGAGGTTGTACCGGTCCCGCACCGCCGGAGAGACCGCCTGGGCCGCTTCGGCGGCCCGGACGGCGGCGATGTAGTCGGGGTCGTGGAAGCGTGCGAGCTGTTCCGGCGTCGCCTGCGGACTGTCGACGTAGACCGAATCCGGCAGCCAGCCGAGCGCCCGGCACAGGTCGATGGTTGAGGAGACCCGGGGGATCGCGAGCGGATGCCGCGGACCGTAGGAGGAGCGCCGGTAGATCTCGCTGCCGATGAACACCGGGGCACGGCGCGGATCCGGGAGTGCGGCAGGCGGTACGGCCGTTGCCTGCATCGCGTGCTTGCCAAAATCCCGGAAGGCCTCCATCTTCGCATCCTGCACTAGGGGGAGCCGCGTGAGCGGCTGAGAGGCTTCGGACGAAGCGACCCCTCGAACCTGATCCGGCTAGTACCGGCGTAGGAATAGTGGCGTTGTCTGTCCGAGTCGACCATTCCCCCCAGATCGTTCCCGAGCGCGCGGCAGCCGTTGCCGCGCCGGCGGTTCACATCCGCGACGCAACGCTCGTCTACGACGGCACCACTCTCTTCGACGGCCTGTCCCTCTCCCTCGCCGCGGGCACATGGACCTGCATCCTCGGGCCGAGCGGCGTCGGAAAGTCCAGCCTGCTGCGGATGATCGCCGGGCTGCAGTCCGGCGGCACGGTGACGGATGGCGAAGGCCGGCCGGTTGCCGGACGGATCGCCTGGATGGCGCAGCAGGACCTGCTGCTGCCGTGGGCGACGGCCATCGAGAACGTGCTGATCGGGGCGAAGCTGCGCGGGGAACGCCCGGACCGCCAGCGGGCGCTGGCGCTGCTCGACCGCGTCGGCCTCGCCGCCCGTGCCGACGCGCGCCCGGCGCAGCTCTCCGGCGGCGAACGCCAGCGCGTCGCCCTCGCGCGCACGCTGATGGAAGGGCGGCCGATCGTCCTGATGGACGAGCCCTTCTCCGCCCTTGACGCCGTCACCCGCGCCAGCCTGCAGGATCTCGCCGCGGAGCTGCTGCGCGGGCGCACGGTGCTGCTCATCACCCACGATCCGCTGGAGGCGCTGCGCCTCGGCGACACCGTGCTGGTCATGGTTGGGCGGCCGGCCCGGTTCGAGCCGCCGATCCCGCCGGCAGGGACTGCGCCGCGCCGGCTGGACGATCCGGCGCTGCTGCGGCTGCAGGCGACGCTGCTGAACCTGCTCGCCGGCCGCGGCCCGGTGCCGGTGGCGCGTGCAGCGGGAGACGTGTCGTGAACCGCATGACGGTCGCCCGGCCGCTGATCATCGCTGCCGTCATCCTCGGCGGGTGGGAGGCCTTCGTCCATCTGACCGGCCAGCCGCGCTTCATCCTGCCGGCGCCGTCGGTGGTGGCCGGACAGATCGCCGAGCGCTTCGACGTGCTCGCCGGCCACTTCGCCGTCACCGCCGCCGAAATCCTGGTGGGCCTGCTGTGCGGGACCCTGCTGGGGGCCGGGGCCGCGCTGACCCTCGCCTTCTTCCGCGGCGCCCGGCAGTGGCTGCTGCCGCCCCTGGTCGTCAGCCAGGCTGTGCCGGTGTTCGCGCTCGCCCCGGTCCTCACGCTCTGGGTCGGCTACGGCGTCGTCTCCAAGATCGCCATGGCGACGCTGATCATCTTCTTCCCGGTCACCGCCGCCTTCTTCGACGGCCTCCGGCGCACCGAGCCGGGCTGGCTGGATCAGGCGCGAGTGATGGGCGCCTCCCGCTGGCGGACACTGCGCCACCTGCAGCTTCCGGCCGCGCTGCCGGCCTTCGCCAGCGGCATGCGTGTCGCCGCCGCCTTCGCGCCGATCGGCGCCATCGTCGGCGAGTGGGTCGGCGCCTCCTCCGGCCTCGGCTACCTGATGCTCCACGCCAACGGCCGCGGCCAGACGGACGTGATGTTCGCCGCGCTGGTGCTGCTCGCAGCCTTCTCCGTCGCCCTCTACTTCACGGTCGACCACCTGCTGCGCCGGATGCTGCCCTGGCAGCCGGACCAGTGGGCGGGCGGCCGCCTCTCCGCTCCCGAACTCGACAGGCCCGTTCCATGACCAGAGCTCGCTCCGCCATCGCCGCCGCCGGGCTGGCGCTCCTTGCCTCGACCCCGGCCCATGCCCAGGACCAGCTCACCGTGCTGCTGGACTGGTTCGTCAATCCGGACCACGCCCCGCTGGTGGTGGCCCGCGACCAGGGCTTCTTCGCCGCGCACGGCCTCGAAGTCGAGCTGATCGCCCCGGCCGATCCCAACGACCCGCCGAAGCTGGTGGCGGCCGGCCAGGCCGACATCGCGGTCAGCTACCAGCCGCAGCTCCACTTCCTGGTGAACGAGGACATCCCGGTCGCCTGGTGCGGCACGCTGGTCGCGACGCCGCTCAACTCGATGCTGGTGCGGGCCGATTCGGACATCGAGTCGCCCGCCGACCTCGCCGGCCGGCGCATCGGCTATTCCGTCGGCGGCGTGGAGGAGGCGCTGGTTTCGGTCATCCTTGGTCAGCACGGGCTCAGCCTCGACGACGTCGAGATGGTGAACGTCAATTTCTCGCTGTCGCCGGCGCTGATGTCGGGGCAGGTCGACGCCGTGATCGGCGCCTACCGCAACTTCGAGCTGACCCAGATGGAGATCGAGGGTGTCCCCGGCCGTTCTTTCCACCTCGAGGAGGAAGGCGTGCCGGCCTATGACGAGCTGATCTACCTCGCGCGGCCCGACTTCGGCGATGACCCGCGCCTCGAGCGCTTCCTGCAGGCGGTCACCGAAGCGACGCAGTATCTCGTCAACCACCCGCAGGAAAGCTGGGAACTGTTCGTCGCCGCCTATCCGGAGCTCGACGACGAGCTGAACCGGCGGGCCTGGTTCGACACCGTTCCCCGCTTCGCGCTGCGCCCGGCCGCGCTCGACTACGGCCGCTACCGCCGCTTCGCCGATTTCCTCGCCGAACAGGGTCTGATCGACCCGCCGCCGCCGGTGGACAGCTACGTCATCGTTACCCGCTGATCCCTGGCGGTTTGCCATCGCGGGCGCTGGCCGGATAGTCTGGCCGGCCCGCGCCGCTGCGGCGCGAAAACCCCGGGAGCGAAGCGGTGACGATCAAGACCATCATGGTCCATCTGGCCAACGACGCCGGCCACCGGGCCCGGCTGGAGCTGGGGCAGGCGCTGGCGCGGCGGTTCCATGCCCACCTGCTGCTGCTCTACGTGACGACGCCGGTGCAGATGCCGGCGGCCGTCGCCGGCCGCGCCGCCTCCGCCGTCTACCTGGAGGAAGCCCGCGAGCGGTCGGAGGAGCAGGCGGCCGCCATCGAACGGGAAATGGAGCGCACCAACCTCGGCCCGGACGCGTCGTGGGAGTTCCGCATCGACCATGGCGAGCACATCAAGGTCCTGACCGACTACTCGCTCTACGCCGACCTTGCGATCGTCGGGAAGGCCGGCCAGGGCGACGCGGTGGACCTGGTCACGCTGCACAGGCCCGACGACCTGCCCCTGAACGCCGGCTGCCCGGTGCTGGTGGTGCCGCCGACCACGCCGCATCTCGACGGTCCGATCCTGGTCGCGTGGAAACCGGGCAAGGAGGTGGCGCGCGCAGTGCACGGCGCCCTGCCCCTGCTGGTCGGGGCGCCGAAGGTCTACGTGCTGCCGGCGCGGGCAAAGGACGGCATCGAGACGCCCGGCCTTGTCCTCGGCGACTACCTTGCCCGGCACGGCGCGAGCGTGGAGGTGCTGCCCGAAGACGACGACCGTGGGGAGCCGGGCGAGCGCATCTGCTACCAGGCGCGCGCGCTCGACTGCTGCATGGTGGTGATGGGCGCCTACGGCCGCTCGCGGCTCAGCGAGATCCTGTTCGGCGGCACCACCCGCTACGTCCTGCGCCACACCGACCTGCCGGTGCTGCTCTCGCACTGAGCGGTCCGGCCGGACCGCGAAGCCGGTTCAGAGGAAGAACACCACGGTCAGCAGGCCGAACAGCGGCATCAGCAGGCCGACCGACCACAGCATGTAGCCGAAGAAGCTCGGCATCGCGATTCCGCGCTCGACCGCGATCGAGCGGACCATGAAGTTCGGCGCATTGCCGATGTAGGTGACGGCGCCCATGAACACCGCGCCGGCCGAGATCGCGAGCAGCGTGTCCGCCAGCTCGGTCATCAGCATGGCGGCATCGCCGCCGGCGGTGTTGAAGAAGACGAGGTAGGTCGGCGCATTGTCGAGGAAGCTCGACAGCAGGCCGGTCAGCCAGAAATAGGCGGCGTCGATCGGCCGGCCCTGGCTGTCGGTAACCGCCTGGACCACGCCGGCGAGCGCGCCGGCCTCCCCCGCCTTCAGGATGGCGATCACCGGCACAATGGTGATGAAGATGCCGGCGAAGAGCTTGGCCACCTCGACGATCGGAAACCAGGAGAAGCCGTTGGCGAGCCGGCTCTGGCTGCGGGTCAGCGCCAGCGACAGCAGCGCGATCAGGACCAGCAGGACATCCCGGGCCAGATTCTGCAGCTCCACCGGCACATGGTAGACATCGAAGGTGATGCCGGGCCGCCAGACGCCGCTCATCAGCACCACCAGCACGACCGCGGCCAGAAGCAGGATGTTCACCTTGCCCTCGAGGCCCAGACGGCCGAACTCCTGCGCTGCCTCGTCCAGGTCGTCGCCGATTCCGGGCTTGTTGCCCTTGCCTTCACGCCGGTAGAGGAACGCGTCCAGACCGGCATAGATCACGAGCAGCACGCCCGACAGCAGCAGCATCGGCAGCAGCATGTGCTCGGTCGGCCAGAAGAAGCTGACGCCCTTGAGGAAGCCGAGGAACAGCGGCGGGTCGCCGAGCGGCGACAGCGATCCTCCGATGTTGGCGACCAGGAAGATGAAGAAGACGACGGTGTGGACACGGTAGCGCCGCCCCTCGTTCGCATTGAGCAGCGGGCGGATGAGCAGCATGGCCGCGCCCGTCGTTCCCATCCAGCTTGCGATGAAGGTGCCCAGCAGCAGCAGGCCGGTGTTGACCGCCGGCGTCCCCTTCAGCCGGCCGGTGAGCCTGACCCCGCCGGCGACGGTGAACAGTGCGAACAGCAGCAGGATGAAGGGAATGTATTCGAGCAGCGCGACGTGGACCAGCTCGTAGAGGGCGAGGTCGAAGCCGTAGCCGATGGTGAACGGGACCAGGAACGCGAGCGCCCAGGCGGCGCTGATCTTGCCGAAGTGATGGTGCCAGAAGTTCGGCGCCACGAGCGGGAACAGCGCGATCGACAGCAGGATGCCGACGAAGGGCAGGCCCCAGAGCAGGCCGAGTTCGCCGCCGTCGAGATGGGGCGCGCCCTCGGCGGCCGCAGCGGCGGTGCCCGGCATCGCGATCGCGTACACGAGAGCGAGGCACGGGAGGAGCGCTGTGCGCAGCTTGGTGCGTGTCGCCATGGGTTCCCTTGCGGACGTGTGGCAGGTTTCGACCGGCGGGCGTGACGGGGTTATAGGGTGCCATCCCGGTCCCGCCAACCCGTCTTGCCCGCAACCGCGGTCCGGGTGGTGCTGCGTTTCGCCTGCTTGCCGCGACCGGTGGCGCCGCATAAGTTGCGTCCGACGCACCGCAGACCGGCCGACCTGACCGGCGACGAGGGGAAGTTTGCAGCATGGATATGACCGGCGAGTATCGCATCCCGGCACCGCGCCAGGCGGTGTGGGAAGCCCTGAATGATCCGGAGGTGCTGAAGCAGGCGATACCGGGCTGCGAGGAGATCGAGAAGGGTTCGCCGACCAGCTTCACGGCGAAGGTCACGGCCAAGCTGGGGCCCGTGAAGGCACGTTTTGCCGGCGAGGTGACGCTGAGCGACCTCAACCCGCCCGAAAGCTACACCATCACCGGCGAGGGCAAGGGCGGCGCGGCCGGTTTCGCCAAGGGCGGGGCCAAGGTGCGGCTGGTCGAGGACGGCGGCGAGACGATCCTGACCTATGAGGTCAACGCGGCCGTGGGCGGCAAGATCGCCCAGCTCGGGGGCCGGTTGATCGACAGCACGGCCCGGAAGATGGCCGACCAGTTCTTCGGCAAGTTCGTCGAGATCGTCACCGCCGGCAGCGCGGCCGCCGTGCCGCCGCCGGCAGCGCCGGAAGCGGCTGCCGCCACGGCGGCGTCCGAGGCTGCGGCGGAACCGGCAGCGCCGCCCCCGCCTCCGCCCCCGCCGGCGGACGCTGCGGCGCCGACGCCTGCCGCAACCGCCGCGGCTGCGGAGCGCGAGACCGACGAGGAGGACCGCCCGGTGGTGGCGGCGATCCAGCACAAGATGGAGGAAGCGCGGACCGAAGAGACGGTAAAGGTGTCCAACCCCTATGTCTGGGTGGGTGCCGTCATCGCGGTCGTGATCGTCCTCCTCCTGCTCTGGGCCTTCGGCGCCTTCTGACGGGCCTGCCCCGCCAGCTCCTGCTCTCGCCGCCCGACGGCGAGGTCGTTGCCATACGCTTGCCGCAACTGTGGCATCGTCTTTAGGCTGTGACGCGCACGGCCGTGGTTTAGGCTGTGACGCGCACGGCCGTGGTGAGAGCCCTGGGACATGACCCCTGACCGCAAGAGGCGCCGATGGTGGGTCTGGGCGCTCGCCGGCACCGGGGGCGTGCTGCTGCTTGCGGCCGGGGCAGGCTATGCGGCACTCGACCGCTACGCGTCCGACATCGTCATCGACGCGCTGGCGGACGCGGACCTGCCTGATCCGCAGCTGCGGGTGGAGAGCGTCGGGCTTTCCGAAAGCCGGCTTGCCGATGTCAGCCTCGGCGACGACGACGCCCTGACGGCCGAGGGTGTCGCGCTGGAATACGACATCCTCGATCTTGCCGACTTCGACCTCAGCCGGCTCACCATCCGCCTGGAGCGGCCCACGCTGCGGATGTCGGTGGACGAGGCCGGCCATGTCAGCCTCGGCTCGCTCGATTCGCTGCTGCGGGGCGGGTCGCAGGATTCGGGGCCGCCATTCCGCGAGATCTTCCTCGAAGACGCGCGCCTGCTGATCACGACGCCTGAAGGCGAGGCCGAGGTCGGCGTGAACGGCCGGATCGAGGCCCTGGCCGACGGCGCCTTCCGCCTCGACGCCGCGGTTTCGGCCGTCGGCCAGCTCGGCGGCTTCCAGGGGACCGCCGCAGGAACGATCGGCCCCGGGACCGCCGTGGACGCGGTCGTCACCGCGCATGACCTTGTTCTGGCCACGCCCTGGGCGACCGCCGAGGGCGGCGAAGGCGAGATCGCGCTGCGGTGGACGGGCGACGGCCTGCCGCAGGGGCGCGTGGACGTGACCCTGCGCAGGCTCGTCGTGAGCCCGGACGTGCTGCCGGAGCAGGTCGGCGACGAGTCGGGGCTGGCGCTGGAGAACGCCTCGGTCCGGGGCGCGCTCGCGGACGAGGACCTCTCCCTCGCCGTCTCGGCCTCCGATCCGGAGGGGGAGAATGCGCTGAGCGTCGCCCTTGCCTTCCCGCAGGCGCTGACCGGCGGCGAGGCCACGCTGACCGTCGACATCTCCACCTCCGGTGACCGGCTGCTGTGGCTGTGGCACGACGCGCGCGTCGGCGGCGGTACGCTGACCGCGTCCGCCGAGGCCGCGGCCACCCTGCCTCCGCTCCCCGCCCTCCTCGCCGATCCGTCGGCCCTGACCGCGGTGACCGAGGGACGGGTGGATGCGCAGTGGATCCTCTCCGAGGCCTCGTTCCCCGGCCTTGCCGACGGCGTCTCCGCCATCGGCGAGGTCGGCGTGACCGTGCGCGAGGGCATCGCGACCCTTACCGCCGAGGCTCCGCTGGAGTTCCGCCTCGGCCGGCTGGACCCGACGCTGCTGGACGGGATCGCCGAGGCCGATCCGGCCTGGCAGCCCATCCTCGACCGTCAGTTCGCCGGCCATGTTGATGTCGCGATCGAGGGCCGGGCGAACCGCCCACTGAGCCTGACGCTCGCCCGCCGCGACGACGGCTGGACCGTGCGCGGGGATGCGACGGTGCTGGTCGCCACCCGCGACGGCCCGATCGCGGCGGCGGAGCTCACCGGCAACGCGACCCTGGGCGAGGCGGTCGCGGTCGCCATCGACGACCTGTCGCTCTATGCCGCCGACATCGCGACGCCCGGCGGCTCCGTCGGCGTGCTGGAGGCCGCCGGCCGGTTCGCATGGCGCGACGGCGGGCCGGTGTTCGATCTCGCGGGCGCGGCGAGCGAGCTCGCGCTGGTGGACCCGCAGCTCAGCTTCCCGCGGCTCGCGATCGAGCTGGCGATGAGCCCGGAGACGCCCGGCGCCGGCGGCGTGCTGGCGGGCCCGATCGCGATGACCTTCGCCGATTCCGGCGGCGCGATCGACGACGTCGCCCTGACCGGCCTCTCGGGCGAGCTCAGCGGACGGCTGGTCTGGGACGAAGGCACGGCGCGGCTGATCTTCACCAGCAACGCCGTGTTCCGCGTCGAGAACCTCGACATCGACGGCGACGTGGTGATCCCGGGGCCGTCCATCGTCCAGGTGCTGGCGAGCGAGACCCCGGTGATCGAGATCGACTTCCGGAATCCCGACGGATGGTCGCTGCGTCACCGGCTGGACGTGGCACCGCTCGACATCCAGGGATCGATCCGCATGGGCGACGAGCGTATCCGGGCCGCCCTTCGCACCCGGTCGCTGGAGATGGACGGCGGCTATGTCGATGGCAGCTACGCGATGCGGATCGACATCGCGGGGGCAACCGGGACGGCGCCGCAGCGTGGCTGGGGGTTCACCGGGGCGACGGTGACGATCGAGTACGACGACACGGACACGCAGAACATGCTGACGGTGCAGGCCGCGGCGTCGGAGCTGGCGGCGGCGGAGACGCAGGGCGTGTTCTCGCGGATCGGCATGCGCGGACGCATGCTCTATGGCCTCGACGACGTGATCCGCTTCAACGTCCGGCTGTTCGACCAGGGCAACATCCTGATCGCGGACGTGACCGCCAGCCACGACATCGACAGGAACGTCGGCTCGGCGTCGGTCGAGGTGCAGGACCTGATCTTCAGCCCGGTGGTGCTGCAGCCGGGGCAGATCTCTCCGCTGCTGGAGGATTTTGAGAACGTAACCGGTACAGTCGATGTTCGCGGCTCGGTTCGCTGGAACGGGGCGGCCATCACGCCCGACCTGTCGCTGCACATCACCGACATGTCCGGCAGCTACGACGACGTCGAGTTCACCCGGATGAACACCGTCGTGAAGCTGAGCAGCCTGAACCCGCTGGAGACGCCGCCCGGCCAGCTGCTGTCGATCGCCACCATCGATCCCGGCGTGCCGATCAGCGACGCCCGGATCACCTTCTCGCTGCAGAACGGCGACACGCTGGCGATCGAACAGGCGACGCTGACGCTCGCCGGCGGCGCCGTCACCGCCGCCAACCAGGCCATCGCCTTTGTCGGCGACGAGCAGCGGCTGCACCTGACGGTGACGGGGGTCGATCTCGACGCCCTTCTCGCCCTCACCGAGCTCGACAACCTCGAGGCGCAGGGGACGCTCGACGGCGGCATCCCGATCGTCATCGTCAACGGCGACGTGGTGATTCCCGAGGCATGGCTGTCGGCCAGGGAACCGGGATACATCCGTTACGCCGCGGACGATCTCGGCGCCGTCCGGGGCGCCAACGAGGGCGTGGACCTGATGCTCGATCTGCTGGAGAACTTCCTCTACGACGAACTGGACCTGCGGCTGATGCGGCCGGTGGCCGGCAGCATGCAGGTGAGCTTCCGCATCCTCGGGCGCAACCCGGAGGTCTATGGCGGCGTGCCCATCGACCTCACGCTCAACGTGGACGGCGAGCTGGAGGACGTGATCCGCAGCTCGCTGGAAATCTACCGTGTCCCGGACGCCATACAGGACCTTATCATGGATTATGGCTTCGAGGCGGCGACTCCGCCCGGCTGAGACCGGGCCGGGCTGCGGGAAAGGGGGAGAGACACAAATTGTCGCGCGAACGACACAGAACCGCCCCAATCGCAGCGCACCTAGGCAGCATGGGCGTTGCGCGGCTTCCGGTACTTGTGACGATCATGGTGGCTGCGTCCGCCTGTGCGGTGAAATTCGAGGCTCCGGAGGAACCGATCCGACTGCAGATCGACATAACCATTCAGCAGGAAGTGCTGATCAAGGTCGATCGTGCGCTGGACGATGTGTTCGAGGAACACGGAGACATCTTCGGGTTGTCGGGAGATTCGGAATGAGTGTGCACATGACCCTGGCCTCTCGGCGGCTTGCCCGGTACGGACTCGCCGGCCTCATGAGCCTCGGCCTGTTCATCGGCTCGGCCCTGGCCGATCCGCTCTCGGATGCGCGTCGCGCGGGCTACATCGGCGAGCGGCCGGACGGCTATGTCGCGATCGTGGACAACAACGCCCCGCCGGAGGTGCGGGCGCTGGTGGACCAGATCAACGCCCAGCGCTACCAGGCGTACCAGAACGTCGCCAGCCAGACCGGCGCGCCGGTGGACCAGGTCGGCATCGTTGCGGCCCAGCGCATCTACAACGAGGTGCCGCCCGGAACCTACCTGCTGTCCCAGTCCGGCTCCTGGTACCGCAAGTGACGCCCCGGGGCCGCGGCGCCCCCTCGGTCACGTTGCCGCGGCCCTGACCCTCGCATTTTCTTCCGGCAGGCCCTAGTTCTATGCTCACGCCGCCGCCCCATCCGGGGGTGGCGGCGTCCGCGTGTGCGCGGAGCGGCAGTGTCCGCTGGCGCGCCCGTGCCGTCCATTGCGTTGGGAAGCCAGCCCTGATGACCCTGCCGACCTCGGTTGATGAGACCGTATCCCTGCTCGCCCGCGGCGACTACGTTGCCGACCGGAGCCTCGCCACCGCCGTGTTCCTGTCGCTGAAGCTCCGGCGACCGCTGTTCCTCGAAGGCGAGGCCGGTGTCGGCAAGACCGAGATCGCCAAGGTTCTGGCCCAGACGCTCGGCCGCCGTCTCGTCCGCCTCCAGTGCTACGAGGGCCTCGACGTCGCTTCGGCGGTCTACGAGTGGAACTACGCGCGGCAGATGATCGAGATCCGGCTGGCCGAGGCCGCCGGCGAGGCCAACCGCGACACGCTGGGCAGCGACATCTTCACCGAGCGCTTCCTGATCAAGCGGCCGCTGCTGCAGGCGCTGGAGCCGGCGCTGGAAGGCCCGCCGGTGCTGCTGATCGACGAGCTGGACCGGACCGACGAGCCGTTCGAAGCCTACCTGCTGGAGGCGCTCAGCGACTACCAGGTGACGATCCCCGAGATCGGCACCATCAGGGCCGAGGAGCCGCCGGTCGTCATCATCACGTCCAACCGCACCCGCGAGATCCACGACGCCCTCAAGCGGCGCTGCTTCTACTACTGGGTGGACTACCCGAAGGCGGAGCGCGAGCTGGAGATCCTGCGGCTCAAGGCGCCGGAGGCCGACAGGCGGCTGTCGCGTCAGGTGGTGATGTTCGTGCAGCAGGTGCGCTCGATGGACCTGTTCAAGCTGCCGGGCATCGCCGAGACCATCGACTGGATCAAGGCGCTGACCACGCTGGACGTGATCGAGCTCGACCCCGACACCATCAACGACACGCTCGGCGCCCTGCTGAAGTACCAGGACGACATCGCGCGCCTGCAGGGATCGGAAGCGCAGCGCATCCTGAACACGGTCAACGCCGAGATGGCGGCGATGCCGGTGATCTGACGGCCGCGTCGGACCGCATGAGGGGACGCCTCACGGCAGTCCGCACCTTCGCCCGATCCGGAACGGCCTCTGATACGGTGATGCAGGAAACACTCGACCAGGCCTGGGAGCATGTGACCGGCGGCAAGGGAAAGCTGCTCGCCAACATCATGCACTTCGCCCGGGCGCTCCGGGCGGCGGGGCTGCCCATCGGCCCGGGCAAGGTGATCGAAGCCGTCCGCGCGGTCGAGACCGCCGGTCTCGGCAGCCGGCAGGATCTCTACTGGACGCTCCACGCCGTCTTCGTCAACCGGCGCGACCAGCGCGAGCTGTTCGACCAGGCGTTCCACATCTTCTGGCGCAATCCGCAGCTCCTCGAGCGGATGATGGCGCTGGTGCTGCCCTCGTTCGAGCCGGACAGCCCGCAGAAGCCGCCGCAGGAGAAAGAGATCAGCCGCCGGGTGGAGGAAGCCTTCCGCCAGGACCGGGACGAGCCCGGCCCGGACGAGGGCGAGCCCGTCGAGCAGGAGGTCGAGGTCGACGCCGTGATGACCGCGTCCGACCGTGAGCTGCTGCAGAAGATGGACTTCGAGGACATGTCGGCCGCCGAGCTCGACGAGGCGCGCAAGGCGATCGCGCGGATGCGGCTGCCGATCATGGCGGTGCCGACGCGGCGCTACCGCACCGCCCCGCACGGCACCCGCACCGACATGCGCGCGTCCCTGCGTGCGGCGCTGCGCAGCGGCGGCCACGACCTTCCGCTGCTGATGAAGTCACCGCGCCGGCGGCACCCGCCGCTGGTGGTGCTGTGCGACATCTCGGGGTCGATGAGCCGCTATTCGCGGCTGTTCCTGCATTTCCTGCACGCGATTACCAACGACTACGACCGGGTCCACACCTTCCTGTTCGGAACCCGCCTCAGCAACGTCACCCGCTACATGCGCAACCGCGACGTGGACATCGCCCTCGACCAGTGCGCGGAGGCGGTGGACGACTGGTCGGGGGGCACCCGGATCGGGGCGTGCCTGCACGACTTCAACGTCAACTGGTCGCGGCGCGTGCTGGGCCAGGGCGCAATCGTGCTGCTGATCTCCGACGGGCTGGACCGCGATGCCGGCGAGGGCCTGTCGGCGGAGATGGAGCGGCTGCACAAGTCCTGCCGCAAGCTGATCTGGCTCAACCCCCTGCTCCGCTACGAGGGCTTCGAGCCGAAGTCGCAGGGCATCCGGGCGATCCTGCCCCATGTTGACGAATTCCGGCCCGTCCACAATCTCAACAGTCTCAGCGCCCTCGCCGATGCGCTGAGCGCGCCGCCCACCGGCGCCCCGCGGCAGCCTTTCCGTCACGCGGCATGAGGAGGCGAGATGACCGACCAGTCCACCCTGTTCGCCGGCCCTGACGCCATCATCGACCAGATCGCCGCCTGGCGCGGCGAAGGCCGCAAGGTGGCGGTGGCCACCGTGATCCGCACCTGGGGCTCGTCGCCGCGGCCGGTCGGAAGCCAGCTCGCCGTGGACGAGTCCGGCGCAATGGTCGGATCGGTCTCCGGCGGCTGCATCGAGGGCGCGGTGGTCGAGCAGGCGATCGCCGCGATGAACGACCGCAGGCCGCGCCGGCTCGAGTTCGGTGTCAGCGACGCCGAGGCCTGGCACGTGGGGCTGGCCTGCGGCGGCAGGGTCGAGGTTTACGTGGAGCTGGTGGAATGAAGGCCGAAACGCTGGAGGCGCTGCGCCAGGCCCGCGCCGCGAAACGGCCGTTCCTGGTGGTCACCGAACTTGCCGGCGGCGCGCAGGCCTGGGGGTCGCGGCCGGCGGAGCTGACCGGTGACCTGACGCTGACCCCGGTCGAGATCCGGGCGGTGGAACGCCGGCAGCGCGACGACGCCAGCGGGGTCGAGGCCGCGGGCGAGCGCGAGCTGTTCGTCCAGGTCTGGGCGCCGCCGCTGCGCCTGGTCCTGGTCGGCGCCGTGCACATCGCCCAGTCGCTGGCGCCGATGGCGGCGATCGCCGGCTATGACGTCACCGTCATCGATCCGCGCGGCAGCTTCGCCACCACCGAGCGCTTCCCCGGGGTCTCGCTTTCGAGCGACTGGCCGGACGAGGCGCTGGAGGCGCTCGCGCCCGACACGCGCACGGCGATCGTGACCCTGACCCACGATCCGAAGCTCGATGATCCGGCGCTCGACGCGGCGCTGCGGTCGCCGGCTTTCTACATTGGCGCGCTGGGCAGCCGGCGCACCCATGCGAAGCGGGTGGAGCGGCTGCGCGCCCTCGGTCACGGCGAGGAGGCGATCCGGCGGATCCACGCGCCCGTCGGCCTCGACATCGGCGCCTCCACCCCGGCGGAGATCGCAATCTCGGTGATGGCCGAGATCACTGCCGCCCTGCGCCGCGAGCCCGAAGCCAGCGAGGTGGCGGCGTGAGGTTCGGGCCCGTCCCGCTTGCCGACGCCGAAGGCGCGATCCTCGCACACAGCCTGCGCCTGCAGGCACCGGGCTGGAACAGGCCACGGATCTTCAAGAAGGGCCGCCGGCTGAGCGCGGAAGATCTGGCGGCGATCGGCGAAGCCGGGCTCCGCGAGGTGATCGCCGCCCGGCTGGATGCCGGCGACGTCCACGAGGACGAGGCGGCGCGGCGGCTGGCGGAGGCCTGCGGCGGCCCGGGTCTCGAAGTCACCGCGCCGTTCACCGGCCGCTGCAACCTGGTGGCCACCGCCCCCGGCGTGCTGATGATCGACCGCGCGCGGGTCGATCGCATCAACCTCCTCGACGAATCCATCACCATCGCCACCCTGCCCGCCCATGACGTCGTCGAGGAGCGGCAGATGGCGGCGACTGTGAAGGTGATCCCCTTCGCCACCGCAGCCTCGGTGCTGGATGCCGCGGTCGCCATTGCCGCCGAAGGCGACGGCGCGCTGGTGCGGGTGGCGCCCTTCGTCCCCTCCCGCGTCGCCCTGGTCCAGAGCCGGATCGAGGGGATGAAGGAATCGATCCTCGACCGCACCGTCGAGGTGACCCGGGAACGGGTGGAAGCCACCGGCAGCACCCTCGTCGCCGAGGAACGCTGCGACCACAGCCAGGCGGCCATCGCCGCGGCCGTTCGCAAGGTGGCTGCGGCGGCGCCGGACATCATCCTGATCGCGGGCGCATCCGCGATCGTGGACCGGCGCGACGTGCTGCCGGCCGCGATCGAGGACTTCGGCGGGCGGGTGCTGCACTTCGGCATGCCGGTCGATCCCGGCAACCTTCTGCTGCTGGCGGAGGCGCCGGTGGGCAGCGCGACCGTGCCGGTGCTCGGCCTGCCCGGCTGTGCCCGCTCGCCAAAGCTCAACGGCTTCGACTGGGTGCTGCAGCGGCTGATCGCGCGGGTGCCGGTCACGCGCAGCGACGTCATGGCGTTGGGCGTCGGCGGGCTGCTGAAGGAGATTCCGAGCCGGCCACAGCCGCGCGACAGCGCGGTCGAGGCGAGCGAGGCCGCAGCCGGCGGCGCCCAGCGCGCGCCGCTGATCGCGGGGATCGTGCTCGCGGCGGGCCAGTCGCGGCGGATGGGGCCGCAGAACAAGCTGCTGATCCCGCTGGACGGGGTGCCGATGATACGCCGCGTCGCCGAAACCATGGCGGCGAGCAAGGCCGCCGGGACGACGGTGGTGACCGGTCACGAGGCCGACGCGGTCACCGCCGCCCTGTCGGGGCTGGGCGTCACCATCCGCCACAACCCGGATTACGCCGAAGGCCTCAGCACCTCGATGCGGACCGCGCTCGCCGC
>CALKHQ010000178.1 GCA_937988735.1 uncultured Alphaproteobacteria bacterium
AGTGCGAAGCTGCCCCGGACGTCGAGCACCACATCCTCGCCCGCGATCGCAGCGCCGAGCTCCAGACGGTCCACGTCCAGGCGGTCGATGGCAATATCCACCGGCAGCGACGGCCACGCCGGCTCCGACGGCGGGGCCTCGGGCGCCGGCGGCGTCTCCGGCGCGCGATGCACCGCGAGGCGCGCGGCGTCGAGCATGGTGACGGTCACCCGGCCGCCGAGCAGGTCTGCGACGGAGAGGGCGACATGCAGATCCTCCGCCTCGATCGCCGTGCCCCGGTCGTCGTCGAGCTGCAGCGTCGCGAGCGTCATGTCGAAGGGGACGAGGCCGGTGATCCCTTGGATCCGCAGTGCCAGTCCGCTCTCCGCCAGTGCGTCGTTGGCGAAGGAAACCGCCTGGCGCTGGCCCCAGCCCGTCTGCAGCAGGCCAAAGGCCGCGACCGGCAGCAGGAGGACAACGAGCAGGACGATGGCGACCGTCCGCAGCGCGCGCCGCGCCGGGGACCGGCCTTTCGCTGTCCTCGCCTGCTCCGTCATGCCGTCCGTACGTCCTCCTGCCTGCGTGGTCGGGCGCCGAAAGAGATGGGGCGTCGCACCCGGCCGACACCCTTTGCCATCCCGCGGCGGCGGGCAAGGCCGGCGATGACTCCCGCGATGGTCGAGAATCTTCTCGGGACTGCTCTTATGGGATAACGAGCCCGCGGCGGAGCAGACTTGAACCCGGCCGCGCAATCCGTGACAATCGGCGCGGGGGAAGAATTGCTTGCGGCAGGTTGTTGCGGCGACCGTCACCGTCGCAGTCCCGGTGGGAGGGTTTGGGACTTGCGAAATCGGTGGCAGTCGCCAATTTGCGTGTGCGCAGGCAGGGGGTGACTCACCCTGCCTGCGGTAGCATTGGAGCCGGGTGACTCTGGCGCCGACCCCATCCGGAACCTGCCGGGACGATCAATGACCGATTCGCGTTCCGCGCCGTCGCGCTCAGCGGCCGGCGCGCCGGTCGCGTTGCCGTTCTGCCCGTGATGATCACCGAGGGAATCCGGAGCCGTCGTGGCTGAGTGGCGCGAAGCCGTGCTGGTCGGGGCCGGTCGCATGGGCCGGTCCCATGCCGAGGCGCTCGCGGGCATGGGTGTCCGCCTCGCCGCGCTGTGCGATCCCCGTGCGGAGGCGCGGCAGGCAGTGGGCGACGCCTTTGACGTGCCACCGGATCGGCGTTTCGCCGACTCGGAGAGCCTCTACCGCGCCGCCGGCCCCGGCGACGTCGTCGTGGTCGCCACCACCGCCGACAGCCATCGCGTCGAGGTGGAGCGCGCTGCGGCCGCCGGCGCCCCTGCCATCCTCTGCGAGAAGCCGCTGGCAACCTCGGTTGCCGACTGCGAGGCGATGATCCGTGCCTGCGCCGATGCCGGCGCGCTGCTCGCCGTCAACCACCAGATGCGGTTCATGGACCAGTATCGCGAGGTGAAGGCGGTCCTCGACTCCGGCGCGCTCGGCCGGCTCGCCAGCATGACCGTCGTCGGCGGCTGCTTCGGGCTCGCGATGAACGGCTCGCACTATGTCGAGGCGCTGATGTACCTCACCGGCGACCGGCCGGCCGCGGCCGGTGCGTGGTTCACCGGCGACCCGTTCCCCAACCCGCGCGGACCGCAGTTCTTCGACCAGGCGGGCGAGGTGCGGATCGTCACCGACGGCGGCCGGCGCCTGAACCTCGTGATCGGCGCGGACCAGGGCCA
The DNA here is from genome assembly GCA_937988735.1 of uncultured Alphaproteobacteria bacterium. Lineage (GTDB taxonomy): Bacteria > Pseudomonadota > Alphaproteobacteria > CALKHQ01 > CALKHQ01 > CALKHQ01. Next base: position 1,730 of record CALKHQ010000178.1, read on the forward strand.
CGGCATGACCGTCACCTACGCCGGCGCCTACGGCCACATCTTCTGCGACGAGCTCGCCGGCGAGATGATCGTGACCGAACGCCTGCCCGAGCATCGCGTGCAGCCGCCGACGCGCTACGGCATGCCGGTGAGGCGCCACGCGCGGCGGTTCCCGGTCGCCGACAACGTGACGCCGACCCGCGCGGTGCTCGAGGCGCTGCGGGCCGGCAGCGGCTTTCCCGACGGGGAGACCGGGCGCACCGTGGTCGCGACGCTCGCGGCCTGCTGGGCGTCGGCGGAGTGCGACGGCCGCGCCATCCGCCTCGACGCGCTGGGGCCGGTGCGCGAGCGGCGGTTCCCCTGGGCCTGAGTTCGACTGCATCCGCGATGACGGAGACCAGCGCACGGCGTCGGATCTGCGTCGTCACCGGGACGCGTGCCGACTACGGGCTCCTGCGCTGGGCGATGCAGGAAATCCGTGACCATCCCTCCCTGGAGCTCGTCACCGTCGCCACCGCGATGCACCTGGTTCCCGACTTCGGCATGACCGTGCGGGCGATCGAGGCCGACGGCTTCGCGATCGACGCGGCGGTGGAGATGCTGGTTGCCGGCGACAGCCGGCTGGCGATGGCCAAGTCCACCGGGCTGGGGGTGGTGAGCCTGGCCGACGCCTTCGTCGGCCTGCGGCCGGACTGGGTGCTGATCCCCGGCGACCGGATCGAGGCGCTGGCGGCGGCGCAGGCGGCGATGCTGCTCGGCATGCCGATCGCGCACCTCCACGGCGGCGAGGTCAGCGTCGGCTCGGTGGACGACAGCATCCGGCACGCCGTCACCAAGATGGCGACGCTGCACTTCACCGCCGCCGAGCCCTACCGGCGGCGCGTGATCCAGCTCGGCGAGGCGCCGGAGCGCGTGCTGAACGTCGGCGCGCCGGGCCTCGAGGCATTCACGCGGCTGGAGCTGCTCGACCGCGCCGGGCTGGAGCAGGCGCTGGGCTGTCCGCTGCCGTCGCCGTTGCTGCTGATGACCTTCCATCCGGAGACGCGGGGCGGCGGCGACGCCGCGGCTGCGGTGGAGACGGTGGTGCGCGCCGCGCTCGCCGTGCCGGGCGCTCATCTGCTGGTGACCCGGGCCAATGCCGATGCCGGCGGCCGCGCGATCAACGCCCGCCTCGACGCCCTTGCGGCGGCGGAGGGCCGGATGACCGTCGTCGCCTCGCTCGGCCAGCAGCGCTACCTCAGCGCCCTCGTCGCGGCCGACGTGGTCGTCGGCAACTCGTCGAGCGGCCTGATCGAGGCGCCCGCCGCCGGCACGCCCACCGTCAACATCGGCGGGCGTCAGGACGGGCGCCTGCGCGCCCCCAGCGTGATCGACTGCCCGCTCGACCCCGCCGCCATCACCGCCGCCATCCGCCGCGCGCTCGGCCCCGAGATGCAGGCCTGCGCCGCGCGGCGCGAGAATCCCTACGGCGCCCCCGGCCCCATCGGCCGCCGCATCGCCGACGCCCTCGCCGGAACCACCCCGCCGCCGGGCGGTCGCAAGCCGTTCCACGACCTGAACTGGGAGCTGCCATGAGCGCCGACCGGGTGTTCGTCATCGCCGAGGCCGGCGTCAATCACAACGGCAGCCTCGCCATGGCGCGGGAGCTCGTGCATGCGGCGGCGGAGGCGGGGGCGGATGCGGTGAAGTTCCAGACCTTCGACGCCGCGAAGCTGGTGCTCGCCGACGCCGCCACCGCCGATTACCAGCGGCAGAACATGCGCGGCGCCGAGAACCAGTACGCCATGCTGAAGGCGCTGGAGCTGGACCGCGACGCCCATCTCGAACTCCGCGACCTGTGCACGCAGGTCGGGATCGAGTTCATGTCCTCCGGCTTCGATCCCGACAGCGTCGCCTTCCTCGCGGAAGAGGTGAAGGTCGCACGGCTGAAGATCCCTTCGGGCGAGATCGTCAACGGCCCGCTGATGCTGCGGGCGGCGCGCACAGGGCTGCCGCTCATCGTCTCCACCGGCATGTGCACGCTGGCCGAGGTGCTGGAAAGCCTGAGCCTGCTCGCCTGGGCCGCGCAGTACCCGGACGGCATCCCGTCCGGCCGGTCCGAGCTTGCCGCGGTCCGGGCCGCGCCGGGGTGGACCGCGCCGCTCGCGGACCATGTCTGGCTGCTCCACTGCGTCACCCAGTATCCGGCGACGCCGGAGACGACCAACCTGCGCGCGATGGCGACGCTCGCGGCCGCGACCGGGCTGCGCGTCGGCCTCTCCGACCACAGCCTCGGCCGGCACATTCCGGTCGCGGCGGTGGCGGCCGGGGCAACCGTGCTGGAGAAGCACTTCACCCTCTCGCGCCGGCTGCCGGGCCCGGACCACGTCGCGTCGCTGGAGCCCGACGAGCTGGCGGCGATGATCCGCGAGGTGCGCGATGTCGAGGCAGCGCTGGGCGACGGCGTCAAGGCGCCGGTGGAGGCGGAGCTGCGCAACCGCATTCCCGCGCGCGGCAGCCTGGTCGCCAGCCGCCCGATCCGCGCCGGCGAGCCATTCGGCCCCGACAACGTCACCATCAAGCGGCCGGGCAACGGCGTCGGCCCGCTCGCCTACTGGGACGTGATCGCCGGCGGCCGGGCCACGCGCGACTATGCGGCCGACGAGCAGATCGCCTGGGACGGGGAAGGGGAGGCAGCGGCGGAATGAGCGCGTCCGGGCCGGTGGTCGCCCTCATCCCCGCGCGGGGCGGCAGCAAGTCGATCCCGCGCAAGAACCTGATGCCGCTGGCGGGCAAGCCGCTGCTCGCCTGGCCGATCGAGACCGCGCGCGCGACCCCCGAGATCGACCGGGTCATCGTCTCCACCGACGACGCCGAGATCGCCGCCACCGCCCGCGCCCACGGCGCGGAGGTGCACGACCGGCCGCCGGAACTCGCCACCGACGAGGCGCTGGTCATCGACACCATCCGCCACGTCCGCGACTGGCTCGCCGCCGCCGGCACGCCCGCCGCGGTGATGGTGCTGCTGGAAGCGACCTCGCCGTTCCGGACGCCGGAGCTGGTCGGCCGCTGCGTCCGGCGCCTGCGGGACGAGAGGCTCGATTCAATCGCCACCTTCCACACTGCCGCCATCAACCCGGAGCGGGTGTGGCGGATCGAGAACGGCGCGCCGCGCCCGTTCATCGACGGAGCGGTGCCCTGGCGTCCGCGCCAGGCGCTGACCCCGGCCTACCAGCTGAACGGGCTGGTCTACGCCTTCCGTCCGGACCGGCTGCCCGCGGACTCGCCCGGGCTGCTGTTCGGCCGCATCGGGGCCGAGATCGTGGCCGCCGATTCGGTGATCGACATCGACGAGCAGAAGGATCTTCTCATTGCCGAATCCCTACTCCGCGCCTGAGCACGCTCCCGGCGTCGCCGAGCTGTTCTCCCTGCGCGGCCGGACGGCGCTGATCGTCGGCGGAGCCGGCCTCCTCGGCGGCGAGATCGCCTTCGCCTTCGCCGAGCTGGGCGCGGAGGTCATCGTGGCCAGCCGCGACCTCGACAGGTGCCGCAGCTTCGCCGGCCGCATCGCCGGCCGCTTCCGGGAGGCGAAGACCCATGCGCTCCAGGTGGACATCGCCGACGGCGACTCGATCCGGCGGATGATGGCCGAGGTCGGGGAGATCACCGGCGGCGGCCTCGACATCCTCGTCAACAGTGGCTGGTCGGGCCGCAAGAACACCTTCGAGTCGATCACCGACGAGGACTGGAACTACGACGTCGAGATCTGCCTCAACGGCCCGTTCCGCACCGTGAAGGCGGCGTTCCCGCTGCTGAAGGAACGGCGGGGCTGCATCCTCACCATCGCCTCGATGTACGGCCATGTCGCGCCGGACTACCGTCTCTACGACCGCGACGGGCTCGCCAATCCGCCGAGCTACGGAGCCGGCAAGGCGGGCGTCATCCAGCTCACCCGCTATCTGGCGAGCTTCCTGTCGCCCTACGGCATCCGCGCCAACTGCATCAGCCCGGGTCCGTTCCCGTTCGAGCAGACCCAGCGCGACAACCCGGCCTTCATCGAGCGGCTGTCGGCGAAGAACCCGCTCAACCGCATCGGCCGCCCCTACGAGCTGAAGGGTGCGGCCGTGCTGCTGTGCAGCGACGCCGGCAGCTACATCACCGGCCAGAACATCTGCGTCGACGGGGGCTGGTCGGTCTGGTGATCCGCATCGGCATCATCGGGCTCAGCGAGGGCAATGGCCACCCGTTTTCCTTCTCGGCCATCGCCAACGGCTATGACGATGCGGCCTTCGCCCGGGCCGGCTGGCCGGTC
>CALKHQ010000179.1 GCA_937988735.1 uncultured Alphaproteobacteria bacterium
CAGCCCGCGGTGCTGGGCGACGGTGGCCAGCCGTATCGGCCGCGGGATGCTCGGGCGGCTGTGCTCGCCGATGATGACGATGGTCGGGCCGGAGCGCGACAGCGACGGGTGCTGGAACGGGCGGACCTTGAGGCCGCGCGTCACCATCAGCCGGGCGTGGGCGTGGTCGCGCATGCCGTTGGCCGCCGCCGTCTCGTCCAGCGCCGCCGCGAGCTCGGCGCGGCTGCGGCCGATGTCGAGGTCGATCGCCTTCGCCGCCTCGAACAGCCGGTCGAGGTGGTCGGCGAGGAAGGCCCAGCGCCCGTTGTGGAGCCGCAGCCCCTCCCAGACACCGTCGCCGAGCAGGAAGCCGGAGTCGTAGACCGAGACCGTCGCCTGCGCCCGCGGCACCAGCCGCCCGTTCACCCAGATCAGGATGTCGGCGTTGCGCGGATCGTCCTCCGCCTGATGGGTGGTGACGGCGTCCTGGCCCATGCGCTGTGCTCCTCCTGCCTCCGGCCCAGTTAACACCGTGCGCCTGACGGGCGAAATGGCGTCGCCGCCTTGCGCGCGCACCATGTGCATGCAAACAATTGCACAAGCTTGGAGAGCGACGGGAGGGGGCGATGGCGGAGCAGGCGGCGGCGGGACCGGCGGGAAGCCTGGCCATCCGCAACATCGGGCTCATGCTGTCGGGCCGGATCGAGCAGCCGATCCTCGATGCCGACTGCATCCTCGTCGAAGGCGGCCGCATCGCCGCGGTCGGCCGCGAGGCCGACATCGACCTTTCCGGAGCGCGGACGGTGGTGGACGCCAGCGGCACCACGGTCGCGCCGGGCCTTGTCGACAGCCACGTCCACCCCGTGATCGGGGACTACACGCCGCGCCAGCAGCAGCTCAACTGGATCGACTCCAGCCTGCACGGCGGCGTCACCACCATGATCTCGGCAGGCGAGGTCCATGCCCCCGGCCGTCCGCGCGACATCGTCGGGCTGAAGGCGCACGCGATCGCCTCGCAGCGCTTCTACGAGGCGTTCCGCCCCTCCGGCGTCAAGGTGATCGCCGGCGCGCCGGTGCTGGAGACCGGCATGGTCGAGGACGACTTCCGCGAGCTCGCCGCCGCCGGCGTCACCCTCCTCGGCGAGGTCGGGCTGGGCAGCGTCAAGGACGCGGCCAATGCGAAGCAGATGGTGGCCTGGGCGCGGAAGTACGGCATCCGCTCCACCATCCACACCGGCGGCCCGTCGATCCCCGGGTCGGGGCTCATCGACAAGGACGTGGTGCTGGAGGCCGACACCGACGTGATCGGCCACATCAACGGCGGCCACACCGCGCTCCCCGACGACCAGATCGTCTGCCTGTGCGAGCAGTGCCGGCGCGGGCTGGAGATCGTGCACAACGGCAACGAGCGGGCAGCGCTGCTGACGGTCAACACCGCGCGCGAGCTCGGCCAGCTCGACCGCGTGATGCTCGGCACCGACGGCCCGGCGGGCTCCGGCGTCCAGCCGCTGGGCATCCTCCGGATGATCGCGCTGGTCTCAAGCATGACTGCGGTGCCGACGGAGGTCGCCTTCTGTTTCGCGACCGGCAACACCGCCCGCATCCGCGGCCTCGACTGCGGCATGATCGAGCCGGGCAAGGCGGCCGACTTCGTCATCATGGACCGGGCGCAGCACGCGCCGGGCGCGACGCTGCTGGAGTCGGTCAAGCTGGGGAACCTGCCGGGGGTGGGCATGACGATCATCGACGGCGTGATCCGCACCGAACGCAGCCGCAACCCTCCGCCGGCGACCGCGCTGCCGCGGGTCGAGCGGCGCTGACCGCCGTCGTGCCGGCGGTCCGCTCCGCGCAGGGGGACGTCCGCAAGGGTCTGCAACGGAAGCGACTGCGGCGCTAGACTGGACTGGGCGATGGCACCCGGGCGGGTGCCGGCAGATGGGAGGGGCAGATGACGGATGGGGTGAATCAGGCTCGGGTCTCGCGACGGACGGCGCTGAAGGGGCTCGGGATCGGGGCGGCGATGGCGGCGGCGCCGGGGTTCGTGCGCTACGCCCAGGCCCAGTCGTCGGCGCCGATCCGGCTCGGCGCGCCGTTCCACCGCACCGGCATCGGCGCTTCCTACGGCCGCTGGTACGAGCAGGTGGCGACCGCCTGCGTGAACCTGATCAACAGCGAGGGCGGCATCAACGGCCGGCCGATCGAGCTGATCGTCGAGGACGACGGCACCGATCCGCAGCGCGGGACCGAGGTGATCGAGAAGTTCGCCGCCGAGCACAAGGTGGACGTGGTCTTCGGCCACCTGTTCAGCCATGTGGTCGCCGCCACCGCGCCCCGCGCCGGCGAGCTGAAGATCCCCTACCTCGTCTGCTCCGAGGGGCATCAGACCGCCGCGGGCGCCTTCAACCGCTACACCTTCCAGCCGGGCATCACCGACGTGAAGGCGCAGGTGATCTCGATGGCGCCGTGGATCTCGCAGAACCTGGGGCGCAAGGTCACCATCATCTTCCCCGACTACGCCTTCGGCCACGACCACCGGGACTACTTCTCGCAGGCGATCGAGGCGCAGGGCGGCGAGGTTTCGGCGCTGATCCCGATTCCGCCGACGGAGACCTCCTTCACCCGCTACTTCCCGCAGATCCCGTCGGACACCGAGGTGATCTACCACGTCATGGTCGGCCCGGGCGTGCTCACCTTCGTCAAGGAGCTGGGCGAGCATCTCGGCTCAAGGCGGCCGGAGCTGTTCGGCTTCATCGACTCGATCGAGGCCGTCGATCTCGCCTCGCCGCAGCTCGAGTTCCTGGAGGGCACCTACTTTTGGGAGGGCCACCCCCGCTACGCCCAGCCCGGCCAGAGCGAGTTCGACAGGTTCTACCGTGCGACCGTCGGCGTGGACGAGAACGGCGCCAGCGTGGACGATCCGCGCGACGTCTCCACCTACGCCCACATGTTCTCGGTGTGGGAGACGCTGTTCGTCATCAAGCAGGCGATGGAGATGGCGGACTACCAGGGGCCCGAGCAGAAGGCCGCCTTCATCGAGGCGCTGGAATCGATCGAGTCCTGGCCCGAGAGCCGCGAGCATCCGCAGGGCGAGAAGATCTTCAACGCGGCGATGCACCAGTGCTTCGGCCACCAGTACATCTCCCGCGTCGAAGGCGGCCGGCTCAATGTCGTCCACACCACCGCCATCGAGGACGGCCTGTACGAGCAGGAAGGCCCCGACTACCGGGAGATGCCGCTGTAGCAATCCTGCCGGGGTCCGCCCGCCCCGGCGCCGGTGCAGCGCGGGTCGTCTTCCGCCCGGAGGGCGGCCCGCCGCCGCACCCTGCGCCCCTGCCTCAATCCAGCCCGCCCCCGGCCGGGGGAGGGAGACTTGCGAAGGCACGCATCGTTGGATTTCGGCCCGTTTCTCTTTCTTGCCACCCTCGAAGGTCTGGTGCAGGCCGCCGTCCTCACGCTGACCGCGCTCGGGCTGTCGCTGGTGTTCGGCGTGATGCGGGTGGTCAACGTCGCCCACGGCGAGTTCTTCATGCTGGGCGCGGTGCTCGCCTGGTGGGTGAGCTCCCTCGTCGCCGGGAGCCCGGCGCTGGGGTTCCTGCTGGCGCTTGTGGCGAGTCCGCTGGTGGTCGGCGCCATCGCGCTCGCCAGCGAGCGGCTGATCCTGCGGCGGCTGAACTACCACCCGGAATCGACCATCGTCGCCACCATCGGACTCCTCTACATCATCCAGCAGACGACCCTGATCCTCTACGGGCCCGACGCGCGCTCGGTGGAGGCGCCGTTCTACTTCCGGGTCGAATTCCCCGACTTCGGCTATTCCGGCTACAAGCTCGTCGTCATCGCCGCCTCCGCCCTGCTGCTGCTCGGCACCTGGTTCGTGATGCGGCGGACGCGGCTCGGGCTGGTGATGCGCGCCACCCAGTACGACAGCGAGACCGCCCAGGCCTTCGGCATTCCGGTCGGGCGGGTCTACGCCCAGGTGTTCGCCCTCGGCGCGATGCTGGCCGCGGTCGCCGCGGTGCTGGTGGTGCCGATCCAGCAGGCGCATTACCTGATGGGGCTCGACCCCCTGCTGCTCTCCTTCATCGTCGTCATCATCGGCGGGCTGGGCAGCCTGGGCGGCACGGTGCTCGCCGCCGTGCTGATCGGGCTCAGCGACGGCATCCTCTCCGTCTTCTTCTCGCCGACGCTGGCGAAGATCGTCTCGACCCTGCTGGTTGCCCTCGTGCTGGTGTTCCGGCCCGAAGGCCTGTTCGGGAAGAGGGCGCGATGACCGCGGCGCGCGTGGTCGGGCTCCACGTCCTGGTGCTGGCGCTCCTTTTCGCGGCCCAGTTCGTGGTCAGCGACTACGACCAGCTCACCCTGACCCGGATGATGGTGCTCGCGGTCTATGCCGTCGGCTACAACCTGCTTTTCGGCTATGCCGGGCTGCTCAGCCTCGGTCATGCGCTGTTCTTCGGCGCCGGCCTCTACGGCGCCGGGCTCGCCGCCTATCACTTCGAGGCCGGCGTGCCGCTCGCCTTCGTCGCCGGGCTTGCCGCCAGCCTGCTGGTCTCGCTGCTGATCGGGCTGATCGCGCTGCGGACCCGCGGCGTCTCCTTCATGATCGTCACCATGATGTTCGCCCAGGCCGGGTTCCTTGCGCTGCTCTACTTCAGCCGCTGGACCGGGGGCGACCAGGGCCTGCCGCTGCCGGCCGCCGCGCGCAGCTTCACGGTCGCAGGCCTCACCATCGACCTCGCCGACGCCGGCACGCGCTACAATGTGGCGGTCGCGCTGCTGGCGGTCGCGATCGGCATCGGCCTCCTTGTGGTGATGCGCCCGGGCGGGCGCGTGCTGGTCGCCATCCGCGAGAACGAGGAGCGCACGCGGATGCTGGGCTACGACGTCTTCGCCCACAAGCTGAAGGCGTTCGTCATCTCCGGCGGGCTCTCGGGCGCGGCGGGCGCGGCCTACGGGCTGATGTTCGCCTACATCGGCGCCACCTTCGCCTCGATCCAGTATTCGATCGAGGTGCTGCTGTTCACGCTGCTCGGCGGCGCCGGCACCCTGCTCGGGCCGGTGCTGGGCACCATCCTGATGTTCTACCTGATCGACAAGGCGAGCGAGGTCACCAGCGCCTATCTGCTGGTCGTCGGCTTCGTGCTGGTCGGGCTGATCCTGTGGTTCCCGAAGGGGATCCTCGGCACGGTCCGCGACCGCTGGGCCCGGTGGCTGCCGTGAGCCTGCTCGCGACCCGGGGGCTCAGCCGCCACTTCGGCGGCCTCAGGGCGGTGGACGGCGTCGATTTCACACTCGAGCCGGGCGAGATCCGGGCCATCATCGGGCCCAACGGCGCCGGCAAGACCACCTTCGTCAGCCTGCTGTGCGGGCGGATCGCGCCCACGGCCGGGAGCGTGCTGTTCCGCGGCAGGGACGTGACCCGGCTGCCGGCCCACCGTCGGGTCGGGCTCGGCATCGCCTACACCTTCCAGATCACCAACATCTATCCGAGCCTCACCGCCTTCGACAACGTGGCGCTGGCGGCGCAGAGCAGCCTCGGCCGCGGGCGGTTCGCCCCGATCCATGCCGACGCCCTGCGGCAGAAGGTCGGCGCGGCGCTGGCCGCGGTCGGGCTGGCCGACCGGGCGGGGGAGAAGGCGGGCGAACTCGCATACGGGCACCAGCGGCTGATCGAGGTGGCGATGGGCCTCGCGCTCGAGCCGCAGGTGCTGATCCTCGACGAGCCGACGCAGGGGCTGTCGGACGCCGAGATCACCGACTTCTGCGCGCTGGTCCGCCGCATCGCCGAAACGGCGACCATCCTCCTCATCGAGCACAACATGGACGTGGTGATGCAGCTCGCCCACCGCATCACGGTGATGGACCGCGGCCGCATCCTCGCCGAGGGCGACCCGTCCGCGATCCGCGCCGACCGCGCCGTCCAGGCGGCCTATCTGGGGTCGTGATGCTGAGGGTCGAGGGCATCCAGGCGTTCTACGGCCGCAGCCAGGCGCTCCACGACTTCTCGGTCGAGGTCGCGGC
>CALKHQ010000180.1 GCA_937988735.1 uncultured Alphaproteobacteria bacterium
AGGGGGGGGGGCCGGTTGGGCGACGTGCCCTTCGCCGACCGCGCAGACGCCGGGCGCAGGCTGGCCGCGGCGCTGGCGGAATACCGGGGGCGGCGGCCGGTGGTGCTGGCCCTGCCGCGGGGCGGGGTGCCGGTGGCGGCGGAGGTGGCGGCCGCCCTCGAGGCGCCGCTGGACCTGGTGCTGGTGCGCAAGATCGGGCTTCCCGACCAGCCGGAGCTCGCCATGGGCGCGGTGGTGGACGGGGACGGGACCGTCGTCGTCCGCAACGAGGACGTCATCGCCCGCGGCCGGGTGTCGGAGGAGACCTTCGCGCGCGTCCGCGACGCGGAACTCGCCGAAATCGCGCGCCGCCGCCGGCACTATCTCGGCGACCGGCCGCGGGCGCAGGTGGCCGGCCGGGTGGTGATCGTCATCGACGACGGGGTCGCCACCGGCGCCACCGTCCGCGCGGCGCTGCGGGCGCTGCGCCGCCGCGGGCCGGCGGAGCTGGTGCTGGCGGTGCCCATCGGGCCCGTCGAGACGCTGGAGGCGCTCGGCCGGGAGGCCGACCGCGTGGTCTGCCCGGAGGAGCGGCGCCAGTTCTTCGCCATCGGTCCCTTCTACGCCGACTTCACCCAGACCACCGACGCCGAGGTCACTGCCGCCCTTGCCGCCCATCCCGTCCGCCCCGAAGACGCCGCCGGCTGAGGTCCGCGGACCCTGACGGCATGTCGCAGGGCCGGGCGTTGCGGCCGCCGTTCGCAAATCCCAGATCAGTAATCGCCGGGCATTTCCGACGTCCGTACACACCGGAGAAAGGAGAGGACGACGATGGCTGATGCTGCGAGGAAGTTACCGGTTCACGAAGACAAGGAAGGCGACCGGGGCGGATCTGGTCGCGGCGCAATGACCATGTGGCAGCCCTTCGTCTCGCTGCGCAACGAGATCGACCGGCTGTTTGACGAATTCACGTCGCGCTGGCCGCGGCTTCGCCTGTTCGACGACGAGGGCGGCGGCTGGGCCATGCCGTCGATCAGCGCGCCGGTCCAGGTCAGGGAGACCGACCAGGGTTACGAGGTCACCTGTGAGGTGCCGGGCATGGAGGAGAAGGACCTCGAGGTCACCGTCGCCGGCGACCGGCTGACGATCCGCGGCGAGAAGCGCGCGGAGAAGGACGAGAAGAGGGCCGGCTACATGCTCTCCGAGCGGCGCTACGGCAGCTTCCAGCGCAGCGTCCGCCTGCCGGACGACGTCGATCCGGAGAAGATCGCCGCCACCCTCAGGAACGGCGTCCTTACTCTCGACCTGCCCCGCTCCGCCGAGGCCCGGCAGAAAGTCCGCCGCGTCGAGGTGAAGAGGAGCTGAGCTTTCCCGCCCGCCCCGTCGGGACGCGGGCCGCTCCCTCTCCCGCGGGGGAGAGGGAGCGGTGGCGTGCCCGCTCCTCACGGATTGGCGGGGTCTTCGTGGCGGTTGCGTTCGATCTTCGGATCCGGGCCCTCGTCGTGCTCGATCTGGTCGGGCCGGCGCTTCACCTTGTTGCCCGTCCATGCGGGCGGATCGCTGGCGGGAAAGGATTCCTCGATCGCCTCGTCGATCTTTTCCTCGCGGCGCTTCCTGTCCATGCCGTCGCTCCCCTGGCAGGGTCCGCGCGTTGCGGACCGTCCCGGATGCAACCGCCGGACGGGGGGATCGTTCCAGAGGCGACGGCTGCCGCCACGCGGCGGCTTCATCATCATCATCTTCTTATTCTTCAATGACTTTAATGACATCTTCTTCTGCAGGAACCATTCGACGCCCCTCCCGTTGACGCAATCGGAGGCCGCCGCCGCACGGGGCGCCGCGGCCGATCCGGACAACGGGAAGGCGGATGGGGACGTTCCTGATCACCGGGGGTGCCGGCTTCATCGGCCGGCATGTCGCGCGAGAGCTGCGCGGGGCGGGCCACCGGGTCCGGGTGTTCGACAGCCTCGTCGAGCAGGCCCACCGCGGGGCCTGTGCACTGCCTGACGACATCCACTTCATCAAGGGCGACGTGCGCGATGCGCGCGCGGTGGCGGAAGCCCTCTCCGGCGTCGACGGCGTGTTCCACCTCGCGGCCGAGGTCGGCGTCGGCCAGAGCATGTACGAGATCGAGCGCTACGTCGCCGCCAACACCCTCGGCACCGCGGTGCTGATGCAGGCGCTGGCGAAGCGGCCCGTCGGCCGGATCGTCGTCGCCTCGTCGATGAGCCTCTACGGCGAGGGCCTCTACCGCGACGCCGGCGGCGCGCCGGTGGAGGACGTCCGCCGCAGCGCTGCCGACCTGCGCGCGCGCCGCTGGGATCCGTGCGGACCGACGGGCCTGCCGCTGACGCCGGCGCCGACGCCCGAGTGCAAGCGCCCCGACCTCGCCTCCGTCTATGCGCTGACCAAGCACGACCAGGAGCAGCTCGTGCTCATCCTCGCCGCCGCCTACGGCATCGAGGCGGTGGCGCTGCGCCTGTTCAACGTGTTCGGCCCCGGCCAGATGCTGTCCAACCCCTACACCGGGGTGCTGGCGATCTTCGCCGGGCGGCTGCTGAACGGCACCGCGCCGCTGGTGTTCGAGGACGGGCAGCAGCGGCGCGACTTCGTGCACGTCGCCGATGTCGCCCGCGCCTTCCGGCTGGCGATGGAGCGGCCGGGGATGGGCGGCGGTGTGTTCAACATCGGCAGCGGCCGCAGCTACACCGTCGCCGGCGTCGCCCGGCTGCTGGCTGATGCAATGGGGCGGCCGGACCTGCAGCCGCTGCTGCTCGGCAATGCGCGGACCGGCGACATCCGCCACTGCTTCGCCGACATCGCCAGGGCCCGGCGGGAGCTGGGCTACGAGCCCCGCCATCCGCTCGAGGATTCAGTGGGCGAGCTGGTCGCCTGGGTCTCCGGCCAGCAGGCGCAGGACCGGGTCGCCGAGGCGCACGGCGAGCTCGAACAGCGCGGTCTGGTGGCATGAGCCCCCGGCGCCCTGCCGGGGACGGCGCCGTGTTCGGACTGACCGAATGGTTCCGCCCGGGCGAGCATGACCGGGTGCTGGCCTGCCTCGATCACATCGAGGCCGTCGGCGCCCGCTGGGTGCGGACCCACCTGTCCTGGGCCGACTATCTGGGGAGCGGCGGGCAGGAATGGTACGACTGGCTGATCCCGACCATCGCCCGGCGGGCGGAGCTCCTGCCCTGCATCCACTACACGCCGCCGTCGCTGTCGCGAACCGGCACCTCTGCCGGCCCGCCCGGCCGGCCCAGGGATTTCGCCGATTTCGTCGACGTCGTGCTCGACCGCTACGGCGACCACTTCCCGCACGTCGAACTGTGGAACGAGCCGAACAACCTGCTGGACTGGGACTGGCGGGCCGATCCCGACTGGGCGATCTTCGCCGAAATGGTCGGCGCCGCCGGCTACTGGGCGCAGCACCGCGGCTGGAAGGCGATCCTCGGCGGGCCCTGCCCGCTGGACCTCAACTGGCTGGAGCTGATGGGCCGGGCGGGCGTGCTGGGCGTGGTGTCGGCAGTCGGCATCCACGGCTTCCCCGGCACCTGGGACAGCGAGACCGGCGTCTGGCAGGGCTGGCAGACCCACATCTGCGGCGTGCGCGAGGTGCTGGCGCGCCACAACCCGGGCGCCGGCGTCTGGATCACCGAGGCCGGCTACTCGACGTGGCGCCACGACGAGCTGGAGCAGGCGCGGCGCTTCCTCGACGCGATCAGCGCGCCGGCCGAGCGGCTCTACTGGTACGCGCTGGCCGACCTGCCGGCCCACACCCCGGTGCAGGAAGGCCACCAGTTCGACCTCCGACACTACCACATGGGCGTCCTCGACGTGCGCGGCCGCGACAAGCTGCTGGCGCGGTTGCTGCGCCAGGGCGGGGTGCCGGCGGTGCGACGCAAGGTGCGGATGGCCGGCAACGGCAGCAGCCGCAGCGGGCGTCCGATCCTCGTCACCGGCGGCGCCGGCTTCATCGGCAGCAACATCGCCGACGCCCTGCTCAGCCGCGGCGAGGAGGTCATCCTGTTCGACAACCTCAGCCGCCACGGCGTCTCCGGCAACATCGACTGGCTGCGTGACCGCCACGGCCGCCGGGCCGTGCTGCACGCCGCCGACATCCGCGACGCCCGGGCGCTGGGCGAGGCGGCGCGCTCGGCGGTGGCGGTGATCCACCTCGCGGCACAGGTAGCGGTGACCGAGAGCCTTATCAGCCCGGTCGAGGACTTCACCATCAACGCCGGCGGCACGCTCCAGCTCCTCGAGGCGCTGCGCCAGAAGGACGAGCCGACGCCGCTGGTCTTTGCCAGCACCAACAAGGTCTACGGCGACCTTGGCGACCTGCGGCTGGAGCGGGACGGGCCGGCGTGGCTTCCCGCAGACGCCGCCACCCGCCGCTGGGGCATCGACGAGAGCCGGCCGCTCGACCTTTCCACCCCTTACGGCTGCTCCAAGGGTGCGGCCGACCAGTATGTGCTGGACTACGCGAAGTCCTTCGGGCTGCCGACCGCGGTGATGCGGATGAGCTGCATCTACGGGCCGCGCCAGTTCGGCACCGAAGACCAGGGCTGGGTCGCCCATTTCCTGATCCGCGCGCTGAAGGGCGAGCCGATCACGGTCTTCGGCGACGGCTACCAGGTGCGCGACGTGCTGCACGTGCACGACGCGGTGCGCGCCTATCTGGTGGTGCTGGATGACATCGCGACGCTGGCCGGCAGCGTGTTCAACCTCGGCGGCGGCCCCGCCAACGCGGTGAGCCTGGTCCAGGTCCTCGACCGCATCGAGCGGCTGACCGGCGCGCGGGTCGCGCGCGAGACCCGCCCGCCGCGGACCGGCGACCAGCGCTATTTCGTTGCCGACACCCGCCGGCTGGAGGCCGCGACGGGCTGGCGCCCGAAGATCGGCTGGCGAGAGGGGATCGCTGACCTGCATCGCTGGCTGGCGGACGG
>CALKHQ010000181.1 GCA_937988735.1 uncultured Alphaproteobacteria bacterium
GGTTGTGCGAGGTGGTCTTCTGCTCGATGGAGATCGCCGGCGACAGGCCCTCGATGGAGTCCACGTCCGGCTTCTGCATCAGCTCGAGGAACTGGCGGGCATAGGCCGAGAGGGATTCGACGTAGCGCCGCTGGCCCTCGGCGTAGATGGTGTCGAAGGCGAGCGACGACTTGCCGGAGCCGGACAGGCCGGTGATCACCACCAGCTTGTTGCGCGGCAGCTCGACGGTGATGTTCTTGAGGTTGTGCTCGCGCGCACCGCGCACGACGAGCTTGTCCTGCCGCAGCAGGTGCGTGTGGCTGTCATCGTCCATGGCAGCGATGTAGCACCGGCGTCCCGACAGATCAAAGCGCGAACCATCCGCAGGCCCGGGCCGGGCCGCCGGCTGCTGACAAGCACCGGCAGGAGGGGCTGCCCTGCACCGTGGCGCCGGGCCGGCTACGCCGCCATGTCCAGCACGACCCGCCCGTCGATGCGGCCGTCGCGCATTTCGGCAAAGACCTCGTTGATCCGGTCGAGCGGCTCCATCCGGTAGCGCGGCCGGACCTTGCCCTCGGCGGCGAAGGCCAGGCATTCCTGCAGGTCGAGGCGGGTGCCGACGATCGAGCCGCGGATCGTCTTGCGGCTGAGGACGGTGTCGAAGATGTCGAGGTCGAAGGTGCCCGGCGGCAGCCCGACCAGCGCCATCGTGCCGCCGCGGCCGAGCATGCCGACCCCCTGCGCGAAGGCCTTCGGCGAGACGGCGGTGACGAGCACGCCGGCCGCGCCGCCGCACAGTTTCTGCACCGCCTTCACCGGATCTTCCGTCCGCGCGTTCACCACCGAGTCCGCGCCCATGTCGCGGGCGAGCGCCAGCTTGTCGTCGGCGACATCGACCGCGATCACGTGCAGCCCCATCGCCTTTGCATACTGCACCGCCACGTGGCCGAGGCCGCCGATGCCGGAGATGACGACGGTGTCGCCGGGGCGGGTGTCCGTCTCCTTCAGGCCCTTGTAGACGGTCACCCCGGCGCAGAGGATCGGCGCCGCCGGCGCGAAGTCGAGGCGGTCGGGGATGTGGCCGACGTAGTCCGGGTCGGCGAGCGCATAGCCGGCGAAGCCGCCGTTGACCGAATAGCCGGTGTTCTGCTGCTGGGTGCACAGCGTTTCCCAGCCGGCCATGCAGTGGCGGCAGTGCCCGCAGGCCGTGTGCAGCCAGGGAATGCCGACGCGGTCGCCTTCCCTCACATGCGCGACGCCGGCGCCGACGGCGGCGACATGGCCGACCCCCTCGTGCCCCGGAATGAACGGCAGCGTCGGCTTCACCGGCCAGTCGCCGTCCGCGGCATGGAGATCGGTGTGGCATACGCCGCAGGCGACGATCTTCACCAGCACCTGTCCCGGTCCGACCTCGGGAACGGGAACCTCCCCCAGGTCAAGCGGTTGACCGAACACCCTGACCACGGCCGCCTTCATCGATCTTGCCATCGCGAGGCTCTCCTTGCTGCTGTTGCAGGGCGCGCCGGGGCCGCGCAGGGTGCCGGCGTCGTTCAGGGTCGGCGGGTCATTGCCGGCAGGGGCACCCGGTCATGCCGGCTTGGCCACGGCACCGCTTATCCGCTAATGCTCGCACAGCAACAGGGAGGAGTCGATGGCGGGGAGCGTCAACAAGGTCATCCTGGTCGGCAACCTGGGGCGCGACCCGGAAATCCGCAGCCTGCAGAACGGCGGCAAGGTCGCCAACCTCAGCGTCGCCACGTCGGAGCGCTGGCGCGACCGCGCGTCGGGCGAGATGCAGGAGCGCACCGAGTGGCACCGGGTGGTCATCTTCAACGAGCGCCTGGTCGAGGTGGCGGAGAAGTACCTGCGCAAGGGCTCCAAGGTCTACGTCGAGGGGCAGCTGCAGACCCGCAAGTGGCAGGACCAGTCGGGGCAGGACCGCTATTCGACCGAGGTCGTGCTCCAGCGCTTCCGCGGCGAGCTCACCATGCTCGACGGGCGCGGCGAGGGCGGCGGGGACTATGGCGGCGAGGGCGGGAGCTACGGCGGCGGCTATGGCGGCTACGGCGAGGATGCCGGCCGCGGGCCGTCGGGCGGCGGCGGACGGGTTCCCGACGACCTCGACGACGACATCCCCTTCTGATCCGGACGCCCTACATCAGGCGGGACAGACCGCGGTGGCGTTGTTCGCATCTGCGGCATGTGTTACTGTTGCGTTGCAGCAAGGGCAGCGCCGCCGGCCGTTCCACGGGCTGCGCGGCGCTGGCGGCATTCCGGACGGCAGGGGCGCGGGGGCGTGCGCGGGCCGGCCGGTTGGCGGCCCATCCCCTGGGCCGGCAAAGACAAGCAGGACTCCCGGCCCGGCGGGCCAAGCTAGCGAGTAGAGCGATCCATTGACCGATCCCGAATCCCCGAATCGCGACGGCGAGACGGTCTCCATCGTCCACGAGATGGAGCGGTCCTACCTGGACTACGCGATGAGCGTCATCGTCTCGCGCGCCCTTCCCGACGTGCGCGACGGGCTGAAGCCGGTCCACCGGCGCATCCTCTACACGATGAACGCCAACGGCTACGTCTACAACCGGCCGTTCCGGAAGTCGGCGCAGACCGTCGGCGACGTGATGGGCAAGCTGCACCCGCACGGCAACGACCCGATCTACGAGGCGCTCGTGCGCATGGCGCAGGACTTCTCCATGCGCCTGGTGCTGATCGACGGCCAGGGCAACTTCGGGTCGATGGACGGCGACCGCCCGGCGGCGATGCGCTACACCGAGGCGCGGCTGGCGCGGGCTGCCGGCGAGATGCTGGCCGACATCGAAGAAGACACGGTCGACTTCCAGCCGAACTATGACGAGTCGACCACCGAGCCGACGGTCCTGCCGGCCCGGTTCCCGAACCTGCTGGTCAACGGCGCGTCCGGCATCGCCGTCGGCATGGCGACCAACATCCCCCCGCACAACCTGGGGGAGGTGATCGACGCCTGCCTCGCCTACATCGACAACCCGGACATCTCCATCGAGCAGATCATGGAGCTGATGCCGGGCCCGGACTTTCCGACCGGCGGCCTGATCATCGGACGCGGCGGGATCCGCGCGGCCTACATGACCGGGCGCGGCTCGATCATGATGCGCGCCAAGACGCGGTTCGAGAGCCGCGGCGGCGACCGCTGGGCGATCGTCGTCGACGAGGTGCCGTACCAGGTGAACAAGGCGCGGATGGTCGAGCGCATCGCCGAGGCCGCGCAGGAGAAGCTGATCGAGGGCATTTCCGACCTGCGCGACGAATCCGACCGGCACGGCGTCCGCGTGGTGATCGAGCTGAAGCGCGACGCCGAGCGCGAGGTGGTGCTGAACCAGCTGTTCCGCCACACGCCGATGCAGACCTCCTTCCCGGTCAACATGCTGGCCCTGGACGGCGGGCGGCCGGAGGTGATGGACCTGAAGCGGCTGATCGCCGCCTTCGTCGCCTTCCGCGAGGAGGTGGTCTCGCGGCGCACCCGCTTCCGCCTCGCGCGCGCGCGCGAACGGGCGCACATCCTGATCGGGCTCGCGGTGGCGGTCGCCAACATCGACCCGGTGATCCAGCTCATCCGCCATGCGCCCAACCCCGAGGCCGCGCGCATCGGCCTGATGGAGACGCCGTGGCCGGCCCGCGACGTGGCGCCGCTGATCGCGCTGGTCGCCGAGCCGGGGCGGACGGTGGCGGAGGACGGCACCTACCGCCTGTCGCTGGAGCAGGCCAAGGCGATCCTGGACCTGAGGCTGCAGCGCCTGACCGGCCTCGAGCGGGAAAAGATCGCGAGCGAGCTGAATGAGGTGGTGGAGACCATCGGCGAGCTGCTCGCCATCCTCGCCGACCGGGAGAAGCTGCTCGACGTGATCCGCGAGGAGCTGCGCGCCGTGCGCGAGCAGTTCGCCGACCCGCGCCGGACGGTGATCGAGGAAGGCGAGTTCGAGCAGGACGACGAGGACCTGATCCAGCGCGAGGACATGGTCGTCACCGTCACCCACGCCGGCTACGTGAAGCGGGTGCCGCTCGCCGCCTACCGCACCCAGCGGCGCGGCGGCAAGGGCCGCTCCGGCATGGCGACGCGCGACGAGGACTTCGTCACCCAGGTCATCGTTGCCAACACCCACACGCCGCTGCTGGTGTTCACCACCGACGGCATGGTCTACATGATCAAGGTCTACCGGCTGCCGTTCGCGGCGCCGGCAGCCCGCGGGCGCCCGCTGGTGAACCTGCTGCCGATCGCACCCGGCGTCGGGGTGTCCACGATCATGCCGCTGCCGGACGACGCCGAGGTCACCGAGGACCATACGATGGTGTTCGCCACCTCGACCGGCCAGGTCCGCCGCAACCGCCTCTCCGACTTCACGCAGATCAAGTCGAACGGCAAGATCGCGATGAAGCTGGAGGAGGGGGAGCGGCTGGTCGGCGTCCGGATCTGCCGCAACGACGACAACATCCTGCTGTCCACCCGCAACGGCAAGTGCATCCGCTTCCCGGCGGACGACGTGCGCATCTTCAGCGGCCGCACCTCGACCGGGGTGCGCGGCATCCGCCTGCTCGACAACGACGAGGTGATGTCGATCTCGGTGCTGCGCCATGTCGAGGCGACGGTGGAGGAGCGCGACGCCTATCTCCGGCTCGCCTCGCTGCTGCGGCGCAACGACGGCGAGGCGCCGCCGGAAGCGGTCGGCGCGCTGTCGCTGTCGCAGGAGCGCTATGCCGAGCTCAGCGCGCAGGAGGAGTTCGTCCTCACCGTCACCGAGCGCGGCTATGGCAAGCGGACCTCGGCCTATGACTACCGGATCATGGGCCGCGGCGGCCAGGGCGTGGGCGACATCGACACCAGCAGCCGCAACGGCAAGGTGGTCGCGACCTTCCCGGTGGGCGAGGCCGACCAGGTGATGCTGGTCACCAACGGCGGCAAGCTGATCCGGACGCCGGTGGCCGAAGTGGCGATCCTCAGGCGGAACACGCAGGGTGTTCGCCTGTTCAGCGTTGAGCCGGACGAGCGGGTGGTCTCGGTGACCCACATCGCGGAGGACTCGTTCGGCGAGAACGGAGGCGAGTCCAGCCAGGACGACGGAGGTCGCGATGCCGCAAACGGAGAGGAAGGCCCCGATGACTCCTGAGCTCAGGGTCGGGGTCTACCCGGGCACCTTCGACCCGATCACCATCGGCCATTTCGACCTGATCGTGCGCGCGCTGCGGGTGGTGGACCGCCTGGTGGTGGCGGTGGCGCAGAACCGGGAGAAGGGGCCGATGTTCGGCCTCGACGAGCGCGTGGACATGGTGCGCGAGGAGGTGGCGAGCCTGCCGCCGGAGCTGGCCAGCCGCATCGAGGTCAAGCCGTTCGACAGCCTGCTGATGCAGTTCGTCACCGCCTGCGGGGCGAACGTGATCATCCGCGGGCTCCGCGCCGTCTCGGACTTCGAGTACGAGTTCCAGATGGCCTCGATGAACCACAAGCTGAACAGCGAGGTGGAGACGGTGTTCCTCACCGCCTCCGAAAGCCACCAGTTCATCGCCTCGCGGTTCGTCAAGGAAATCAGCCGGCTCGGCGGCGACGTCTCCCACTTCGTCTCGCCGCGGGTGGTGCGCCGGCTGCGCAACTGCTGGGGCCTCGCCGTCGACGACGAGCCCGGCCCGAAACCTGCCGACCCGCAGCCGCTGGCGCGATCGGCGTGACGCCGTTCCGGCCGCGCCGCCTTGACGGGCGCCGGCCCACCCCCTACTGACAACCCGCCCGGCAGCCCTCGACCGGGCCGGGATGTCGGCGAGCCCGTAGCTCAGCAGGTAGAGCAGCGGACTTTTAATCCGCGTGTCCTGGGTTCGAATCCCAGCGGGCTCACCATTTTAGGTACGAACCGCCCTTCGGTTTGACAGAAGGTTTGACAGCCGAAGTTCGGCGCCTGTTCTCCGCCCGGTCGAGCTTTGCAACCGTCGCGATAGTCGTGCGCCGCAGGTCGGCCGACCCGCTGTAGTGCCGCGCCATGCCCTCGGTGGCGTGCCCGAGCAGGTCGGCGATGGCCCGAAGGTCCACGCCTTCCTCTCGCAGGATGGTCGCCACCGTATGCCTGAGCCCGTGGAAGGTCAGCCCAGGCGCCACCTTGCCCTCGGCCTCGAGCCGCAGTCGGAACGTGCGCCAGGAGGCGCGGAAACCGCTGGTCGTCCACGGCTGGCCGCGGCTGTTGACCGCCAGCGTCATCGCCTGCGGACGATCCTGCTTGCGCTGCCGGCCCGGTTCGCTTTCCTGGTCCGTCTCGCGCCGGCGGGCCGCCAGCGCGGTATCGAGGATCTCCCGGAGCGGCCGGGCCGCCGGCAGCCAGACACGCTGTCCCGTCTTGCTGGTGCGCAGCTCGATCGCCGTGCCGTCGTAGGCCGAGAGCGGCAGGCGCAGCGCATCGCCTTCGCGCAGGCCGGCATACATGCCGAGGGCGAGGGGCACCAGCAGGTGCGGCGGTGCCTCTTCGAGCACCACGAACCGCTCGGCGTCCGACCACGGCCGGTTGACCGTCGGCGCATTCCTGGGGCGGCGCAGCTCCTTGATGCCCAGCGCCGGATTACCGCGCATCCATCCGCGCTCTAGCGCCCACGAGAACAGCAGCCGCAGCACTTGGTGGACGTAGTTTCCGAACCGCCGGCCGTGCCTGGTGGCGGCCTTGTCGCGGATCTTGACCACGCTCGGCCGGTCGAACCGGAACAGCGACACGCCGTCGATCGGCTCGAGGTAGTCGAAAAACCTTCTGGTAGTCCTGCTGCGTGCGCGGCGCGAGCTCCTTGAACTGGAGACTCTCACGGTAGGCCTTGATCAGCGCCCGCAACGTGCCCGGCGTCGCCTTTTCCTTCGCCTCGGCCTGTCGGTCCAGCTCGGCCAGGCGCACGAAAAAGGCCGGCGAGCCGAATTCCTCATGGATCGGCGCACCGGTCTTGCGGTGATAGCACCGCCATTTGCCGTGGCGGTCACGGAACCGCTTGATGCCCTTCACGTGGACGGGCGTCATTCCAGCCTCTCCGTGAAGTCGTCGCCGGCGTCGTGGATCGCGCCGGCGAGCCGGTCGATCCAGGCGTCCAGCGCCCGGCGATCGTAGCGGTGTTCCTTGCCGAAGGCGATCGGAGGGACCGGGCAGTCGCGCTTGAACTGCGCCGGCGAGCGCCCGCAGTAGCGCGCGGCCTCCGCCAGCGTCAGCAGCCGCGCCTCGACCACGTTGATGATGGCAGCCGTCCGCATCCTCCTCCTGCGCCTCTTCTCACGCCCCGAACGCCTGCGCGAACTGGCCGCCACGGCGGCGCGCGTCGACCACGGCGCCCATGACGACCAGCACGAGCGCGGGCTGACGGTCCTCCGCTACCACCGCATTGACGATGGTCGCCGCGGACTCTCCCCCGCGCCTCCGCAGGCGGCGGAGGCCGAAGCCTCCCCGAAACTCGGCGACGCCAGCCGTCAGGGCACTCACCGCGATCGACATGGTGACGCGATCAGACCGGACACGACCGAAGCGGCGGCAGCGACGACTACGGGCGCTGCGGGCGGTGGGCGGCGCCAAGGTGGCCACCGCGGCATCAGCGGCCAGGGCGAGCCCCCATTTCATCATTCCGCCTCCGGCAATGTCCGGGCCATTTTCGTGTCCCCAGCCTCTTATGTGGCGGCGCCCACCGATCAGTCAGCTGGCCGCGACTTTCAGCAGCTTGATCGCATTGGAGTCGAGCAGACCGCCGCCGACGCGCTTGGTGACGTAGAACATCACATGCGGCTTGTTGGTGAACGGGTCGCGCAGTATCCGCATGCCGATGCGGTCGGCGATGAGATAGCCGCGGGCGAAGTCGCCGAAGGCGATCGGGAACTTGTCGGAACCAACGTCCGGCATGCTTTCGTCGAACTCGACCGGATAGCCCAGGAGCATCGGCGGCTGGCCGTCGGCCAGGCTGTCGCGCCACAGGTAGTTTTCCGTGTCGCCAGTGGTCTTCAGCTTCCGCACGGCCCCGGCCGTGGTCGAATTCATCAGCCAGCGCGCGTTCCGGCGGTAGCCGGCCTTCAGCTTGTACACCATGTCGATCAGGGCATCGCCACCGTTGCGCGTTGCATCCGACAATGCGGCTGCAACGCCTGTTGCCACGTACTGCAGCGTGCCGAAGGGACGGGTGGCGTCGTCCGTGGACGCGGTGGGGTAGCTCAGAATGCCCCGCGGCTTGTTCACGCCGTCGCCGTTGATGAACGCGGCCCCCTCGGCATCCGTGAAGTCCTGGGCGATCTCCTGTTCCAGAAAGGCGCCGATATCGACGGCGTTGTCGTCGAGCAGCTTCTGCGTCACGGCCACATTGGCGTAGGCCTCCATGGAGGGGAAGCTCAGGGCCACCAGAGTGGCGTGCGAGGTCTCGGGCCGCGCTTCGCGCTCTCCGACCCACACCGCACCGCCGCCGCCAACCGACATCAGCTGCTCGTAGACGTCGCTGTTGGTCTGGCGCACGGTGGCCAGGCGGCGCATCGCCGACATGTCCCGCTGCGTGGAGAGGATGATCGAGCCGATCTCCGGCGGCACGGTGTAGCCGCCGTTCGGGTCGTTATCGACGCTCATGGCGGCGCTGACCGTCCGCAGCGGATCCGGCTTGCCGGTCTTGGCATATTCGCCGAAGGCGCAGCGGGCGGCGTATGCCTCGCGCGGTGCGTCTCCAGCGCCGCCCAGCAGCCGCGACGCGAAGGCGCGGTTGACCTCTCGATGCTGGTGGACGCGATCAACAACCGCAAGCCGAACGGGGCCACGGAGTC
>CALKHQ010000182.1 GCA_937988735.1 uncultured Alphaproteobacteria bacterium
GGTCTCGGCACCTGGGGACAGCACCTCGTCCGCAGCGTGCAGGGGGCCAGCCCCGTCATCCAATTCGTGGCCGCCGCCACGCGGACGCCCGAGAAGGCGCGCGGCTTCGCGCAGGAGCACGGCCTGCGCATGCTGCCCCGCTACGAGGACGCGCTGGCCGACCCGGACATCGATGCCGTGGTGCTGGCGACGCCTCATACCCAGCACACGGACCAGATCGTGGCCGCGGCCGAGGCGGGCAAGCACGTCTTCACCGAGAAGCCGCTCGGCGTGGACGCGGCGAGCGCCGAGCGCGCGGCCCGGGCCTGCGCGGAGAAGGGCGTGACGCTGGGCGTGGGCTACAACTGGCGCTTCCAGCCCGCCTTGCAGGCCATCCGCCGCATGATCGAGGACGGCACCTTGGGGCGGGTGCTCCACCTGGAGGGCAATTTCTGCGGGCCGAGCGTCTACCGCTTCTCCAAGGGCCACTGGCGGCACGAACGGGAGGAGGGCCCGGCCGGCGGCATGACCGGGCGTGGCGTCCACGTGGTGGACGCGATGCTCTACCTGGCCGGCCGCATCGAGCAGGTCACCGCTGCCCAGAGCTTCCGCCTGGTGCAGGATTTCGGCATCGACGACACCACCTCGATGCTGTTCCGCTTCGCGAATGGCGCCACAGGCTACCTCGGCACCGTCATCGCCACGGCGGAAACCTGGCGGCTGCAGGTGTTCGGCAGCAACGCCTGGGCCGAGGTCGGCGATGTCGAGCACCTGCATACCTGGGACCTGAAGGTCTGCAGGATCGACCGCGACAACATCACCCGCAAGCAGCGCCCGGAGGTCATGACCTTCCCGAAGACCAGCACCGAGCGGGCCGAGCTGGAGCACTTCGCGGAGCACGCGGCGGCGCGCCGACCGCTGGTCCTGCCCGGCGGCGATGCCATCCACAACGTGGCGGTGTTGGAGGCGATACTGGCCTCGGCCCGGTCGCAGGGCCCCGTGCGGCTTTCCTGAGGCGTTTCACCGGAGACCCCGAAGATGCCGTGCATCGACCGCAGACACTGCCTCCTCCTGGGCATGGCCGGCGGCCTCGGCCTGGGGAGCACTGCACGGGCGCAGACTGCCGCCGCCCCCGCGCAGGACTACCCGAACAGGCCGATCCGGGTGGTGGTGCCCTCGCCGCCCGGTGGGCCGCCGGACCTGATCCTGCGCGCCATTCTCCCGAAGATCTCGGTCACGCTGGGCCAGACCGTGGTCGCGGAGAACCGGGCCGGCGGCGGTGGCTTGGTCGGCACCGCCTATGTCGCCCGCCAGCCGGCGGACGGGTACACTTGGCTGTTCACGACGGCCTCGCACACCAACATCCCGCCCTTCAACGACAACGTCACCTACGATCCGGTGCGCGACTTCACCCATGTCACCCTGGCTGCGCAGAATTTCGGCCAGGCGCTGGTCGTGCATCCCAGCGTGCAGGCGACGAACCTCGCCGAGCTGATCGCCTTGGCTAAGCGGAACCCGGGCCGGCTCACCTACGTCAATGCGGGTCTCGGCACGGCCAGCCACATCCCCGCC
Organism: uncultured Alphaproteobacteria bacterium; assembly: GCA_937988735.1. GTDB lineage: Bacteria > Pseudomonadota > Alphaproteobacteria > CALKHQ01 > CALKHQ01 > CALKHQ01. The sequence continues at coordinate 1,552 of CALKHQ010000182.1, forward strand.
GAGTTGATGAAAACCATGACGGGCACCGACATCCTGTCGGTGCCCTACCGGGGCGTGGCGGAAGGCATGACCGACCTTCTGGCCGGGCGGGTGGACATGTTCTTCGTCGGCACGAACGTCGCCCTGGAGCACGTGCAGGCCGGCCGGCTACGCGCCATCGCGCTGACCGGAAGCAAGCGCTGGAAGGGGATGCCCGATGTCCCCACGATGCAGGAGGCGGGCCTGCAGGGCTTCGAAGTGGTCAACTGGTTCGGCCTCTGGATGCCGGCGGGCGCGCCGCCGGCGATCGTCCAGAAGGTGCATGCGGCCGTCGCGAGGGCCGTCAACGAGCCCGATGTGAAGCAGCAGTTCGACACCTTGGGCCTGGAGGGCGTGGCGATGCCGCCGGAGCGGTTCGCCGTGTTCGTGGCCGACCAGGCGCGGATCGCCCAGGAGATCGCCCGTCGCGTCAACGACAGGGCGGGGCGATGACCGGGACGGGGCGTGGCGGCAGCCGGCATATCTGAGCCGGGGCGGCCGCTGAGCCGCGCCCCCTTCGCAACACCATCCGGCCTATCCGGACCGTGCGACGTGGCGCAGCCCCTCCAGCGCGGTCCGCATGAGTTCCGCATCGCCTGCCTCCGCGGCATGGACGGCATAGGCGGCGTGAGAGAACTCCGGCGCACCAGGAACCAGCGCGAGCCGGCCGCTCTCCAGGTGCGGCCGGACCCCGGACAGGCGGAAGTACCCGCGGCCCCCGACCTCCAGGATGTAGGCGAGGCCAAGCGTCCCGAAGCCGACATGCAGCGCGGCATCGGCCGGCGCAGTCGGGGCCGCGTCCTGGCGCGGCGGCGCGAAGTCCACGCCCCACTCCACCTCCACGTAGGGGGGCTCGGTCCCGTCGGGCGCGGGCGGGGTCGTCACCATCACGAGCCTTTCCTCGGCCAGCAGCTCGACCGTCAGCCCGGCCCGGTAGCGCGGCGCATAGACGACGGCGATGTCGAGGATCCCCTCGGCGACCTGGTCCATCAGGTCGCCCGGCATGCCGACCTGCGCGCGCAGGGCCACGTCCGGGGCCGCCTGCCGCATCCAGAGCAGCCAGCGCAAAAGGATCGTGTCCCAGAGGATGAACTCGGCGCCGATGGCGAGCACCGCCCGCCGGCCCGGGGGCACCGCCACCTGCTGCCGCGCGCGCTCCCAGAGCTGCACCAGCGCCGGCGCGTGCCGCATGAACTGCTCGCCCGCCGGGGTGAGGGAAGCCCCCGCCTTGTTGCGCACGAAGAGCGGCCTGCGGAGCTGCGACTCCAGCGAACGGACCCGGGCGCTGACCGTGGTCTGACTCACATTCAAGCGATCGGCGGCGCGGGCGAAGCTCCCGGTGGCGGCGATGGCGAGGAAAGTGCGCGCTAACTCGATGTCCATGACCTCTCCCCAGCATTAATGCAAAAATTCTGCATTTAAAGACTAATCAATTTGGTTTGCATGCTGGTCGTCGCGAAGCAAGATTAACTTGTGTTCACGCGAAACGGCGGCCCGATGAGCGGTGGAACGCACTGACCCGCTTGACCTGATGGCGACGCTGCCGGAGCGGCGGGCGCCCTGTGCCGTGGTGACGGCGATCGGAACCGATGGGGGGCACCGCCCCGGCCGGGGCCGCAGCCAAGGTGCAGAATGCGCGCAAGGGCACGCTGCCCACGGACCAGCCTTGCGACGGCATCCGCGCCGGGACGGCGGCGGTGCGCGAGGCGGCATCCGAACGCCCGTGCCCTGGCGAGGCCAGCGCAGTCGGACCTCGTACCAGCCACGCGGCATCTGGCGTTGGGACACCCCATGGGGGCGGCGGTGTGCGGCGTGCGCTCGTCGAGCCTGCGCTGCCCCGCCTGGCGGCGCGCCACAGCTCAGGCCACCACGGGCGCGACGCGGAGTGCTCCTCCGGTTTCGCTGCCAGATTCGGCTGCGGGCAGGACGCGGCCGAGATGGTGCCGCTCCTTGACGGCGCCCTGTTGGCGGAGACGGATGCGGAGGGGAAGCCTCATCCCGCCGCCTGGCGTGCGCTCCTCGCGCTCTTCGGCGGCGTCGCCTTCCTCGGAGTCGCGATCGAGCCCATCGGCCTCGTCCCCGCGGTCGCCGGTGCCGTGCTGATCGCCGGCTTCGCCGAACCTCGGCCGCCGCGTCCCCTGCCGGGGGCATTGCTGGTTGCCGCGACGGCGGCGCTCGGCTGGCTCGTGTTTGGGGCGTGATCTCGCCGCGAGCTGCGTTTCCCGTCCTTCCGGCCTCGCCCGCCATCGGAGCGTCGTGACCCATGCTTGAGAATCTCGCCCTCGGCTTCGATGTCGCGCTGAGCATCAAGAACCTGACCTTCGCCTTTCTCGGCGCCTTCATCGGCACTGCGATCGGCGTGCTGCCGGGCATCGGCCCGACCGCGACCATCTCGCTGCTGCTGCCGCTCACCTTCGGGGTGGAGCCGACGACGGCGATCATCATGCTCGCCGGCATCTACTATGGCTCGCAGTACGGCGGCTCGACCACCGCGATCCTGCTCAACCTGCCGGGTGAGGTGTCCGGCGTGGTCAGCGCGATCGAGGGCTACAAGATGGCACAGAACGGCCGCGGCGGGGCGGCGCTGGCCATCGCCGCGATGGGCTCCTTCTTCGCCGGCACGGTGGCGACCGTCGTCGTGGCCGCCTCGGGGCCGCTGCTCACCTCCGTCGCGCTGTCCTTCGGGCCGGCGGACTACTTCGCGCTGATGCTGCTCGGCCTGATCGTCGCCTGCGTTCTGGCGCAGGGCTCGGTCGTCAAGGCGATCGCCATGGTGGTGCTCGGGGTCGCGCTCGGCCTGGTCGGGACCGACGTGCAGACCGGC
>CALKHQ010000183.1 GCA_937988735.1 uncultured Alphaproteobacteria bacterium
CGAGACCGGACGGCAGGTCCGCGATTATCGTGCGCCGGCAAACGAGGCAATGCAAGCGAGAGCCGGGCGGCCCATGGGCGTCAGGCCTTGGGGAAGCATCGGCAGGATCTGTTCTCGGCATCCGCGTTGCTTTCCAGAATGTGCGTTATGTCAAATAGTGGATGCGAGGACCGACGCGAACGAGCCAGCCCCCCCCGGAGACCGTCGAGTCGCCTTCCGGCAACCGACGCCCTGCAAGCGCATCGCATGCCGGCCGGCAGCCCTCGCTGCGAGCCGGCGCGTAGGTGCGAGCGGTTTCTCCGAACGGCCATGGCCACACGTCCGGACGGAACCCAGCCGCAGCCTCGGACATCCGCCCACGCCTGACCAGAGGGGCTGCCGGCATGCCGCGACAGTGCCGGCCCCTTGACCGGCCGGCGCACCAGGCAGGCCAGCCGCGTGCGGCCTCAGCCGCGCCGCTTCCCGTGGTCGATGACCGTCTCGCCATCCTCCCTGACGAACGGCTCCAGCTTGCCCACGGGCAGCAGCTCGAGCACTTCGTCCGAAGGACGGCACAGCTTGGTCCCCAGCGGGGTGCGCACCACGGGCCGGTTCATCAGGATGGGGTGCTGCTGGATGAAATCCAGCAGCTCTTCATCGGTCCACTTCGGGTCGGACAGGCCCAGTTCCGCGTACGGCGTGCCCTTCTCGCGCAACAGGTCGCGCACGCCGATGCCCATCTCGGCAAGCAGCTGGCGCAGCTCTTCCTTGGTCGGCGGCGTCTTCAGGTACTCGACGATGCGCGGCTCGAAGCCGGCGTGACGGATCAGCCCCAGCACGTTGCGGCTCGTCCCGCAGGCAGGGTTGTGATAGATCGTGATCTCGCTCATGAGGGTTGTTTCAGGACAAAGACATCTGCCCGCGGGCTCGGTCGACCCGGGACTGCGCACGCGGGTCGACGGTGAGCGCATGAAGGGCCGATCCTGCATCCGCCAGGGACACGGCCACCAAGTCGGGCATTCGGGCGGGGGATCTTCCTGCGCACGGGCGGGTGCGCCGGGCCATTCTAGGGGCTGATGCGTTCCTGTTCCGTTCGACGCGAGGGCGTCAACGCCCCCTGCCCCGGATGCGCGACAGGGCGTCCAGCGCCGGCGCCGGGACTCAGCACTGCAGGCGCTGCGGATACAGCCCGTGCCGTAACCCGCAACGGTGCGCCTTGGCCGCATCGACCGGGCCGACCTTGCCGGGTGCCAGACGCTGCACCGTGGCGCCGCCAGCGTGGCGCGGCCGGCGAGCTGCTGCGACGCGCAGGCAGCTCGGTCGCGTCGATGCGCGAGGTGTTCGAACGGTTCAGGAGCAGGCCGTTGAGCGCGGCGGGTGCTCGGCGCCCAGCCGGAAGCCGGGGTCGGGCTGCGCCGGCATGCCCACGCCGAGGACCGGGGCGTCCTCGTCGACGAACTCGAACTGGTACACCGGCTGGTGGCTCGAGTGCGGCGCTCCCACTCGAGCGGAACCTGCGAAGACTGACAGGTTCCCTTCACTGGCCGACCGCACGTGGAATGGGCCGTGAAAGGCGAACCCGCTGCGCGGTGCAGCGGACGTGCGGGTGAAGCATGCGCAACAGGGGTCCCGGAGACAGCGCGCGACGTCCTGCCGGCCGTCCAACTCGGTGCGAGCCTCGGCCGTGGCAGCCTCAGGCTTGGCGCGCAAACGCCGACATGTACGGCACGCGACCGACGCTCCACCGGCCCCGCCTGCCCTGTCGGTTGCCCCGGATCCCCGAATGGAGGCAGGCCATGAACCTGCCATCAGCGAGCCTCTCCACGTGCCATCCACAGCGCCCCGCACCACCCGTCATGCCGTCGCAGCCGCTCGCGGTGCACCCAGCCCGCGCGCCAGGGACCGGTCCTGGGCCGCGACGGGCCTTGACGCAAGGATCGCCGCCCCACAGCATCGACGGCGGACGGATCCCTGGCGGCTTCAACCGTGCAGCGTTGGAGGAGGAGCCGCTGCCGACGCACCGGCGGCCGGTCGATGTCCCGGCAAGCGTCCCCTTGAGTTCACAGTCACCGAATGCCTGCGGCCGATGGGCCGCGGATATCGCTGTCGCGGACAGCACTTTTCAACTGAAGGAGAACTCAATGTACATCGAAGCCCCCCACCGCGGCCCCGTCACGGCTCCCGCCCGCGCCCTGCAGCGCAAGGTCTGCGAACCGGCGGCGCCCAAGACCTTCCGCCACGCGATCGAGATCTACCTGAAGGACTCGAACGCCTACATGAACACCTATTTCTCGCGCTACTTCGAGTGGCAGGGCATCTGCCGCGAGCGCTGGTTCTACCAGTGCATCGCGCCGGACCTGCTGCGCGACCAGGGGGTGTTCATCACGAAGCGGGCGCACCAGGAGTACGTGCACGAGACCTTCCCGTTCCAGACCGTCGAGTGCCACCTCAACACGTTCAACGTCTCGCGCTGCTCGTTCTACCTGCTGTTCCGCTTCCACGTCGAGGACACCCTGGTGTCGACCGGCTACCAGCAGATCGTCTTCGCCCGTGAGGACAAGCGCATCCAGCGGCTGCCCGAAGACGTGCTGGCACGCATCAAGGAGTACGAGCTCGCGGAAGCGCCGCTGCCCGTCTGAGCGCGGCGGCATGCGGCTGCGCGGCCGGGGTGCCGGCAGGCGCCCTGCCGGCGCGGCTCAAGCCGCCGGGAACTGCAGGGTGAAGGCCGTGCGTCCCGGCCGCGAATCGCAGCGGATCCTGCCGCCGAACGCCTTCATGACGTTGCGGCAGAACGCCAGCCCGATCCCGCCCGCATCGCCGCGCTTGGTGGTCCAGAACGGGTGGAACAGGCGGCGCTGCACCTGGCGCGGGATGCCCGGCCCGGTGTCCGTGACGATGATGCACGGGTGGGCGCCCTGCCGCCCGGTTTCGATCGTCACCTCGCCCTGCCCGGCCTGCTTGATCGCCTGCAGCGCGTTCTTCAGCAGGTTGAAGATCACGTTGACCAGCAGTGCCGGCGAGCCCCAGAACTCGAAGTCCTCGCCCAGCCGCACGTGCACGCGCTCGCGCTCGCCGGGGCCGTAGGGGTAGCGCTCGACGGCCTCCTCGATGCAGGCCACCGCGCTGGCGGTCACGAAGTCGCTCTCGTCGACCCGGCTCAGCCGCGAGGAGGCCACCATCAGGTCGACGATCATGTTGGAACGATCCACCTCCCGCGCGATGCGCGCGGGCAGGCGGACGACCTCCTCGATCGCCATCGTCGGCACCGTGGGGCACAGCCCGTGTTCGACGGCCAGCCGGTAGCCGGCCACCACCTCCTGCCAGTAACGGTCGACCGCCGCTGCGTGCAACCGGATCGTCGCCAGCGGCGTGCGCACCTCGTGGGCCACCGTGGCGATGACCACGTTGTTGTTCATCAGGTCGTACTTGAGGATCGCGACCAGGATGATGGCCAGGCTGGCCGCGTTGAACAGCACGCCGACCGGGTAGAAGTCGTAGCCGTAGTTGCAGAGGTAGTCGGTCGCCGCGAAGAAGTAGATGAACATGCTGGCGATGCACAGGCGCAGGCGCGCGCGCTGCAGCGGCGGGGCATGCGCCTGCTCGCGCACGTTCAGCCACAGCCCGCGCAGCACGACGATGGCGGTCTGCGCCACGTGCACCAGGTGCAGCGGACCGGCCTCGGGGTAGTAGCCCCATTCGTACCGGTAGTAGCCCGCGACGAACCAGTCGGTCGTCACCAGCGTGAGCGCCAGCAGGCCCGCCACGCCGTACGACACGCCG
>CALKHQ010000184.1 GCA_937988735.1 uncultured Alphaproteobacteria bacterium
TACCAGGCGATCGTCCGGGCAAGCCCGTCGGCGAGGCTCGTGCGCGGGATCGCGGGGAACACGGTCCGCACCGGGCCGGGATCGAGGTCGGCAGTGACCGGCAGGCCGGGGCCGGCGGCGTCGATCGCCGCACCGGGGGCAAGACGCGCGATCGCGGCGGCGACCTCCACCGCATCGGCGGCCTCCCCGACCAGGGTGTAAGCGGCGGCGCCCCTGAGCGGCGTCGTGCACACCACCGCGAAGGCCTCGGCGAGATCCTCGACATACAGGTAGTCGGCACGCCCGCCGAACGGGATGGTGTAGGCCTCGCCGCGGGCCGCCGCCCGGCAGGCGATCGACGGGCCCGCGGTCAGCCCCACCTCGCGCCCCGGGCCATAGACGATGTACGGGCGGAACCCGACGCTGGCGATGCCGTGATCCGCCCAGTAGGCCCGGGCGCAGCCCTCGCAGGCGAGCTTGAACGCGCCGTAATGGGTGTCGGGCAGGGGGATGCGCCCGTCCTTCAGACCGAAGACGCCGGCGCTGCTCATGTAGGCGACCGTGCCGATGCCTTGGGCGCGGGCCGCCTCGAACAGGTTGAGCGTCCCGATCAGGTTCACCTGTGCGCCCCGGATCGGGTCGGCCCGGCAGGCGGGCGTCAGCATCGCCGCGAGGTGGACCAGCCGGTCGCAGCTCTCTGCCGCCCTGCGCAGCGCGGCCCCGTCGGTCACGTCGCCGACGATCCATTCCAGTGCGTCGGTCACGGCGGCGCCCGCGATTGCGCGCACCAGGCTCCGGTCGGCGCTGCTGTCGAACACCCGGATCTCCGTTCCGGGCGCGGCGAGCCGGCGGATGATCCAGGCCCCGATGAACCCGCCCCCGCCCGTCACCAGCACGCGCATGCCTGCCTCCAGTCCTGCGGCGCGACCGGTACGCGCCATGATTCCTGCGCGAGCCTAGCGGGGTCGCGCCGGCCGGTCACGTCGCGGCGACGGGGGCAGCTATTCCGCGGGCTGCACCTGCCGCGGGCCGGCGCAGGCGAGGAAGGCGAGCGCGCTGCCGAAGATGACGAGGCCGAACAGGGCGGCGACGCCGAGCACCAGCGGGAAGCCGTCCGCGTCGTGGAGGAAGGCGATCATCGGCACCGCGAAGCCGCTGGTGGTGAAGCCGAAGAAGTAGCGCAGCCCGTACGCCCGCGACCGCAGCCGCTCCGGCACGTAGCGCGCCACCATGGCGTCGTTCACCACCACCTGGCCGAAGATGGCGGCGGTCGCCAGCACCAGCCCCAGCAGCATCGGCAGCCCGGTCGAGAGCGCCGCCAGCCCCAGCCCGACCGGCTGCAGCACCGCCAGCGCGGCGAACAGCCGGGGGAGGGGCAGGCGGTCCACCAGCCGGCCCATGGTAAGCTGGGCCGCGGCGCCGAAGACCAGCACGATGGTGGTGAGCGAACCGGTGAGGACCAGCGGCAGCGTCATGTCCAGCCGCTCGTCGATCACCTTCGGCATCGTGATCGAGGTCATGTTGAAGGTGAAGCCGCCGGCAACCACCGCCGCCATGAACAGCACCGCCAGCAGGACGGGCCGCGCGACCGTCTCCGCCGCCGGACGCGACTTCGCCCCGGCCGATGCCTTGCCGCGCACCTCCGGCGGCACGAGCGCGAGGAAGGCGATGCCGGTCATCACGCAGACGACGCCCGGCACGATGAAGCCCGCCTGCCAGCCGAACGTGGCGACGAGCAGGCCCGTCATCCCCGGTGCTGCCGCCGCGCCCAGGTTGCCCCAGACCCCGTTGATGCCGAGCGTGCGGCCGAGGGAACGCGCGTTCGCGACCAGCAGCGCGGAGCCGACCGGGTGGTAGATGGCGGTGAACAGGCCCAGCACCAGCAGCCAGACGGCGAGGGCCGTCTCGCTGGCGGCACTGGCGAGCCCGAAGCAGCCAGCGCCGCAGCCGAGGTAGAAGGCGGCCATCAGCGTCCGCTGGCCGATCCGGTCGGCGATCCAGCCCACCGGCAGCGCGAACAGGCCGAAGGCGACATAGGTGCCGGTCGCGAGCCCGATCAGCGTCGGATAGTCCGCCTGCCACTGGGCCGCGAGCGCGATCACCGCCGTCGGGTAGATCAGCAGCAGATAGTGGTCGAGCGCGTGGGCGATGTTGACGAAGGCGATGATGCGCCCGGGGCTTGCAGCCATGGCAGGGTCCGCAGTTGTCCGGGCCGATCCTAGCGTTGACCCGACGGCTGCGTCGGGCCAGTTTCGACAGCGTTCGGGCCACGATCGGGCAGGGGAGGCGCGCGTGACCAGCCATGCCGAGCCGCACCAGCACGTGCCGCGGCCGCTGGCGCTGCTCGCCCGCGACTATCCCGCCGGCGCGCGGACGGGCAGGCACAGCCATCCGCGGCACCAGCTGCTGCACGCGGTCAGCGGCCTGATGAGCGCCCACACCGCCCGCGGCACCTGGCTGGTGCCGCCGGGCTACGCCCTGTGGATCCCCGCGGGCGTCGAACACGACATCGCGATGCACGCCGAGGTCGCGATGCGGACCGCCTATGTCGCGCCCGACCGGGCGCCGGGCCTGCCGGAGGACTGCCGGGTGATCGCCGTCTCGCCGCTGCTGAAGGCGGCGCTGCTGGCGCTGGTGGAGGAGCCGCTGCTCTATGACGAATCCGGCCGCGCCGGCCATCTTGCGGCGCTGGTGCTCGACGAGATCGTGCGGGCCGCGCCGGCGCCTTATGTGCTGCCGATGCCGCAGGACCGTCGCCTCGCGCGGCTGTGCCGCGAGCTGATCGCGCGGCCGGGCGCGGACCTCGACATCGACGGCTGGGCCGACCGGGGCGGCCTCAGCCGCCGCACGCTGACGCGGCTGTTCCGCGCCGAGACCGGCCTCAGCTTCGCCGCCTGGCGCCGCCGGCTGCGCCTGCTGGCCGCACAGGAACGCTGCGCCCGCGGCGAGCCGCTGGCCCGGGTCATCGCCGATCTCGGCTACCGCAGCCTGCCTGCCTTCCGCGCGATGGCGCGCCGGGAGCTGGGCCCGGCCGCGGGCGCATGGCCCTGACGCCGGCCCGCCCCGTCGGGCGATGCCGCGCCCGGCGTGCGGTACTGTGCCCGGTTTGCCGCAGACGTGAGAATGGCCATATTGGCGGGACCGTCGTCCCTCCGCCGGTTCGGCAGAGGCGGCGGTTTCTTGTTGGACCGCAGCATGAAGACCGCCGTCGAACCCGTCGAGCCGCTGGGGCAGGCCATCCCCGACCGGGCGGCCATCGCCGCCGTGATCCTCGGGGTCACCGCCTTCGCCGTTGCCCAGGGCCTGACCTACCCGCTGATTTCGCTCACCCTCGAGCGCCGCGGCGTGTCCGAGGCGGTGATCGGGATCAACGCCAGCATGTTTGCGGCCGGGCTGGCGGCCGCGGGGCTGACCGTGGGGCGGCTCACAACGCTCGCGGACGGCGGCCGGCTGATCCTCGCGGCCCTCATCGGCTGCTCGCTGTGCCTGCTCACCTTCGCGCTCGCCGATGCGCTCGCGGTCTGGTTCATCGCCCGCTTCGTCCTCGGTTACTGCGCCAGCGTCATCTTCGTCCTCAGCGAGGCGTGGCTGAACGCCGCCTGTCCCGACCGGCTGCGCGGCCGCGTGTCCGGCATCTACGGGCTCGGCATGGGCGGCGGCTTCGCGGCGGGGCCGATGGCGATCCCGCTGTTCGGCGGCGAGGCCGGCTTCTCCTTCGCCATCGCCGCCGTCTATCTCGCCGCCGTTGCCTTCGCCTCCGCGGTGCTGACCCGGCGTGCCCGTACCCGACCGGCCGCATCCAGCCCGGGCGACCTCATGCGGTTCGCCCGCGCCGCGCCGGTGCTGGTGGCGATGGTCGTCGCCTTCGGCTTTGCCGACATCGCAGCGATCGCGGTGCTGCCGGTCTATTTCGTCAAGTCCGGCCATTCCGCGGACTTCGCTGCGGTGGCGGTGACGGTGACGGCCCTGCCGGCAGCGCTCGCCCAGCCGGTGGTGGGCTTCCTGCTCGACCGGCTGTCGCGGCCGCTGGTCGCGATCGGCTGCGCGGTGGTGGCCGCGGGCAGCTTCCTCGCGCTGCCGCTGTTGTCCAGCGAGACCGAGCTCCTGATCGCGACCGGGCTGGTCGGCGCCGCCAGCTTCGCCCTCTACACCTGCGCCCTCACGCTGCTTGGCGAGCGGTTCCGCGGCGCGATGCTGGTCGCCGGCAGCGCGGTCTATGCGCTGGCCTATGCAGCCGGCAGCGTCGCCGGCTCCTCGCTCACCGCGACGGCGATGGACAGCTTCGGCCGCGCCGCCGCCCCGCTCAGCGCCGGCGCGGTGCTGCTGGTGCTTGCGATCTTCTTCGCCTGGCGCGGCGCCCGGCCCTCCGCCTGAGCCTCGCGGATCCGGCCGGCAGCCGGCCGCCGCTCAGGCCTCCGCTCCAGCCAGCACGGCGGAGAACTGCTCCAGCGCCCAGTCGACCTGATCCCGGGTGATCACCAGCGGCGGGGCGATGCGGATGGTGTGGCCGTGGGTATCCTTGGCCAGCACGCCGCGCTTCTGCAGCGCGGTGCAGTAGCGCCGGGCGCCGCCGGCCTCGGGGTGCAGCTCCACCGCCAGCATCAGCCCGCGGCCGCGCACCTCCTTCACCGCGTTGCTGCGGATCGACCGGAGGCCGGCCTTGAAGTAGTCGCCCTGCGCGGCGGCGTTCTCGATCATGCCTTCCTCGACCAGCACCTTCAGCGCGGCGCGGGCGACGGCGCAGGCGAGCGGGTTGCCGCCGAAGGTGCTGCCGTGCTGGCCGGGCCGCAGCACGCCCAGCACCTCCGAACTGGAGAGCACGGCCGAGACCGGATAGAAGCCGCCGGAGAGCGCCTTGCCGATCAGCGTCACGTCGGCCTCGATCCCCTCGTGCTTCTCCGCGAGCAGCGCACCGGTGCGGCCCAGCCCGGTCTGGATCTCGTCGAGGATCAGCACGACGTTGCGCGCCGTGCACAGCTCCCGCACCCGGGCGAAGTAGCCGGGCGGCGGAATGATCACGCCGGCCTCGCCCTGGATCGGCTCGGCGAGGAAGGCGACCGTGTTCGGCGTGATCGCCTCCTCCAGCGCCGCATGGTCGCCGAACGGCACGATGGTGAAGCCGGGGGCGAACGGGCCGAAGCCGCCGCGGGCCTGCGGGTCGGTCGAGAAGCCCACGATGCCCATGGTCCGGCCGTGGAAGTTGTCGGCGCAGACGATGATCTCGGCCTGGCCGGGCGGCACGCCCTTGACCTCGTAGCCCCACTTGCGGACCGCCTTGATCGCGGATTCCACCGCCTCGGCGCCGCTGTTCATCGGCAGGATCTTGTGGCTGCCGGTCAGCGCCGCCAGCTCCTCGTAGAACGGCGCGAGCTGGTCGTTGCGGAAGGCGCGGGAGGTCAGGGTCAGCCGGCGTGCCTGCTCGATCATCGCCGCGAGGATCTTCGGGTGGCAGTGGCCCTGGTTCACCGCCGAATAGGCGGAGAGGCAGTCGAGATAGCGGTTGCCGTCGACATCCCACACCCACACGCCCTCGCCCCGGCACAGCACGACGTCGAGCGGCTCGTAGTTGTGGGCGCCGAGCTGGTGCTCCGTGCGGATGTAGTCGCCGGCCTGCCGCATCCGGGGGACCGTCACAGGGCCCGGCCGATGATCCGCCGCCCGAAAAGGCTCGCGGTCAGGTCCACCAGCAGCTTGGCGCTCTGCCCGCGCACGTCGAGGAACGGGTTGAGTTCGGCGAGATCGACGGAGGCGACGAGGCCGGAATCGTGCAACATCTCCATGATCAGATGGGCTTCGCGGTAGGTGAGGCCGCCGGCGACGGTGGTGGCGACCGCCGGCGCGATCGACGGGTCGAGCACGTCGATATCGAAGCTGAGGTGCAGCACCGCCCCGCTCGCCTTCACCCGCGCGATCACGTCGCGCATCAGCGCCGAGACGCCGAACTCGTCGATCTGGCGCATGTCGATAACGGTGACGCCGCGTCCGGTCACCACTTCCCGCTCGTGGTCGTCGATGGAGCGGATGCCGAACTGGATCACCTTCGCCGGGTCGAGCGCCACCGGCGCCCGGTCGCCCAGGATCGTCTCCAGCACCGGCTCGCCGCACAGCATCGCGACCGGCATTCCGTGCATGTTGCCGGACGGCGTCGTCGCCGGCGTGTTGAAATCGGCATGGGCGTCGAGCCACAGCACGCAGAGGTCGCGGCCGGTCTCGCGCCAGTAGCGGGCAACGCCGCTGATGGTCCCCATCGCCATCGCATGGTCGCCGCCGAGGAAGATCGGCAGCCGCCCTTCCTTCATCAGCGCATGGGCCCGGTCATGGAGCATGCGCGCCCAGGCGGCGACGAGGCCGGCGTTGTTGGCCCGTCCTTCGCCCAGCGCCACGTCCTCTGCGGGCGCATCGGGCACGGCGTCGCCGCTGTCCTCGACGGTGTAGCCCAGCCGCTCCAGGGCGCGCGCGAGACCCGCGGTGCGCAGGGCCGCCGGCCCCATCGCGGCGCCCGGCTCGCTGGCGCCGACCTCGATCGGCGCGCCGAGCAGGGCGATCGTCGGGCGGGCGCGGTCGGCTTCGGGCATGGCCTCGTTCCCGTCAGTAGTCGCCGAACTCGCCCGGCGGATTGCCGCGCGGGGCGAACTCCTGCGCCTCGCCCACCTCGCGGGCATGGTTCAGCGCCCAGCGGACCGACGGGAAGGCGATCTCGTCCCAGGGGATCTCGTCCCAGTCGTAGAGCGCGACCTCCAGGCTCTCGGGGCCTGCGCCGATCGAGGACGACAGCAGCCGGCCGCGGTAGATGAGCTGCACCTGGCTGATGCGCGGGATGCTGTACACCGCAAGCAGGCCATCCAGCCGGATCCGCGCCCGCGCTTCTTCCCAGGCCTCGCGGGCGGCGCCGGCTTCGGGCGTCTCGCCCAGCTCGAGGAATCCCGCCGGCAGTGTCCAGTAGCCGGTGCGTGGCGGGATTGCGCGCCGTGCCATCAGCACCCGGCCCTCCCAGGTGCAGACCGAGCCGACGACGATCTTCGGGTTCTCGTACTGGATGTGGCCGCAGGCGCTGCAGACCAGGCGTTCCCGGTCGTCGCCCGGTGGGACGGTGCGGGTGAAGGAAGCGGAACGGTCGGCCATGGCTGGATAGTGGGCCTGGCACGGCCGCGAGGCAAGGTCGGGCCCGGCGCTCCGGTCAGACGACGACGTCGAGGTAGGTGCCGCGCTCGACCGGCCCGTCCGGCAGCCGGTCCGGCAGGCGCCGGCGCAGCATGACCTGTGGCCTGGTGCGCGGCGGCTCGGTACGTCGCACCGGCTCCACGCGGGCCTCCGGCGACGGCGCGGCGACCAGGCGGCCGATGGCGGATGCGGTGCGGCTGACCTTCTCGAGGCGCATCGGCATCACCCTGCGTCGGGGTCTCCGGAGGGGCACCGGCCGCAAGGCACGGCGACCGGCTGCCCCCACGGGGAAATGCTAGCAGCGGCATGGTGAACGGCGGGTTAACGCTACCGCTTCTCCGATTGCGCCATGCGACTGCATGCCATCGCAACCGGGGTTTCCGCGCAATTTTACCGATCGTCAATACTATTGGGGTCGACTGAAGGGGCTGCTCAGAAAGAGCGGCATCGCGCTGATCAGAAGAGCCGGGAGCGCAGTCGCAATGTCCGATCGGTCCGTCCGGAGTCCGTCCCCGTCGGAAGCCCTGCCGGCCGGTCACCCCGTGGCGATTCTGGACCTCAACCGAATCGCCGAGCTGGCCCGCGACCGCAGCTCCACCCAGCGCGCCCGTCTGGCGGTTACCCTCAACGACACCCTCGGCGCGCAGGCGGCCGCGGGCACCGACCGCGAGCGCTGCCTGTTCAACGCCATCCTGGAGCAGCTCCTCGGCTCGATCGAGCAGGACGTCCGCGTGCGCCTGGCCGAGGAGCTGGCCGCGCGCAGCGACGTGCCGCGGCCGCTGGTGGCGCTGCTGGCGAATCAGGAGATCGAGATCGCGCGCCCGCTGCTGCTGTCGAGTCCGGTACTCTGCGACGAGGACCTGATCGAGATCATCCGCCACCGCACGCTGGAGCATCAGCTCGCCATCGCCGCCCGCTGCCAGGTCAGCGAGGAGGTGAGCGAGGAGCTGGTCGGCACCGGCCAGACCCGCGTCATCGTCGCCCTGCTCAACAACCACGGTGCGCGAGTCCGCGCCG
>CALKHQ010000185.1 GCA_937988735.1 uncultured Alphaproteobacteria bacterium
TCCGCGGCCGGCTCGGCGATGGCCTCGCCCAGGGCGGCGGCGATGTCGCGCTTGATGCCGTCGACGATGCGGGCGGCCGCAGTCGGACCGTGGCCGAGCGCCTCCAGTTCCGCCGCCGTCCTGGGCGGCAGGAAGCGGATGGTGACCGGGTGCGGCCGCGGCAGGGTGCTGCCGGGCGGCCAGGCTTCGTGGGTGCCGGTGATCGCCACCGGTACCACCGGCACCGGATAGCGCTCAACCAGCATGCCGAGGCCGGCCTTGAAATGACCGAGCCGGCCGCTGCGCGACCGCTCGCCCTCCGGGAACCAGATCAGGGCGTGCCCGCCCTTCAGCGCCGCTGCGCCGAAGGCGAGGCTGGAGGCGGCGGGGCGGTCGTGGTCGATGGGCAGTACGCGGCTGACGCGCGCAAACCAGCGGCGGACGGCGGTGGTGAATACCACCCCCGTCCATCCGGCCCAGTAGGCGTGCGCCAGCCGGCGGTGGTCGATCGCGGCGGCGAGGACGAACGGGTCGAGGTAGCTGAGGTGGTTCGGGGCCAGGATCACCGGCCGGTCGCCCGCCAGATGCTCGCGGCCCTCGACACGGCGCAGGAACAAGAGCCGCATCAGCGCGCGATTGATCGTGTGGAACACCCGCCCCATCGCGCGCTCCAGCGCGCCCCGCGGCCGCAGCCACGCCCGCTGCGCCTCGGACAGGGCTGAGTCCGGATCGGCCAGGGGCGAGGCGACGGTCGTCTCCGGCTCCGCCTCGGCCACTGCCAGCAGCAGGTCGCGCACGGTGGACACCTCGGCGATCGCCGCGTCGCTGAGGCTGACGCCGGTGCGCTCCGACAGCTCGAGCCCGAGGTCGAGCCACTCGATGGAATCGATGCCGATGTCGAGCCGGAGGTCGCTGTCCGGCGTGAGCCGGCGGTCGTGGTACTTCTCCGCGAGCAGCGCCCAGGCGGCGGCGACCGCAGGGTCGTCGAGCAGCGCACGGTCCTCGTCGGACATCGCCTCGGGCGTGATCGGGCGGCGGTCCTCCGCGCCGACCGTCACCTCCCCGCCGCGGGCGCGCTCGTATGCGGCGGCGATCAGATGACGGCGCGGCTTGCCCAGCCGCGTGCGCGGGATCGGGTCGCGGGAGACCGCGAATTCCTCCAGCCGCTCGTACGGCCGGAGCGCCCTGCCGGCTTCCGCCACCGCGCGGCGGACGGCGGCCTCCACCGGCTCGTCGCCCAGCGCGCGCAGCTCCGGCACGATCAGCCCGGCCAGCCGGCCGTCGCGCTGGAACACGGCGATCTCGGCGATCAGCGGATGGCGCAGATAGGCGTCCTCGATCTCGTCGGGCTGGAGGTTCTTGCCTGCGGCCGTGACGATGAGGGTCGCGCTGCGGCCGGCGATGCGCAGCCGGCCGTCGGCGCCGACCCAGCCGAGGTCCCCGGTCCGGAACCAGCCGTCCGGAGTCAGCACCTCGCACGTCTTCTCCGGCAGGTTGAGGTAGCCCGCGAACACGCCCGGCCCGCGGACCCGGATCTCGGCCGGCTTCTCCGCGCTGCCGTCGCTGACAACCTCCGTCCCGGGGATGGGCGGCCCGGCCGTCTCGAAATCCCCGTCTCCGGGCCGGATGAAGGAGACCATCGGCGAGGTCTCGGTGAGGCCGTAGCCGGTGGCCACCCGCCAGCCCAGCGCCTCGAGCCGCCGGCCCGTCTCCGGCTTCAGCGCCGCGCCGCCGGAGACAAGGGTGCGCAGTGCGGGGGCGAGGCGGCGGTGCAGCGGCTTCAGCAGTGCGCGGCCCGTCCGCCAGCCGAAGCGGTCGTGGAGGAAGGCGGCGGTGGCGGCGAGGCTGCGGACGAGGCGCCCGGAGAGGCCGCGCTGCCGGCCGAGCCGCTCGTGGATCCCGGCCAGCAGCGCCTCGTAGAGGCGGGGCACGCCGATGATCAGCGTCGCCCGGCCGCGGCGGAGCGCGCCCAGGACCTGCCCGCCGGTGAAGCCCCCGGTCAGGATCAGGGCGCAGCCGAGGGCGAGCGGGGTGAGCGTGCCGACCACCAGCGGATAGACGTGGTGCAGCGGCAGCGGCTGCAGGATGCGCTCGTCCGCCCGCACCAGGTCGGCGGCAGCAAGGCTGCCGATCTGATAGGTCAGGTTGCGGTGGGTGAGCGGCACGCCCTTCGGCACGCCCGTGGTGCCCGAGGTGTAGAACAGCGCTGCCCGGTCGTCCGGGGCTGCCTGCGGCCAGGCGGCAGGCAGGTCGGCCTCGAGCCCGTCGATCTCCTCCAGCGTGACCAGGGTGGCGCCGGTCCGGCGGCAGCGCTCGGCGTGACGGGCGGCGACGGGGGCGCTGGCCAGCACCAGCCGGGTGCCGCTGTCGGCGAGGACGTGGGCGAAGGCGTCGCCGCCGAGCTGGGCATCGAGCGGCATCACGGCAGCACCCGCCCGCAGCACCGCCAGGCAGGCGGCGACCCAGGCCGGGCTGTTGCCGCCGATCACCGCCACCGGCGCTCCGGCACCGGCTCCCTGCGCCACAAGCCATGCCGCCAGCCGGTCCACCCGCGCGCCGAGCTCGGCAAAGGACCAGCGGACCTCGCTGTCGCGGTGATAGAACAGGATCGCGTCCCGGTCTCCCGCCCGTGCCAGCCGCGCCGCCACCTGCTGCAGGGTCTCGCCGATGCCGCCCGGACCGGGCACGGCCCGCTCCCTCATCTGCAACCGACCATCCCTTCGCGCTGTTCGATCGCTTTCCATGCACAATTGCGCATGGCGACGCGCAATCAAGAGGGTCGTTGCCGTTGCGCGGTCAGCCGCCGCCGACCAACCGCTGGTAGTGGCGCAGCTCCGGCCGGTACTCGAAGTGCATGGTGTCGTAATGGTACCAGCGGCCGCCCCAGATGAAGTCCTCGGCCTCGAAGGCGAGCACGATCTCGAGCGGGATCCGGTTGCGGTATTCGCCGGGATCGGGCCCGCCGCCGGCCCAGCGCCAGTAGTCGGAGAAGCCGGTGTTGATGTCGATGGAGATGCCGAAGCTGTGGGCCGAGAGCCGGTCGGTGCCGGCGCCCGGCCGCCAGTTGAACGTGCCGGCCGGTTCCACGAGATAGGGGATCAGGTCGGGGCCGAGCGACTCGAGCGTGGCCGACACGCGCGCCAGGCGCTCCGGAATGCCGTACTTGCGGTGGACCGGGAGCGGCGTGGGCCGCGTTCCGGCCAGCCACTGCACCGTCACCAGCTGGCTCGAGACCGCCTCACGGGTGGCGCCGTAGATCTCGCGGAAGAAGGCGTCGGCGCGGTAGCGGCCGGGGTCGAAGTTGCGCGCCGGCGGCAGGATCGGCCCGCCCCAGGGATAGGGGTCGTGGAACATGTCCTGCAGGTCGGTCTGCTCCAGCCGCTCCTCGTGGGTCTTGTCGCGGCCGTCGTCGAGCGTCACCCGCCGGCCCGAGGCGAACACGATCTCGCTGCCGTTCGCCTCGACCACGTCTTCCGGATAGGCCGCCATCAGCGCCTGCGCCGCCAGCGCCGGGTCCGCCGCCTGGGCGCGGCCCCGAACCACAGCGGCGACGGCGGCAAGCCCGCCGGCGGCGAGCGCGAGAAAGCCGCGTCTGCCGAGCGCGGTCAGGGGGGCATCCCGACCGGATGCGCCCATCAGTTCACGATCACGTTGACGTAGGCGATGCGGCCGGCATGGCCCCAGACTTCGACGGTGACGATGGGCGTGCCGTTGACGATCGCCTGGATGGCGCTCGGGTGCGACGTGCCGGCGTTCAGCAGCGCTTCCATCCGCGCCCGGGCCGCCATGTCGCCGAACACCGGATCCCATTCGTCGGCGGCGTCGCGGCGGCCGAAGCGGTGATAGTTCGCCCGGTCCTGGCGGATGATCGCCGCCGCCGTGGTGAGGCGCTGGCCGTTCGAGTTGAAGTGGTCGCGCTGGCTGAGCTGCGCGGTGTAGGTCGTGATCAGCTCCTGGGCCGACGCCAGCCCGGGGATCGCGGCGAAGGTCACGGCAAGGGCGGCTGCCGACCGGAGGCTGCGCATTTCGGAACTCCCTGGCAGGTCGGCCGCGGGGGCGCGGCACGAGGGGACAGTGGCCGCAATTGGCGGCAGCATCAAGGCGCGGTGGAGGCGTCGCCGAGGCTGCCGATGAAGTCGCGCTTGCCCAGGGGCACCCCGCAGTGGCGCAGGATCCCGTAGGCGGTGGTGACGTGGAAGAAGAAGTTCGGCAGCACGAAGCCGGTGAGGTAGTGCTGGCCCCGGAAGCGCAGCGGCGTTCCGGCGATGGAGAGGGTGATCCCGCGCTCCTCCGACCCGTCGATGTCCTCGGGGCGGAAGGCGGCGACGTGGGCAAGCGTGCGCGCAATCCGCGCCCTGAGCTCCGCGAAGCTCGCCTCCTCGTCGGGGAAGCGCGGCGGCTCGCGCCCGGCAAGGCGGGACATCGCGGCCTTGGCGTGGTCGGTGGCGATCTGCACCTGGCGGATCAGCGGGAACATGTCGGGCGCCAGCCGGTATTCCAGCAGCACCATCGGGTCGATCCGGCGCTGGGCGGCGCTGGCCTCCGCCTTCTCGAGGTTGCTCGACAGCGCCGTCAGCATCTGCCGGAACACCGGCGCCGACGCCTGGTACATGCTGATTGCCATGGAAGCGGCTACTCCAGGATCACCTGCTCGCGGGAGACCGGCTCGCCCAGACGCTGAAGGGCGGCCTGGACCATCTGCGGGCCCGCGGTCTCGCGGTCGGAACCGCTGATGTCGGCCATGATCTCCGCCTGCCAGATCCGGCGGCCGGTGGTCATGTCGTTGAGCGTCACGTAGAGGCCGAAGCGCAGCGCGTCAGACGTCGTCGGGCCGACGCGGCCGCCGAGCACGCTGTCCTGGTTGTCGGCGAAGATGTTGACGCGGACGTTGCTGTCGTCGAACTCGCCCCGTTCCACCCGCGCGCTGCCCAGGGTGGGCGTGCGGTCCCCGATCTGCAGCTCGTCCCGGAGCTCCAGGCCGAGTCTGAGCTGGCCGCCCGGGCCGACCTGGTAGCCGCGGGCCGCCAGCGCCTGGCGGGCGACGGCGCCGATGGAGCGGGCAAGGTCGCTGTCGTCGTAGGTCACGACGTCGATGCTGGTCGCTTCGGGCATCGGCTGCAGGGCGAGCGCGCTCAGCACCGCGGTGACCGGCGCGTCGCTCTGGGCCCGGGCCGGCCCGGCGAGCGCCGGCAGCGCGAGGGCGACCAGCGCTGCGGCAATGATGTGGCGAAGCATTGGCGGGACTTCCGCTGGAGGGAGACTGGTCGGCGGAGGGTGATTATAGGGCCATTCTCCGGGTTGGCCATGGCGGCGGTGACAGGAACGGGCCGCCGCGTGGCGACCGGTGCGGCCCGCGGATTGCGTCGATCGCGTGCCGGATGCCCTGCACGGTGTTCGATCGGCGCCGGTGGTGCTAGAACGCGCGGCAACATCGCTTTGGCCAACGAGGGAAGGACCGCGCCACCATGACCGTGCAGAAGAACTTCATCGCCGGCAGCTGGGTCGAGGGCACCGACGCCAACCGCGACATCAACCCGTCCAACCTGGCCGACACGGTCGGCGAGTTCGCCCGCGCTTCGAAGGAGCAGACGGAGCAGGCGATCGAGGCGGCGCACGCGGCGCTGAAGCCGTGGAACGCGCTGGGCGTCCAGGCGCGCTTCGACGTGCTGGATGCGATCGGCACCGAGATCCTCGCCCGCCGGCAGGAGCTGGGGACGCTGCTTTCGCGCGAGGAGGGGAAGACGCTGCCCGAGGGCATCGGCGAGACGGTGCGCGCCGGACAGATCTTCAAGTTCTTCGCCGGCGAGACCCTCCGGATCGACGGCCAGAAGCTGGCTTCGGTGCGGCCCGGCATCGAGGTGGAGATCACCCGCGAGCCGGTGGGCGTGGTCGGCCTGATCACGCCGTGGAACTTCCCGATCGCAATCCCGGCGTGGAAGATCGCGCCCGCGCTCGCCTACGGCAACACGGTGGTGTTCAAGCCCGCCGACCTGGTGCCGGCGACCGCGCACGCGCTCGCCGACATCATCGTCCGCGCGCTCGCCGCGGTAAAGGCGCCGGAGGGCGTGTTCAACCTGGTGATGGGCCGCGGCAGCGTCGTCGGCGACACCATCGTCAACTCGCCCAAGGTTGATGCGGTGAGCTTCACGGGCTCGGTGGCGACGGGGAGCGGGATCGCCGTTGCCTGTGCGAAGCGCCGGGCGAAGGTGCAGCTCGAGATGGGCGGCAAGAACCCGCTGGTGGTGCTGGACGACGCCGACCTGAAGACGGCGGTCAGCTGCGCTGCCAACGGCGCCTTCTTCTCCACCGGCCAGCGCTGCACCGCCTCCTCGCGGCTGATCGTGACGGAGGGGATTCACGACCGCTTCGTCGAGTCCCTGACCGAGACGATGAAGGCGCTGAAGGTGGACGACGCGCTGAAGGAGGGGACCCAGATCGGCCCGGTCGTAGACCAGTCGCAGCTCGACCAGAACCTCTCCTACCTCGACATCGGCCTCAAGGAAGGCGCGAAGCTGGTGGCGGGCGGCGAGCGGCTGAACCGCGACACCGAGGGTTACTACATGGCGCCGGCGCTGTTCATCGAGACCAGCAACGACATGCGGATCAACCGCGAGGAGATCTTCGGCCCGATCGCGACCGTGATCCGGGTGAAGGACTACGAGGAGGCGCTGGCCGTCGCCAACGACACGCCCTTCGGGCTGTCCTCGGGCATCTGCACCACCTCGCTGAAGTACGCCAGTCACTTCAAGGCCAACAGCCTGGCGGGCATGACCATGGTCAACCTGCCGACCGCAGGCGTGGACTACCACGTGCCGTTCGGCGGCCGGAAGGGCTCCAGCTACGGCCCGCGCGAACAGGGCCACTACGCCCAGGAGTTCTACACCACGGTCAAGACGAGCTATCAGCTCGCCTGATTGTACCGTTTCCGCGTCCTGCTTCCGCCGGGGCAGGACGCGGACCGTTCGGCTTGCCTGCCCGGCATGCCATCATGACGTTCGTGCGAAGGCGCGGGAGGCAGCCATGGTCCAGCTCAAGGTATGCCGGACCGGAAATTCCGTGGGCGCCGTTCTCCCCGAGGAAGCCCCGCGCTGCTGCGGGTCCGGGAAGGCGACCGGCTGCACCTGACCGGGGGCCGGATGCTCGCTCCGGCTCTCGGCCCGTGATCCCGTTCGGGAGGCAGATGGAGATCGCGCGCGCCGGCATGGGCCGCCATCGGAACGCGTTGCCCATCCTTGCCAGATGACGGGGCCGCACTGGCTGCGGGACAACTGCCGCGGCTGACGCGTGGAAGGCCCCGGCCGCGCGACAGCCTACTTCCAGAACGGGCGGAGGCGGGCGAAGGCGGCGTAGGCGGCTTCGGCTTCGGTGCGGGCAGCGGCAGCGCGGGCGTGGACGAACCCGGCGACAATGCCGGCGCCGCGGGCGACGAGCGGGTCGTCGGGCGCGTCGGCGCGGACCTGCGCCGCTACCGCGTCGCAAACCGCGACGTCATTGAGCCGGCCGAGCGCGTCCTGCGCGCGGCGCAGCGCCTTCAGCACCGGCCGGGTGTCGGCCTCGTCGAACAGGGCGGCGAAGAATTCGCCGGCGTAGCGCAGCTTCTTCACCTCGATGCGGAGCACGTGGAGTGCGTCGGGCGGTCCGCCCACCGCCTCCTTCGCCGCCCGCTTCACCCGCCGCGCGCGTTTGCGGAGGACCTTGCGGGCAAAGTCGGTGACCGGGCCGTCGTCATCGACGTGGACCTGAGCGAGCCAGCGGCCGATGGCGAGCCAGTCCCGTGAGCACTCGGGCGTCGCGAGGAAGGCGGCGAGCGCGGTCCGGGCGGCGAGGCGGCTGGTGCAGGCCTGCGTGTGGAAGGCGGCCACGGCCTCGTCGCCGGGGAAGGCGGCCAGCACCGGCGGCAGGGTCTCGTCGACGAACACGTCGAGGTCGCGCATCGGCCCGAGACGGTCGAGCGAGGGGCGGATCAGGCGGCGCAGCGCTGCCCGCTCGCGCTTCGCCAGCCGGCGCTTGAACAGTGCCAGCCCGGCGCGCAGCCGGCGCAGGCCGACGCGCATCTGGTGGACGCCCTCGACCGGGGCCGACTGCTCGACGATGGCGGGCACGTTGCTTGCCGCATGACCAGCGGCCGCGGACAGCAGCACGGCGAAGGCGTCGGCGACGGTCATCGCCCGGTCCAGCACCGGGCGGCGCGCGGTGACCGCCCGCGGGCGGCTGCCGTCGGCGAGCATCAGCCCGCGCTCGCCCTTGCTCACCATCTGGAGGGTGAGCGGCAGCTCCCGGCAGAGGTCGAGGGCGAGGTCGAACAGCGCCGCGGCGTCCCCGCGCTTCAGCTCCAGCTCCACCTCGGCGACCGGCCAGCGACGATCGCCGGCGCGGATCTCCCCGCTGTCCGCGGCGACCTCGACCTCACCGCCGTCGGGGGCAGCGAGCCGGCAGCGGCGGCGGGTGAAGTCGGTGACGAAGAGCGGTGCGAGGGACGCTTTCCCCGCGATCCGGGCCAGCGCGTCGCCGGTCTCGCCCGGGATCGGCGGCGGCCAGAGTGGTTCCGGCCCGGCGAGTGGCGTCTCCCACTCGTCGCGGGCGGCGAGGCCCGCCCCTTTGGGGCCGCCGCGCTTGACCGTCTGGACGGTGCCCCTCGGGCCCTGCCGGACGCGGAGCACGATTCCGCGCGCGGCAAGCGCCCGGTCCGCGGTGTCGTAGTAGGTGGAAACGAGCCGCTCCTCGACCGGACTGTCGATCGCGCGGGCCGCGACCAGCGGGTGCGCCAGCACCGTCTCCGGCGCAACGCTGCCGAGGGCAAGGGCGATCTCGCGCTCCTGGTCTTCGGCGGCTTCCGTGTGCACGATTGCCGGACTCAGACCAGCGACTTCGGCGCGGCGATGCGCGTGAGCGTCAGCGCGCCTGGATGCACTTCCGTCCACGTGGTGTCGCAAGTGCAGACGGCGAGGCCGGCGGTGGGAAGGCCGGCGCCGGCCGCGGCGGCGAGGTCGCCGGAGGCCCGGGCCGCAACGAGCTGCACCAGCTCTTCCAGCCCCGGGTTGTGCGCGACCAGCAGGATCCGCGCGGGGTCCTCTCCCGCGGCGCGCAGGGTGGCGAGGATGCGCTCCGGATCCGCCAGGTAGAGATCGTTCTCCGCCCGTACCGGGGCGTCGAGCCCGCCATGGCGCAGCACCAGCTCGGCGGTCGTGCGGGCGCGGACGGCGGTCGAGGTCAGCACCAGATCGGGTGCAAGCCCCTCCTGCCTGAGGTAAACACCCATGACGGCCGCGGCACGCTCCCCGCGTGCGTTCAGCGGGCGCTCGTGGTCCCCCTTCGCTCCCGAGCCCCAGTCGGACTTGGCGTGGCGCAGCAGGATCAGCGTGCGGAGCATTGGCAAGGACGGGTTGTGCACGCGCGGGGCAGCATGACGGCGCACTCTATGCGATGTGCCGGCGGGGGACAAATGGCGCGCCGGCCGGCCCGCGGCCGCGGGCATGAGGCGGCATGAGCGGCGCGTCCGCGGGCGCGACCGGGCTGCGGCGGGTGATTGCGCTCGCCGTCCCGATCGTCATCTCCAACGTCACCGTGCCGCTGATCGGGCTGGTCGACACGGCGGTGATGGGCCACATGCCCGACCCGGCCTATATCGGCGGGGTCGCGCTCGGCGCCCTGATCTTCAGCTTCGTATACTGGGGCTTCGGTTTCCTGCGCATGGGCACCACCGGGCTCACGGCGCAGGCGCTGGGCCGGTGGCAGGCCGACGCGTCCGAGCCGGCGATGCTGGAGCTGCGGGCCGCCTTCCTGCGCCCGCTGGCACTCGCCGGCGCGGCGGCAGCGGCGCTGATCGTGCTGCAGTGGCCGGTCGCGGTGGCTGCCTTCGCCATCCTCGGCGGCAGCGCGCAGGTGGAGGCGCTGGCGGCCACCTACTTCCACGTCCGCATCTGGGGGGCGCCCTTCACCCTCGGCGGCTATGCCGTGCTCGGCTGGCTGCTCGGCGTGCAGGCGACGCGGGCGGCGATGGTGACCCAGATCGTCGCCAACCTGATCAACGTGGCGCTGAGCCTGCTGTTCGTGATCGTCCTGGACTGGGGAGTCGCCGGCGTCGGCGCAGCCGCGGTGCTGGCGGAAGCCGGCGGGCTCGCCCTGGGGCTGGCGATGGTCCGCCGCCGGCTGCGGGCGATGACCGGCGGCTGGCGCATCCCGCGGGCAGTGCTGCTGAACGCCCCAGCGCTGAAGCGGCTGGCAGGCGTCAATGCCGACATCTTCCTGCGCACGCTGGCGCTGGTGTTCGCTTTCGCCTGGCTCACCGACCGCAGCGCGCGGTTCGGCGACACCATCCTCGCCGTCAACGCGATCCTGCTGCAGTTCCAGAGCTTCCTCGCCTATGCCCTCGACGCCTTCGCCTTCGCCGCCGAGGCGCTGGTCGGGCAGGCGATCGGCGCCCGCAACCGGCACGCACTGCTCGCGGCGATGCGGCTGACCACCCTGGCCGGCTTCGCCGTCGCCGCGGCGTTCGCCGTGGTCTATGCCGGGCTGGCCGAGCTGCTGGTGGCGCTGATGACCGACCTGCCGGAGGTGCGGGCGCTCGCTGCCGACTACCGCTGGTGGATGGCGGCGGCGCCGGTGGTGGCGGTGGGCAGCTACATGCTGGACGGCATCTTCATCGGCGCCACGCGGACCGCGGAGATGCGCAACGCGATGATCGTCTCCACCGCACTGTTCGTCGGCGCGGGGTGGCTGCTCGCCGGCTGGTACGGCAACCACGGGCTGTGGACGGCCTACATGCTGTTCATGGCGCTGCGGTCGCTGACGCTGCTGGCCTATCTGCCGCGGCTCGTCGGCGACGCCGGCGGCCCCGCCCGCGCCTAGGCCGGCCTCAGTAGGCGGCGCCGGCGCTCTTGTCCAGAACCTGCGGGTAGGGGTAGTCCACGCCCAGCAGCGCCCGGAGCGTGGGCGTCGCGCGGTCGATGACCGCCTGGCTCACGCTCCGGAGCTGGTCCTCCATCGGCTTCACGAACTTGGGCAGGTACTGGCCGAGGATGCCGATGCGGCTCCTGTCGGTGCGGTTGGCGCCCGAGCCGTGCCACAGCAGGCCGGTCATCAGCATGACCGAGCCGGCCTTTCCGGTGGTCTGGATCATCTTCGCGTTGAAGGTCTCCTGATCCGGCCAGCGGCCCAGCTTCTGCGTGCCCGGCGCTACCATGGTCGCCCCGTTCTCGACGGTGAAGTCGTCGAGCATGATCGTCGCCTGGCAGTTCATGAAGAAGGTGCTGTTGATCCCGCGCGGGAAGCTGTCGCCGTTGTAGAGGTCCCAGTACGGGTAATCGAGGTGCGGCAGCTGGGCCTTCCCGCCCGGCGGCAGCACGCGGGCGGCGAAGGAGCCGAGCTTCAGCTCGTTGCCGAGGATGCGGGAGAACACGGCGAGGATGGTGGGATGCTGCGCCATCCGCTCGAACACCTCGCCCTTGTCGATCAGGTTCCAGACGTGATCGACCTCGCTCAGCACGGTGGACAGGGCGCTCTCCCGCTCGACCCTGGCCTGCGCCCGGGTCAGCTCGATCACCCGCGCCTTCGCCTCGGCGATGGTCTCGGCGTCATAGGCATCCGGCAGGACGTAGTAGCCCTGGCCGTGCATCAGCTCCTCGGCGATCGTCTCGACCAGATCGTTCTCGACCGCGGCGGCGTTCTGCATCTCCATGGTCTCCCGCTACTCGATCCGGGCGCCTTCGGGCACCGGGTCCGGCCAGCGCGCCAGCCAGCCGCCCTCGACCTCCAGGTCGAACTGCGCCTCGCCCTGGCGGCCGCGCCAGACCTTCTGCCGCTCCCGCTCGGCGGCGATCCAGGCGTCCCAGTCCGGCCGCCAGTCGGGGTCGCTCGCCTTGCGCATGATGATCGGCTCGCTGTGCCCCTCGACGCCGGTCGGCAGCTTCGGGTCCTGCCAGCGCAGGTCCACGCTCCAGCGCACCTTGTCGGAGAAGTTCTCCAGGCTGCGGTGCGGCACCAGCTGGTTGAGCAGCAGCACCGAGCCGAACTTCATCTCGCAGGTGACGATGCGGTCATGGGGCAGGTCGTTGTGCGGGATGAACAGATACCACGACTTCGAATGCCCGACCTGCTTCTCCCGGTAATGCTTGTAGACCTTCGGGGGCCTGTGGCCGCCGCGGATCACCTGCAGCGCCCCGATCTTTTCGTCGATGTCCTCGAACGGGATCCAGGCGGTCGGCTGCATGGTGGTTTCGGCGCCGGCGAGCAGATAGGCGGTGTCCTGGTGCCAGGGCACGGTCATCCGGCGGGTCTGGGGCGTCTTGGAGCGGATGTTCCAGATCGGGTGGCCGGCGATGTCGGGCCCGATGATCTGGCGGATCATCCCGATCAGCTTGTCGCAGGACCACAGCTCCGCCAGCGCCTTGGGCAGCACGCTGTACTGGTGGATCAGCACCGAGGTCTCGGGGTGCTCCTTCTCGATCGCCGCCAGGCGGTGATGAAAGTCCTTGTCCTCGTGCTTGCTCCGGATCCGGCCGGCCGCATACAGCCGCTCGGCGAACATGTCGACCAGTTCGGCGATCGCGTCCATCGTCGGCTGCAGTTCGGCAGGCTCGAACACGTCCTCGACGATGACAAACCCGTCCTCGCGATATTGCTCCAGCTGTTCCTTGCTGAGCTCCATGAGCGCTCCTCCCGTGGCGTCTTTGCCCGTCATTATAGGGCTGCGGTGCCCCCGCCGAAACGTTTTTGGGTCGCCTCTTCCCAGGGGGTGCACCGGGTATCGGCAGAGAAAAAGATGGCCGGGACGGGGCCCGGCCATCTTCGGATGGACGGGAACGCCCGTCAGTTCTTCAGCACGGCCTCGGTGATGACCTGGTCGTCCTCGAGCGGGCGGTCGGGGCGGAGGCCCAGCTTCTGGATCTCGCCGTGATAGGCGGCGACCGCCTCCCTGGTGTCGATCGTGCCGGCGACGACTTCCCGCATCAGGCGGACCAGCGGAACCGGCGCGACGGCCAGGTTGATCTTGCGGCCGAACAGGGCGACGCGGCCGCCGTACTTCTGGGTCTGGAACACCAGCTCGAAGGTGTCGCGGGTGGTGCCCTTGCCGCCACCGAGGATGCCGACGATCAGCCGCTCCGGATCATAGGAGGCGAGCTCCTCCAGCGCGGCCGGGCCGTTGTAGACGGCCTTCAGGAACAGCGGATAGTCGACGGAGGTGACGCCCGCCAGCGTGCGGACGATGTAGTCGTTCATGAACGCGCCGATCTCGACGCCGTCGGCAAGGCCGATGTCGAAGGCCGGGTTGAACACCTCGAGGAAGTGCCGCATCCCGTACTGCGCGGCCTCGCGGCGGAAGTCGCGATAGGCCTGCAGCGTCTCCAGGTCGCGTTCCACGTCGTTTGACGGCGTGATCGAGTAGAGGCCGAGGTCGGCGAACGGGCGCGCCCGCTCGATCTCGACGGTCCGGAACGGCCGCGACGGATGGTTGCGGTAGGTGCCGCCGCGATGGCTCCAGATGCAGGTGCTGTCGTTCAGCCGGATGGCCGGGGTGACGCCGCTGCGCTCGAAGACGCCGCGGCGCGTCAGGATCTCGCAGGTGGAGGCCGAGCAGAGCAGGATGTCGATTGCCCCGCTGTCGCACATCTCCTCCATTGCCTGCAGGTACTGCGCCCGGGTCTTCAGCCGGTTGCTGGTGAGGTCCGGTCCCGGCGCAGTGCGCCCGAAGCCCATGTCGCCGTCCTTGGCGTCGGCGATGATGAAGTCCTTGGGCGTGTAGCGTCCGGCTCGGATGTTGGCCAGCTTCAGGTTCAGCGCGGTCATCGGGTGCGTTCTCCAGGGGTAGGCTCTTGCGAGGACGGATCGCGGCCGGCCCGCTGCATCCGCCGGCTGCGGCACAGCGGTTCGCCTTCGCGCTCCGCGGGTGTCGGCAGCCGGAGGGTGGCGGCTTCCGCAGCGGCAAACTACTGTTGTACTGCCAGCGTTACAAATGGAGTCTTGCACACCAATGCTGAGGGGGAGGAGGGCCGGCAATGAAGGCTGAGCCGCTGCTGCTCGGTGTCGATGCCGGCACCACCCGCGTCCGCGCGCTGATCTTCACCGCTTCCGGGGCCAAGGTCGCGGAAGGCTCGACGCCCACGCCGATGGACGTGCCCCATCCGGGCTGGGTCGAATTCGACTCGGACCGGCTGTGGGAAGGCGCCGTTGCCGCCATCCGGACGGCGGTGGCGCAGGTGGACGACCCCGGCCGCATCGTCGGCGTGGCCACCTCCAGCGTCGGCGAGACCGGCATCGGGCTCGATGCGGAAGGCCGCCCGACCGCGCGCGCCATCGGCTGGTACGACAAGCGGGCCAAGGCGGAGGAGATCCGCCTGCGCGAGATGTTCGATCCCGACCGGCTGGCGCTCCGCCTCGGCATGCGGGTCGATCCGATTGCGGGCCTGCTGAAGCAGATGTGGTTCCGGCGCACCGACCCCGACGCCTTCGCCCGCACCGCCCACTGGCTCACCGTCGCCGACTTCCTGACCTACAGGCTGTCGGGCGAGGTGGTGACCGACTACAGCATCGCCTGTCGCCAGCTCGCCCTCGACCTGCACACGCTCGACTGGGCGTGGGACCTGATCGAGGCCGTCGGCGTGCCGCGGCATCAGTTCCAGCAGATCCTCCCCTCCGGCACCCGTGTGGGAACGATCCGGCCGGAGGTGGCGGCGGCGACCGGGCTGCCCGAAGGCTGCGTCGTCGGCGTCGGCGGGCACGACCATCCGCTGGGCGGGCTCGCGGTCGGCGCGTTCGAGCCGAACACGCTGATCGATTCGCTGGGCACGTCGGAGGCGTGCCTGCTCGCGATCGACCGTCCGTTCGAGGATCCCGCGATCGTCGCCCAAGGCTTCGAGCAGGGCGTGTTCGTCGTCGAGCGCCCGATGTATTTCGCGCTCGGCGGCCTCTACACCTGCGGCGCGGCGGTGGAATGGTTCCGCTCCGCCTTCGCCGGCGGCGCCTCCTACGACAGCCTGAACGAGGGTGCGGCCGCGGTGCCGCCGGGCAGCCTCGGCGTGCACTTCTTCCCCCACCTCCGGCTCGGCACGCCGCCGAACCAGGACGCGCGCTCCCGCGGGGCCTTCATCGGGCTCAACACCGACGCCAACCCCGCCGTGCTCTACCGGGCGCTGCTGGAAGGCATCGCCTACGACCTGCGCAACCTGAAGGACGCGGTGACTGCCATTCCCGGCGCGCCGCAGGACCCGCGGATCCGGATCATCGGCGGCGGTGCGAAGAATTCGCTGCTGCTGAAGATCAAGGCCACGGTCTACGAGCGCACCCTCGACGTCGTCGAGGTCGAGGAGGCGGTGAGCCTGGGCGCGGCGCTGTTCGCGGGCCTCGCTGCCGGCGTCTACCGGGGGCTGGACGAGGCGCTGAAGGCGGTGCCGCGGACGGTCCAGCAGGTGGAGCCGGTGCCGGAGTGGGGCGCGCTCTACCGCCACCGCTTCGAGAACGTGTGGCGGCCGGCGGTGAAGGCCCTGCAGCCGCTGCACTGGGCCGCCCAGCAGGAGCCCTGAGCCGGCGGGGCCGTGCCCCGGCGCGGCCCGCTCATGCTCCCGTACGCGGCGAAAGCGGCCAGCGGTTTCATCCGGCCGTGCCGTCTGCCGCGGCGGTCGCGCCCTCGTCCGGCGCCGGGCAGGCGTAGGGGTTGCCGGAGCGGCTCGGCATCGGCAGGCGGCTGGCGACGTCGGCGATGGCCGTTGCGAAGCCGGCCAGCGCGAACTGGTCGACCCAGATCCGCGCCCCGTCGCTGACGCTGATGGTGAGGGTGTGGCCGCTGCGGAGCGCGGGCAGCATCGGCTCGACCGCCGCCGCCGCGATCAGCGCGTCGCCGCTCGCGGGATCGAGCCGCCAGCCGCCGCCGGCCACCATGACCGGCGGGGCGGTGTCCACCGCGAGGGTGAGGATCGCGTCCGCCGGCGCGGGCAGCGCGGCCCGCGCCGTGTAGCGCGCGCCGAGGGCAGTGGAGCCGTCGGCATCCGGCTCGACGGCCAGTGTCGCCTGACGGCCCGCGGTCGCGCCCGATGGCGCCGTGATGCGGCAGGCGGCGCCCTCGGCCGGTCTGCGGCAGGGGTCGCAGTCCACCGTCCACGCGTCGTGGACCGCGCGATAGGGCTCGATGGTGGCGATTGCGGGCGCCGGGGCTTCCTCCGGTGCGCCCGTCACTGCGGGCAGGGTGGCACCGACTGGCTGCAGGAACAGGTGCGAGACCCAGCCGGTGATGCCGCCGAAGCTGACGAGCACCCAGTCGCCCTGGCGCTGGCCCTGGTCAGCGATGCCGACGGCACGGGCCGGGATCGAGCCTACCACCGGCGCCTGCGGCGACGGTTCGGCGCGCATCAGCAGCGCCGCTGCCGGATCGGGGTTGGCGTAGGTGGCGGCGCCGGCGGCGCTGGGCTCGAGCTGGTCGCGCCGCACCCACACGGTCCGGGCGCGCGCGTCCACCGTCTGCACCTCCACCCACTCGTGGCTGTCGCGCACCCCGCTGGCGCCGGTGCGCCGCACGGTGGTGCCGGGCGGCAGCGGGTCGAGGGCGATGCCGAAGCGCATGGCCGAGAACGCCGGGACCGGCTCCGCGCCGGTGACGTAGAGCGGCCAGGGCGGCTGCGGCGCGGCGGGAGCCTCGGCTGGCGGAAGGGGCAGCGCGGGGTCGGCATCCGCGGTCCCGGCCCCGGCACCATCCGCCGCTTCGGCCCTGGCCGCATCGTTCGCTGCGGCGGGCTCCGCTGAGCTGTCCTCCGTTTCGGGCGTCGGCGGCGGGAGGGAGGCGACGGGCGCCGGCGGGGCGGGCATCGCGGCCAGGTTCGCGCAGCTTGCGAGGAAGCGGGTGATCGCGACCCGGCTGCCGCGCAGGTGGATGCCCGTCGGCTGCGCGCCCTCGACGCCGATGCTGGCGACCAGCCCGGCGGCCAGCCGCTCCCAGACCGGGTCGTCGCGCGTCAGCCGGGCCACGGCATGGGTGCCGAACGCGTCTTCCACCACCGCGCCGGGCCGCGTTTCCCGGCGACCTGAAACCTCGATCACCACGGTCACCGGATCGCCGGCGGGTATGACGCCGGTGTCGACGTGAAAAGTCGCGGCCGTGTCCGGCTGCCCTTCGCTGCAGGTGGCGGCGAAGGTCAGCGCCTGGGTTGCGGCCACGCCGAACTGGAGCTGCGCCACCGTGCGGCCGGCCGGATCGGCGAGGTCGTAGGCGAGCCACTCCGGCTCCTGGCCCCAGGCCGGGGCGAAGGGAAGGAGGGACAGCAGCAGCGCTCCGCAACCGGCCCGCACGGGCGATCTCTCCGCTTCACGGCAACGGCGTCCGAGCCTGCCCTGAAACGGCAACGAGCTCAACGCGTTGTTGCCGCGCCTGCGGTCAGCTACCGCCGGATCGTGCCGAAGGTCACGCCGCGCAGCAGATGGCCCTGCAGCACGTAGGTGACGATCAGCACCGGGATCAGCGACAGGGTGACGATCGCGGCGAGCATGCCGTAGTCGGCACTGCCGGCGGCCCCCATGTAGATGACCATCGCCGCCGGAACGGTCCGGCTGCCGGCGTCGGTCAGCAGCATGGCGTAGAACAGCTCGTTCCACGTCAGCATCAGCGCGAACACGGCGGTTGCCGCGAGCCCCGCCTTCACGTTCGGCAGCAGCATCCGCGTAAACACGCGGAACTCGGAGCTGCCGTCCAGGCGCGCCGCGTCGGCGATGTCCGGCGGCAGCTCGTCGAAGAAGCTCTTCATCATCCACACCGCGAAGGCCAGGTTGTAGGCCGTGTAGAGGGCGATGATGGCGGCGTGGCTGCCGATGGTGCCGGTCAGCGAGGCGAGCAGGAACACCGGCAGGCCGATGGTGATCGGCGGCAGCATGCGGGTGACGAGGATCGCCACCATCAGTCCCGGCGTGCCGCGCGGCGGGAAGCGGGAGAAGCCGTAGGCGGCCGGCGTCGCGATCAGCAGGGCAAGGACGGTGGAGGTGCCGACGATGATGAAGGAGTTGAGGAAGTACCAGTAGAACTCCGTGTCCCGCACCGAGCTGCCGACCATCTCCGGCTGGACGAAGATGCGGGCGAAGTTGTCCAGCGTCGGCTCGAACCAGAACAGGCTGGCGACAATCTCGGCGAAGGTGTCGGCGTCGGCCGCCAGCACCTGGATGCGGGTCTTGAACGCGTAGCTGACGATGACCAGCAGGGGCAGGCACCACAGCAGGCTGACGGCGCTCGCGACCGCGGTGCGCCCCCAGCCGGCTTCCCCCGCAGGCCTGCGGGCCATCCGTCATACGCTCCGGCGATGCGGGCCGGGCAGTCCCGTCAGAACAGGCTCCGGTTGCTGGTGAGCGGGCACCAGCGCGCGCCCTTGAGGTGGGCGATCAGGGCCCGGGTCGCCCGCGGCGTCCCGACCCGCTCCAGCGCCTCGACGGCATAGCCGGGCACGTAGCGGTTGCCGTCGTCCAGCGCGGCGATCAGCGCTTCGGTGGCGGGCTCCGCCGCCGGGCCGTGCCGGGCCAGCGCGAGAGCGGCGTTGAACCGGACCTCGTCCACGTCGTCCGACAGGGCAGCAGCCAGCGCCTCCACCACCGCCGGTGCGGACGCCTTCAGCCCCAGCGCCTCCACCGCATTCATCCGCACGTTGTCGTCGGGATCGGCGGCGGCGCGGATCAGCACGTCGTGCACCCCCGGCGAGTCGTCGCGGATCTCGCCGAGGGCGAAGGCGATGTACTTCCGGACGCGGGGCCGCGCGGTGGCGAAGGCGGCGACCAGCGCCGGCGCGGCCTCCGGCCCCACGGCGACCAGGCCGTGGGCGGCGTTGCGCGCCTGCATCTCCAGCTCGCTCTTCTGGCCCTCGTCCACGAACACGCGGGCGTCATCGACGTTCTCGCCGTCGTTGGCCTGCATGGCCGCCACCAGGGCCCCGATCGCGGGCGCACCGATGGCGCCGAGCGCATAGGCCGCCGACAGGCCGACCGGCTCCGACGGGTCGTCGAGCAGGGC
>CALKHQ010000186.1 GCA_937988735.1 uncultured Alphaproteobacteria bacterium
CCCGTCGGCGGGGGAGCTCAAGACCAAGCCGACCCAGCATTCGGTGAAGGAACTGCTGGGCCTGGGCATCCAGCCGTCGATCCTGCTGTGCCGCTGCGACCGTCCGATCCCGGACGAGGCGCGGCGCAAGATCGCGCTGTTCTGCAACCTGCGCCGCGACGCGGTGATCCCGGCGCTGGACGCGGACACGATCTACCGGGTGCCGCTGATGCTGCACCAGGAGGGCTTCGACCGCGAGGTCTGCCGCCACTTCGGGCTGGACGACGCGCCGCCGCCCAACCTGGAGGTGTGGGAGGAGATCTGTCGCCGCGCAACGTCGCCTGACGGCGAGGTCCGCATCGCCATCGTCGGCAAGTACACCAACCTGCTCGACGCCTACAAGTCGCTGGGCGAGGCGCTGACCCACGGCGGCATCGCCAACAACGTGCGGGTGCGGATGGAGTGGATCGACTCCGAGGTCTTCGAGCGCGAGGACGCGGTTCACTACCTCTCCGGCGTGCACGGCATCCTGGTTCCGGGCGGCTTCGGCGAGCGCGGGGCCGAGGGCAAGATCCAGGCGGCCCGCTTTGCCCGCGAGCATCGCGTGCCCTATTTCGGCATCTGCTTCGGCATGCAGATGGCGGTGATCGAGGCGGCCCGCAACCTGGCGGGACTGCCCAACGCCAGCTCCACCGAGTTCGGGCCGAGCCCGGAGCCGGTGGTCGGCCTGCTGACCGAATGGGTGCGCGACAACAGCATCGAGGTCCGGACCAAGGACGACGCCAAGGGCGGGACCATGCGCCTGGGCGCCTACCCGGCGATCCTGAAGCCGAACAGCAAGGTGCAGGAGATCTACGGGACGGCCAGCATCGTCGAGCGGCACCGTCACCGCTACGAGGTGAACATCAACTACAAGGAGCGGCTGGAGAAGGCGGGACTGGTGTTTTCCGGCACGTCGCCGGACGGGGCGCTGCCGGAGATCGTGGAGCTGCAGGACCATCCGTGGTTCATCGGCGTCCAGTTCCACCCCGAGCTCAAGTCGCGCCCTGACAAGCCGCACCCGCTGTTCACCAGCTTCGTGCGCGCCGCGGTGGAACAGGAAAGGCTGGTCTGATGTCCGACAGCGATCCGGGACGGCCCGGCGAGCGCGTGGTGCGCGTCGGCAAGGTCGAGATCGGCAACCGCCTGCCGTTCACCCTGATCGCCGGTCCCTGCGCGCTGGAGAGCCGCGACCACGCGCTGGAGATGTCCCACGCGCTGACGGAGCTCTGCGCGCGGCTCGGTATCGGCTTCATCTACAAGACCTCGTTCGACAAGGCGAACCGCACCTCGCTGTCCAGCGCCCGCGGCGTGGGGCTGGAGGCGGCGCTGCCGATCTTCGCCGAGGTGCGCGAACGCTGGGGCTGCCCGGTGCTCACCGACGTCCACGACGCCAGCCAGTGCGCGCGGGTGGCCGAGGTGGTCGACGTGCTCCAGATCCCGGCCTTCCTCTGCCGCCAGACCGACCTGCTGGTCGCGGCAGCGAAGACCGGCCGGGCCGTCAACGTGAAGAAGGGCCAGTTCCTCGCGCCGTGGGACATGGCGAACGTGGTCGCCAAGCTGGACCAGGCCGGCAACCGCAACGTGCTGCTCACCGAGCGAGGGGTCAGCTTCGGCTACAACACACTCGTTTCCGACATGCGGTCGCTGCCGATCATGGCGCGGACCGGCTGCCCGGTGGTGTTCGACGCCACCCATTCCGTCCAGCAGCCGGGCGGGCAGGGGACCACCTCCGGCGGCCAGCGCGCCTTCGCGCCGGTGCTGGCCCGGGCGGCGGTGGCAGTGGGCGTCGCGGGCGTGTTCATGGAGACCCACCGCGATCCGGACCGCGCCCCCTCCGACGGGCCGAACATGATCCGGTTCAGCGACCTGCCGGAAATCCTCGAGACGCTGAAGGCATTCGACGCGCTGGCAAAGGCGCACCCGGTGGCACTGGACGCGACCGGCAACTGACATCCAGGGGGAGAGAGGCGATGGCGGCGATCGTTGACATCGTGGGCCGCGAGATTCTGGACAGCCGCGGCAACCCGACGGTCGAGGTGGACGTCACGCTCGAGACAGGCGCCTTCGGCCGCGCCGCCGTCCCCTCCGGCGCGTCGACCGGAGCCCACGAGGCGATCGAGCTGCGCGACGGCGACAAGGGCCGCTACGGCGGCAAGGGCGTGCTGAAGGCGGTCGCCGCGGTCAACGGCGAGATCCGCGACGTTCTGGTCGGCATGGACGCGACCGAGCAGCGGCTGATCGACGCCGCGATGCTCGACCTCGACGGCACCGCGAACAAGCAGCGGCTGGGCGCCAACGCGATCCTCGGCGTGTCGCTCGCCGTGGCCAGGGCCGCCGCGGAGGACGCCGGGCTTCCGCTCTACCGCTACGTCGGTGGCGCCGGCGCCCATGTGCTGCCGATCCCGCTGATGAACATCCTCAACGGCGGGGCCCATGCCGACAACCCGGTCGACATCCAGGAATTCATGATCATGCCGGTCGGCGCCGAGAGCTTCCGCGAGGCGCTGCGGACGGGCGCCGAGGTGTTCCAGGCGCTGAAGAAGGCGCTGAAGGACGCTGGGCACAGCACCAATGTCGGCGACGAGGGCGGCTTCGCCCCGAACGTGAAGAGCACCGACGACGCGCTGGGCTTCATCATGCGCGCGATCGAGGCGGCGGGCCGCAGGCCCGGCGAGGACGTGGTGCTGGCGCTGGACTGCGCCGCCACCGAGTACTACCGCGACGGTGTCTACGACATGGCCGGCGAGGGCCGGCGCCTCCGCTCCGACGAGATGGTCGACTACCTCGTCGATCTGACCCGCCGCTATCCGATCGTCTCGATCGAGGACGGGATGGCGGAGGACGACTGGGACGGCTGGGTTGCCCTGACCCGGGCCGTCGGTGACCGTGTGCAGCTCGTCGGCGACGACCTGTTCGTCACCAACACCGAGCGGCTGTCCCGCGGCATCGCCGACGGTGCCGCCAACGCCATCCTGGTGAAGGTGAACCAGATCGGCTCGCTGACGGAGACGCTGGCCGCCGTGGACATGGCCCATCGGGCGGGCTACAGCGCGGTGATGTCCCACCGCTCGGGCGAGACCGAGGATGCGACCATCGCCGACCTCGCCGTCGCCACCAACTGCGGCCAGATCAAGACCGGCTCGCTGTCCCGTACCGACCGGATGGCGAAGTACAACCAGCTTCTCCGCATCGAGGAGCAGCTCAGCACCAGCGCCCAATACGCGAAATGGCGGCGCTGACCGCGCCCCGCCGCGCGGGCGCCAATTCCATTTGACCCGACTCCCGATCCGTGATTCGGTGCCGGGATGGCGCTGTTTCGCGAGTTCCGTTCCCGCATCCGGGTCGTGCTGCCGGCGGTCGCCGGCCTGCTCGCGCTCTGCTATTTCGCCTGGCACGCGGTGAACGGACAGCGTGGTCTGCTGGCCTACTGGCGCCTGCAGGAGACGCTGGCCGAAGCCGAGGCCGAGCGGGCGGAGACCGCGCGCGAGCGGGCGACGCTGGATCACCAGGTCTCGCTCCTGCGTGCGCGCAACCTGTCGCTGGACATGCTGGAGGAGCGGGCGCGGGTTCTGCTCGGCCACATTCACGAGGGTGAAGTGGTCATCTTCGACGGCCTTCCCGCTGCCTCGCAGGCCGATTAACCGACTTTCGGTTAACCCCGTCCCGGGCCGCGAAATTCCGTGAGAAGACAAGGCCCTTATTGGGAATAAAATATCGCACTGACACATTGATTAAGCCCGGTCTGCGTGCCAGCTTGCTGTCCAACGGACAGTTGGGAGGGAAACCGTTCCATGGCGGCGACCAGACGCAAACCCCGCGCGGCCGTACAGGGCAACGCCGGCTCCATACCCGAGCTGGGGGCGAATTCGCTGCTTGAAGCCTACCGCCAGATGCTCCTGATCCGCCGCTTCGAGGAGAAGGCGGGGCAGCTCTACGGCATGGGCCTGATCGGCGGGTTCTGTCACCTGTACATCGGTCAGGAA
>CALKHQ010000187.1 GCA_937988735.1 uncultured Alphaproteobacteria bacterium
GGATCGTCCGGTCAAGCCGGACGATGACGGATGGAGGTGCGGGCCTCTGCCTGCTGCCGGGTGGCAGCAGGACGCCGGGCATGGGGAGGGGGAGCGGCTCGTGCGGGGATGCGTCAGATGTCCGACAGGTCCAGCGTGCAGTCCTGCCAGGTGCCGCCCTCGGCGTTCGACTTCGCGGCGGCGGCGACGAACTTGATGCCGCGCGCGCCGTCCTCGACCGTCGGGAAGGCGATCATGCCTTCGGGCAGCGTGCGGCCGTCGCGGCGCGCCTCGATCGCCAGCGCGAACTCGGTGTAGAGGTTGGCCCAGGCCTCGAACCAGCCCTCGGCATAGCCGCGGGGCAGGGTGACGTAGGGCTCGACGTCCGGGTGGACGCCGCCGCCGGTGCCGCGGGTGATCACCTGCAGCGCGCCGCCGAGGGGCGTGTAGAGCAGCTTCTCGGACTCGCTCTGCAGCCACTCGAGCTTGCCCTCCTCGCCGTAGATGCGGAGGTGGAGGCCGCCGCGGTCGCCGGCCGCGACCTGGGTGACGTTCAGCGTGCCCGGCACGTCGCCGGCGAAGCGCACGTGCATGAACGCCGTGTCCTCCATCGGCTTCGGCCGGCTGCAGACGTGGAATTCGGCCCGCACCTTCTGCATCTCCAGCCCGCTGACGAAGGTGGAGAGGTGCCAGGCGTGGGTGCCGATGTCGGCGGCGGTGCTGGCCATGCCGGACTGCTTCGGATCGGTCCGCCACGAGAACTGCTTGCCCTCCTCCGCGCCGGGCATGGCGAGGAACTCGTCGAAATAGGCGACGTGGATCTGCCGGATCTTTCCGACCGCGCCGTCGGCGACCATCTTCCGCATCTGGCGGATCATCGCGTTGGAGGCGAAGGCGTGGGGGACGCCGAAGACGACCCCGGCCTTGCGTGTGCGCCGCACCAGGTCGATCGCGTCCTCCAGCGTCGTGGTCAGCGGCTTGTCGCAGATGACGTCGATGCCGGCGTCGAGGAAGGCGCAAGCCATCTCGTAGTGCTTGTCGTTCGGGGTGACGATGCAGACCGCATCGATCCCGTCCGGCCGCGCCGCCTCGGCCTTCGCCATCTCGCGATAGTCGGTGTAGGTCCGGTCCTCTGGCAGGAACCACTCCTTCGCCGAGGCCCGCGCCTTTTCGGGCGTGCTGGACAGCACACCGGCAACGACCTCCCACCGCTTGCTGATCGCGGCGCCGGTGGCCTGGATGATGCCGATCATCGCGCCCTGGCCGCCGCCGACGAAGCCGAGCCTCAGGCGCCGCCCCGGCTTGGGGAATCCGGACTGTTTGGCCAGAGCGTCGGACATCGCACTTTCCTCCCGTCTTTGCTGGCGGCTTCTGCCGCTCGAATCGTTTCAGCCTAGCCCAGGCGGCAACCGGCGCAAGCCCGCCGGGCCCCGGCTCAGGATTGATGCCTTGCGAAGCGGGTCGGCATGCGGATGCCGGCGCGGGCGCGCACGGCGGCCGCGCGTTCGACGGCTTCGGCCAGCACCGCCTGCTCGTCGAAGGTGGTGATCCGGCCGTCGCGCAGCACCCAGCGGCCGTCGATCATGACCGAGCGCACGTTGGCCGAATGCATGGCGCTGACCAGGCCGGCGACCGGATCGTGCTGGGGCAGCGCGCCGGCGGTGCGCGGGTCGATGACCACGAGGTCGGCCTTCTTCCCCGCCGCGAGCGCGCCGATCTCCGCGTCCCAGCCCAGCGCGCGGGCGCCGTTCACCGTCGCCATCTCCAGCACCGTCTCCGCCGGCATCGCGGTCGGGTCCAGCCAGCGTCCCTTGTGGATCAGGCTGGCGAGCCACATCTCGTCGATCAGGTCCATGCGGTTGTTCGACGGCGCGCCGTCGGTGCCGAGCGAGACGCAGACGCCCTTCGTCACCAGCTCCGGTATCGGCGCAAAGCCCAGCACCCGCATCGCCGCGGCCGGGCAGTGCGAGACCTTCACGTCATGGCGCAGCATCAGGTCCACGTCGCGGGCGTCGAGCCAGACGGCGTGGACGGCGAGCAGGTTCGGGCCGAGGCCGCCGAGCCGCGCCATGTGCGCGACCGGACTCTCGCCGTAGTGGGCTTCGGTGAAGCGGACCTCATCGATCACCTCGGCGAGGTGCATGTTGATGCCGGTGCCGAGCGCCTCGGCCAGCGCCACCGTGCCGCGGACGAGGTCGTCGGAACAGTTGAACAGGGTGCGCAGGCCGAGCCAGTGGCGGATGCGCCCGTCCGCCGCGCCGTTCCAGCGCTGGTGCTGCGCCCGCTGGCGGTCGAGGCAGGCCTGCGTCGGCTGCACCCAGCTCGGCGGCAGGCCCTCGCCGGTGTCCATGGTGGACTGGCAGAGCACGGCACGCAGCCCGGCCTCGGTGACCGCCTCGCCCATCGCATCGACGTGCTGGCCCCCGGCCTCGCAGAAGGTGGTGACGCCGCTGCGCACCAGCTCCGCCATGCACAGCAGCGAGGAGATGCGCTGGTCTTCCGCCGTCAGGCTGCTCTCGTAGGGCCAGATCCGGTCGCGCAGCCAGGTCAGCAGGTCGACATCGTCCGCGAGCCCGCGGCCGAGCTGCTGCGACAGGTGGACGTGGGTGTTGACCAGCCCCGGAATGAGGACGCAGCCGCCGGCATCGATGCGCTCGGCGCCGTCGGCGGAGACCTCGGCCGCCGGACCGACGGCCGCGATCCGGTCGCCCTCGACCAGCACCGCCCCGCGCTCCAGCACCCGCCGCCGGTCGTCCATGGTGACGACCAGCGCGTCGGCGATGAGGGTGCGGGTCATGGCTGACCTCCCTCTGCCCTCGCGGGAGAGGGGTGCGGAGCCTTCGGCCCGCGAAGGCGGGCCCCGGTAGCCTTATCCCGCAAGGGGAGAAGGGGAAGGACGACGGCAGTCGGCATCAGCGGGGGAGTTCGCCCTGGACGCCTTCGACGTACCAGTCCATGCCGAGCAGCATGGCGTCGTCGCCGACCGAGCCTTCCTCGATGCGGACGGCGCCCGACTGGTCGCGGACCGGGCCGGCGAAGGGGTGGTCGCTGCCGTCGGCAAAGGCAGCGCGCTTGGCCTCGATGGCGGCGCGGACATCCTCCGGCACCGCGGGATGCAGCGGCGCGATGTCGGTCATGCCGCGGCCGATTCCGCCCCAGACGTTCTCCGACTTCCAGGTGCCGTCGATCACCTGCTGCGCCACCTCGGTGTAGTAGCCGCCCCATTCGTAGACGACCGAGGTGAGGTGCGCGTCGGGCCCGTAGCTGGAGCGGTCGGAGCCGACCGAGATCGACCACACGCCGGCCGCCTGGGCGGCGATGGTGGGGGCGGCGGAATCGGTGAACTGCGAGATCACGTCCGCGCCCTGGGCGATCAGCGCCTGGGCGGCCTCGGTCTC
The DNA here is from genome assembly GCA_937988735.1 of uncultured Alphaproteobacteria bacterium. GTDB lineage: Bacteria > Pseudomonadota > Alphaproteobacteria > CALKHQ01 > CALKHQ01 > CALKHQ01. The sequence continues at coordinate 3,378 of CALKHQ010000187.1, forward strand.
CTTGCCCGGGTCGTACCAGGAGGATAGCCAGATCACCCGCACCTCGGCCTCCGGGTTCACGGCGCGCATGCCGAGGGTGAAGGCGTTGATGCCGCGCACCACCTCCGGGATCGGGAAGGAGGCGATGAAGCCGGCGATGCCGGTCTCGCTGACTGCGCCGGCCGCCATGCCGGACAGGTAGCGGGCCTCGTAGGCGCGGGCGTGATAGACGCCCATGTTGTCGGAGGTGATGTAACCGGTGGCGTGCTCGAAGGCGACGTCAGGATAGGCGGCCGCGACCTCCGCCATCGGGTTCATGAAGCCGAAGGTGGTGCCGAAGACGAGGCCGCAGCCGCTTTCCACCAGCTGCCGGATCACGCGGGCGGCGTCGTTCTCGGCGACGCTCTCGACATAGACGGTCTCGACCGCGTCGCCGAGGGCCGCCTCCATCGCCAGCCGGCCCTGGTCGTGCTGGTAGGTCCAGCCGCTGTCGCCGATCGGGCTGTTGTAGACGAAGCCCACCTTCAGCGGCTCGGCCGCGGCCGTGCCTGCGACGACGATGGCGGCAGCCGCAACGGCCGCGCAGCTTGTGCGATGCATCGGTACTCCTCTCCCCTGTCGGTCCCGGTCTTCCGGGATCGCTGCCCCGCCGGATGGTAGCGGAGAGCGCGAAGGCGATGCAAACGCCAGGCCGCGCCGTCGCTGCATTCCTCGGGAGGACAGGGCAGCCGGGCGTCAGATCAGGCCCAGGGCGCGGAGTTCACGCTCCATTTCGGGCGGCGGGGCGTCGTCGCCGATCCAGTCGGGGGCGTCGGGCGGGCGGCGGTCCTCGGGAAGATAGCGCCAGCCCTGGAAGGCGCGCATCGGCCACGGAGCGGTGGGGACGACGGTGAGGTCGAGACCGATCCGGCACAGCGGCTCGCCGGTTTCCCTGCGGGTGAAGTCGAAGCCGGTGATTCGCTGGCGGCAGGCGATGACGCCCTGGATCACCCAGTAGAGCGAGCCCCCGGAGGCGAGGATATCGTCGGCGCGTTTCGGGCCGTTGCGGGTGTGTGCCCAGATGCGGAACGGGCCTTCCTCGGCGCACTCGTTCCATTCCTGCCGCAGTGCGCGCCTGAGGGCGGCGACGCTGTCGCAGCCGACGCAGAGCTTCACGATGTCGACCAAGGGGCACCTTCCTCCCGGCATCGTCATCCCGGCCATGAGGCGGCTGGTGGCGAAGGGAACCTGCTAGCCCGACTCCGGCGCGATGACAACGAGCAGGTCGCCGCGGGCAATCTGATCGCCGGGGGCGACGTGGAGGGCGGCGACGGTGCCGGCGGCGGGGGCGTTCAGCGTGTGCTGCATCTTCATCGCCTCCAGCACCAGCAGCGGCGTGCCGGCCGCAACGGCCGCGCCGGCGGCGACGTGAACCTGCAGCACCCGGCCCGGCAGCGGGGCGGTGACGCTGCCGTCGCCGGCGGCAACCGGGCCCTCGCGCTCGCGGGCCGGCGGATGCAGCTCCGTGCGGGTGCCGTCGGTCAGCACTACCAGCCGGTCGCCGTCGGCAAGCACGTGGCCGGCGATGCGACGGCCGTCCATCAGCATGTGCACGGCACTTCCGTCGACGCTGCCGTGGGTGAGCGCGACCGGGCCGGCGCCCCAGTCGCAGGCGATGCCGTCGTCGCGGTAGGCGATGGCGCAGGCGTGGACGCCGCCTGCGTTGTCGGTCCAGGCGAGGGGGGCGGTGCCGCGG
>CALKHQ010000188.1 GCA_937988735.1 uncultured Alphaproteobacteria bacterium
TCGGCCCCGAGCAGGGCTTCACCCAGCCGGGCATGACCATCGTCTGCGGCGACAGCCACACCGCCACCCACGGCGCCTTCGGCGCGCTCGCCTTCGGCATCGGCACGTCGGAGGTGGAGCATGTGCTCGCCACCCAGACCCTGATCCAGCAGCCGGCGAAGACGATGCGGATCACGGTGAACGGCGCGCTGCCCTTTGGCTGCACCGCCAAGGACCTGATCCTCGCCATCATCGCCAGGATCGGTACCGCCGGCGGCACCGGCCATGTCATCGAATATGCCGGCCAGGCGATCCGCGACCTGTCGATGGAAGGGCGGATGACGGTCTGCAACATGTCGATCGAGGCGGGTGCGCGCGCCGGCCTGATCGCGCCGGACGAGACCACCTTCGCCTACCTAAAGGGCCGGCCGATGGCGCCGAAGGGCGGGCAGTGGGAGGCGGCGGTCGCCTACTGGAAGACGCTGCCGTCCGACCCCGGCGCCGTCTACGACACCGAGGTCACGCTCGACGTCTCCGAGATCGACCCGCAGGTCACCTGGGGCACCAGCCCGCAGGACGTGGCGCCGATCACCGGCGTGGTGCCCGACCCGGCCGACGCACCGGACGCGGCGCGGGCGGCGGCGATGCAGCGCGCGCTCGAGTACATGGGCCTCACCCCCGGCACGAAGATGGCCGACATCAGGATCGACCGGGTGTTCATCGGCTCCTGCACCAACGGCCGCATCGAGGACATCCGCGCGGTCGCGCAGGTGGCGAAGGGCCGCCGCGTGGCCGACGGCGTCCATGCCATGGTCGTCCCCGGCTCCGGGCTGGTGAAGGAGCAGGCGGAGGAGGAAGGGCTGGACAAGGTGCTGATCGAGGCCGGCTTCGACTGGCGCGAGCCCGGCTGCTCGATGTGCCTCGCCATGAACGCGGACCGGCTGGAGCCGGGCGAGCGCTGCGCGTCGACCTCGAACCGCAACTTCGAGGGCCGCCAGGGCCGCGGCGGGCGCACCCACCTGGTCAGCCCCGCGATGGCCGCCGCCGCAGCGGTCACCGGCCGGCTCGCCGACGTCCGCGAGCTGATGCGATGAGCATCGGATCCGCAGCCGGAGCGGCGCGGCGCGGGGCCGGGACCCTGCCGCGCCCCACCCGGACCACCTGCTGAGGAGAGACGCGCCATGCAGCCGTTCACCAGGCTCACCGGCATCGCCGCGCCGCTGCCGATGGCCAATGTCGATACCGACATGATCATCCCGAAGCAGTTCCTGACCACGATCCAGCGGACGGGGCTGGGCGAGGGGCTGTTCTTCGAGCTGAGGACCGATGCCGACGGCCGGCGCACCGGCCAGTTCGTGCTCGACCGGCCGCCGTACGACAAGGCGCAGATCCTGGTGGCGGGGGAGAACTTCGGCTGCGGCTCGTCGCGCGAGCATGCGCCGTGGGCGCTGCTCGACTTCGGCATCCGCTGCGTCATCGCGCCCAGCTTCGCCGACATCTTCTACAACAACTGTTTCAAGAACGGCATCCTGCCGATCAAGCTGCCGGCCGACCAGGTCGCGCTGCTGATGGAGGACGCGAAGGACCCGGAGAACCCGGAGCTTGCCGTCGACCTGGTGGCGCAGACCATCCGCCGGCCGAACGGGCCGGTGGTGCCGTTCGAACTCGACCCCTTCCGCAAGCGCTGCCTGCTCGAAGGCCTCGACGACATCGGCCTCACGCTCGAGCGCGCGGCCGCCATCGAGGCCTTCGAGGAACGCGACCGCCGCGAACGGCCGTGGCTGTTCTCCGCGGCCTGACCTGCGTCACCCCCGTCATTGCGCGGGGCCCGGCGACGTGGCAATCGGAATGGCCCTGCCGGCCCGTGATTGCCGCGCCGCCCGCCCGCGATGACGGCGTTCCGGCCCATCGTCCACATCTCTCAGGTGAAGGCCAAGTAATGCCTGCCAACAAGAAGCTGCTGATCCTCGCCGGCGACGGCATCGGTCCCGAGATCGTGCGGGAGACGATGCGCGTCATCGACTGGATGGCAAGGAAGCGTTCGGTGTCGTTCGACATCCAGGAAGGACTGGTCGGCGGCGCCTCCATCGACGCCCACGGCGTGCCGCTGACCGATGAGACGCTCGCCGATGCGATGAGCGTGGACGCGGTGCTGTTCGGCGCCGTCGGCGGCCCGAAATGGGAAAAGCTGCCGTTCGAGGTCCAGCCGGAGCGGGGGCTGCTGCGCCTGCGCAAGGAGATGGGGCTGTTCGCCAACCTGCGCCCGGCGATGGTGTTCGACGCGCTCGCCGACGCCTCCAGCCTGAAGCCGGAGCTGGTGCGCGGGCTCGACATCCTGATCCTGCGCGAGCTGACCGGCGGCGTCTATTTCGGCGAGCCGCGCGGCATCGAGGAGCTGCCCGACGGCACCAGGCGCGGCGTCAACACGCAGGTCTACACCACGCCGGAGATCGAGCGGATCGCCCGCGTCGCCTTCGAGCTCGCCCGCAAGCGCTCCAACCGGGTCACCTCGGTCGAGAAGGCGAACGTGATGGAAAGCGGGCTGCTGTGGCGGCAGACGGTGCAGGCGCTGCACGACGCCGAATACTCCGACGTCGAGCTCAGCCACATGTACGCCGACAACTGCGCGATGCAGCTCGTGCGCCAGCCGAAGCAGTTCGACGTCATCCTCACCGACAATCTGTTCGGCGACCTGCTGTCCGACTGCGCCGCGATGCTCACCGGCTCGCTCGGCATGTTGCCCTCGGCCTCGCTCGGCGCGCCGGACGAGAGCGGGCGGCGCAAGGCGCTCTACGAGCCGGTGCATGGCTCGGCCCCGGACATCGCCGGCAAGGGCGCCGCGAACCCGATCGCGATGCTGCTCAGCTATGCGATGGCGCTGCGCTACTCGTTCGACATGGACGAGGACGCCAACCTGATCGAGCAGGCGATCCGCAACGTGCTCGCCAGCGGCGTGCGCACCGCCGACATCATGCAGGAGGGCAAGGCCCGGGTGTCCACCAAGGTAATGGGCGACACCATCCTGCACGAGCTGGACAAGCTGACCGGCTGACGGCCGGTCTGCCACCGGCAGGCCCTGTTCTGCCCATGACGATGCGGGGGACGCGGCGGCAACGGCCGCGTCCTTTCCGGGCCCGGCGCTCCTAGCGCCCGCCCGCCGCCTTCCGCAGTTCCCGGCCGGCGTCCGCGTGGCGCCGGCCCGCCATTCCGCCCGTGCCGTTCAGCACCTGACGGATGGTGCGGGCGAGCTCGGCCGGATCGACCGGCTTGCTGACATAGGCATCCATCCCGGAGCCGAGGTAGCGCTCCTCGTCCCCCACCATGGCATTGGCCGTGAGCGCGATGATCGGGATGCGCGATTCCGGCCCGGGGAGCGCCCGGATATGGCGGGTGGCCGTCGGGCCGTCCATCTCCGGCATCTGCGCATCCATCAGCACCAGGTCGTAGCTGCCGGTGCGCACCTCGGACAGCGCCTCCGCGCCGTTTTCGACGATCGCGACGTCGTAGCCCGCCCGCTCCAGCAGGATGCGGACCAGCTTCTGGTTCACCGGGTTGTCCTCGGCGACCAGGATCCGCTCGCCCCAGCCGCGCTCGTGTCCGGCGATGGCGGGGGCCTCCTCGACAGGTCTGCCGGCCCTGGTGCGGAAGGTGAACCAGAAGGTCGAGCCCCTGCCGACCTCGCTCTCGACGCCGATCCGGCCGCCCATCAGCTCGACGAGCTGCTTCGAGATCGCGAGCCCCAGTCCGCTGCCGCCGTAGCGGCGGGTGGTCGAGCTGTCGGCCTGGCTGAAGCGGGTGAACAGCCGCGGCATGGCCTCCTGCGGGATGCCGCAGCCGGTGTCGACGACGATGACCTGCACCTGCCATTCGCCGTCGCCGGCGACCGTGCCGGTGGCGGTGACGGAGACTGCGCCCTGGTCGGTGAACTTGATCGCGTTGCCGATCAGGTTGAACAGGATCTGGCGCAGCCGGACGGGGTCGCCGAGCAGCCAGTGCGGCAGCGCCGGATCGACTTGGCTGGTGATCCTGAGCCCCTTCTCCTCTGCCCGCGGGCCCAGCAGCGCCACCACATGGTCGAGGGTCGCGGCGAGGGAGAAGTCCACGCTTTCCAGCTCGACCCGCCCGGACTCGAGCTTCGCATAGTCGAGGATGTCGTCGATGACGGTCAGCAGCGTGGCGGCGGAATCGCGCGCGGTCTTCGCATAGTCGCGCTGCTCGCGGGGCAGGTCGCTTTCCAGCAGCAGCCCCAGCATGCCCAGCACCCCGTTCATCGGGGTGCGGATCTCGTGGCTCATGGTGGCGAGGAACTGGGTCTTCGCCCGGCTCGCCTCCTCCGCCGCGTCGCGCGCCTCGGCGAGGTCGGCGGCCAGCGCCGCCAGCTCCTCGGCCTGCTGCGCCAGCTTGGCGCGGGAATCGACCACCTCCTGGAACCGCTGCTCCAGGCCGTGGAACTGCAGCAGCTCCTGCAGGCGGCGCTCCAGCTCGGCCGACTTCTCGCGCAGCGCGGCCTGCGCCTCGGCGATGCCGTCCACCATCATGTTGAACGCACGCCCCAGCGCGCCGATTTCGTCGGTGCTGTCCACGGTAACGTGGCGCGCGTTCGCCACCCCGTCGCGCATGACGGCCTGGATCGCCGACAGCAGGCGGTCCAGCGGGCGGTTGATCAGCGTGCGGCAGAGGACGAACAGCAGCACTGCGGACGCGACGGCGCTGACCAGGCCGAACACCAGCCATGGCCACACCGTCGCCGTGACCGCATCCGAGACCTGCGAGGCCGGAATGCTGACCACGATGGCGCTCTGCACCCGTTCTTCGCCGTCGCGCACCGGCACCACGGCGTGGAAGAAGTCGCCGCTGCCCCGCCCGGGGCTGAGCTGGGCGGTGTGGCCGTGGCGGAGGATGCGTGCGATCACCGCGGGCGCGGGCAGCGGTGCGCCGGAGTCGCGATGGGCTTCGAAGCGCACCTGGCCGGCGGTATCGACCACGGATACGGCGGCGACGTCCTCGTGCGCCTCCAGCGCGGCGCGCACCTGCTCGTCGAAGCCGGCGAGCTCGTCCAGATGGACGCCGAGCGCGAGGATGCTCTGCAGCTGCACGCCGACGCCCTCGCCAATCGCCACGATCTGCCCCTGCAGCGCGCGGCTGTAGTTGCGGCTGAACAGGTGGCTGCCGACGATCGCGTTCAGGCCGACGGCGAGCGCGAGCACCGCGAGCGCGGCGGCGATCAGCTTGCTCTGGATGGAGGTGAAGGCCATGGCGCCGTCCAGGGATCAGCTGTCCCCTGGAGTACGGGCCGGCTGGCGGGGACAATGCCCTCGGGGTTGCATGGGAAAAGCTCCGTGCCTGGCGGCGCCCAGCGCCGTGCGTCAATCTATGCGTGCGGAACGTTTCGCCATGCTTAGCGAATGCCCCGGTCCGCGCCCCCGGTTGGTGACATTTTGTAAACTGAGGGGCGGGCCGGGGCCGTTCTCAGGC
>CALKHQ010000189.1 GCA_937988735.1 uncultured Alphaproteobacteria bacterium
CGCCAACGTCGCGCTTGCCCGCCACAACGCCGCCCTCGCCGCCGAACTCGCAACGGCGGTCGCGGCGCTGGAGGGGGAATAGGGGCGGATCGAGGCGGCTGCTGAAGCGGCCGGGCGGCGCCGCCCGGTTCCCCTACTCCGTCACCATCGAGACCGGCGCCCGCGCCACCACCTCGCGCGGCCCTTCCAGATAGACGCGGATCTCGTAGTCGCCGGGCGTGTCCGGTCCGGTCAGGGTCAGCCGCCCGGTGTCGCCGCCGTCGGTGTAGGCCCAGCTGCCCCACTGCGTCTCCGGCGTCCCGACCGGCACGACCGTGATCCAGCCGGTGCGGTCTTCCGGCAGCCCGGCCCAGCGCACGCCGATCGTCTCGCGCACCGCCAGCACGGGCTGCTCGACGGTAACAACGGGGACATCCGATGCCGGCGCCGGCCCGACCGTAACCGGCAGGCGGACGACCACCTCGCGCGGGTACTCGACGTACAGGCGCAGCTCGTAGTCGCCAGCACGCTGGTGCGGGAGGGTCGCCACGCCTTCCGCGCCCTCGGTGTAGAACCACGTCCCGAAGGTGGCGTCGTCGGATCCGGCCGGGCTGATCGTGATCCACGGGGAGCGGTCGGCCATGCGATCGAGACCGCGGTAGCGGAGGACGATGGGTTCGTTGTCGACGAAGGCGGCCACATCGACGGCCAGCTCCGGCGCCGCCGTGCGGTTGAACAGCGACGACGACTCCGCGGTCGCGCCATCGGAGAGGGCCTCGCCGTCCCGCAGCCGGGTCGCCTCCGCGGCATGGCTGCTGTCGGGGAACAGCTCGAGGAAATAGCCGGCCGCGACCGGGTCCCCGGACCAGAGCACCGCCTCCCACACCTGCTCCTCGAGGGAGCCGACCGCAAGGGACATCCCCTCGTCCCGCCGGGATTGCAGCCCGAAGATGGCGGACGTCACTGCCGGCTCCTGCGCCAATGGCTCCGGCGCAGGCGGGATCGTCGCCGGATCCACCCACTGCAGGGCGAAGCCGGTCCGCCCGAGGGTCACGTCGTGGTAGACGAAAGCGATCCGCGTCGGGAACGGCATCGGCAGGCGGGGGTCGTCCGGCAGCACCACCGCCATCGGCGCGCCGTAACGGTCCGCGTCGCGCCATCGCGCGACCGGGCTCGCGCGGGCCGCATCATCCTCGGCAACCAGCGCCATGATCGCCGCCATGTACGCCTGTTCCCGCTCCGCCTCGGGAAGCTGCTCCATGCGCTGCTGCAGCTCCATCATGTACTGCATCATCGCCATCGGGTCGTTGACATCCACCTGCGGCCGATCCGCGTCCGACCTGTAGAGCGCGGCCAGTGCGTCGAGGGTGATCGGCTCGAGGCCCAGTTTCGCCGCCAGCTCCGCGAGTACCGTTTCCGGCGGGGCATCGGTGACCCAGGCGGCGACGCCATCTGCCCGGTCATTGGTGAAGCGCACCGGCTCCGCGCCCTCGGGAAGGGCCACCGGCAACGCCGCCGGATCGATCAGCGGTCCGTCCGGCACCATTGCGCTGCCCTGGCCTCCCCGTTCCCATGCCCGCTCCGCCAGTCGGCGCGCCAGCGGATCGCTGCTGACGCCGAGCGATCCCAGCGCGGCGGTGCGCACGGCCGGCACCGCATCGTTGAGCAGCCGGGCCAGCGCCGGCGTGTCCTCCGCGGCAGGGTGCAGCCCGCCGATCGCAGTTGCGGCGGCGTAGCGGACGATCGGCTGGCTCCAGTGGACGAAGTCGCGCACGGTCTCGATCGCCGCGGCGCGCTGGCCGCTGGCGCCGACCACCAGCAGCGACTGCGCGACGTGATCGGCGATCTGGTCGCGCAGCAGTGCGCACAGCGCCGGCTGCCCCGGATCGGCGCAGACCTCGCGCGCGAGGGCGAAGGCGTCACTGCCCGCAGACCCCTCGGCAAGGGCCGCGGGCGCCGCGGAGACCAGCGTCGCTGCCACCATTCCAGCCTTCGCGGTGAGGCGGCGAAGCGTCAGGATTGCGGTCATCTCAGAACACCCCGCTCACTTCGCGGTCGTACTGCCGCGCATCGTCCAGCAGCCGCAGCGCGGTAGTCCAGTCGGTGTGCATCGGCGTGGTCACCGGCAGCGACTCTCGCCGGCATTCCTCCCGCCGCCGATGCCGCAGCAGGGTCAGCACGTCCTCTTCCGCCTGCCCGGCCTTGATCTCCGAGCGCACCAGCTCTTCCGGCGTCATCCGCCGATGGGGCGTGCCGAGCGCGATGCAGTCGGCGACGTGGCTGAGCTCGTGAACCAGGATCGCCAGGTACATCTCCGGGCAGGGCACGGCGATCTGGATGTTGAGCCGTTCGTTCTCCGGAATCCTGCAGTCGGGGGTCACATGAATGAAGCTGCCCCAGAGGGGATCGCTCTCCAGCCCGATCTTGCACTGGGGTGCGAGCGGATCGAGCGCGATCAGGCCGTCGCCGATTGCGTCGCGGACCTGGCCGACCATGGTGCGCTGCGCCTGCTCGATCCCGGCATCATCCCGGGCGAAGGTGCCCTCGCCGGTCGGCACCAGCGGCGCATTCTCCCGCATCAGCACCATCTCTTCCAGCACCTGGCCATACAGCCGCGTCGCCACCTCCGACCGGCGCTGCCAGAAGGCGAAGCAGTCGGCGCATTCGCAGCGCGTGGGCAGCCGCGCCTCCTGTGCCGTCGCCGCGGCGGACGGAGCAAGCAGCAGGGCAAGCAGGATCAGGATCGGTCGCAGCCTCATCATTCCTCCCCTTCCTCCGCGGCCGGCGCGGCGATCGCCCGCCGTCCGGCGACGATCTCCAGGCCGCGGCGGGCCGACAGGCTCCATGGCTCCCGGGCAAGACCCTCCGCGAGCGCACGCTCGGCTCCCGCCAGGTCGCCCTCCTCCAGCAGCGCCCAGCCGAGGCCGATCCACGGCCGGCCGCGCTCCGGCGCCCGGTCCGCTGCCTGCTGCCACAGCGCGACCGGGTCGGCGTGGAGCGCGTTGCGCTGGACGGTCATCGCCGCCAGCGCCGCGACGAGCGCAGACGCGGCCACCATCCCCATCCGGGGCGCCAGCCGGTCGAGGCGCCCAAGGCCGAACGCGAGCAGCAGGACCGGACCCAGCGATGCCAGGTACAGCGGCCGCAGCCCCACCGGGTCGACCCGCCAGATCACCGAGTTGGTCGGCACCAGGCACAGCAGGGTCCAGCCGATCGCGAGGGCGGCGAGCGGCGTCTTGCGGCGCAGGCCGGCCGCCACCGCAACCCCGGCGGCGAGACCGGCGAGCCGGACCAGCGTCGGCGTCTCCAGCCAGTCCCAGGCCAGCGGCTGGGCGGGGTCGATGCTGACCCGCCATGGCGCGAGCCAGAGCCACAGGATGTCGGGAACGGCGTGGACGTTGCCGCGCAGCGCCTCGACCGGATCGCGGGCCTGCAGGCTGAACGCGACCAGCCCGCGATGCCCCGGCATCGCCGCCAGCAGCAGCGCCGCCAGTGCGGTCCCCGCCAGCACCGGCGCCACCCGGCGCAGGGCGACCGCCGGCGACTCCCCGCGCCCGAGCGTCACCTGCCACAGCATCAGCAGCGCCGGCAGGACCAGCGCCGTCTCCCGCGCCAGCGGCGCGAGGGCCGCGCACAAGCCGGCGCCGATCGTGGCGGCCCGCGACCGCGGGCCGGTGGCAAGCACCAACGCCGCCAGCACCAGCAGGCCCGACAGCCCCGCCGAGCGGCCGGAAACGTAGGTCACCGTCTCGGCCATTGCCGGGTGCACCGCCCACAGCGCGGCGACCAGCAGCGCCAGGTGCGGGCCGGCGTCCGCCATTCCCGGCATGCGCCGCACCAGCACCCAGACGAGCGCGGCGGCGCCGGCATGCACGATCACGTTGGCCGCGTGGAAGCCCGCCGGCCACGGCCCGTGCAGCCAGTCCTGCAGCGCGTAGCTTGCCTTCAGCAGGGGCCGGACCGTTCCGGGCAGCCGCTCGAGGAAGGTGGCTGCGGCCGCCGCCGGATTGCCGACCACGTCGGCCCAGTCGTCGGGGAGGAAACCCGCCCGGACAGCGCCGGCGAACACGACGGCGACGAGCAGTGCGAGCGTCGCGGGCGCTGCCGCCGGAACCGCAAGGCGCCCCGGCGCGCCGGTCACCGTCACGCCCTGCGCCCGCATCGGCGGCTCCCTTCGGCCCGCCATGACGCTAGCCCGCGGCCGTGCCGGCGGCAATCCCCTCGCATTCCGCTTGACCGCCGGGATCGATTTCATATTTATTGAACGATCATTCGATCAATAATAGAGATGACGGCAAGACGAAGCTACCGGCTGGGACGGCGCGGGGAAGCGGCGGAGGAGACGCGGCGGCGCATCGTCGAGGCCACGTTCGCCCTGCACAACGAACAGGGCGTCGTCGCCACCAGCATGAAGCAGATCGCGGAGCGGGCAGGCGTCAGCATCGGGACGGTCTATCACCACTTCCCGACCTATGAGGATGCGATCCGCGCCTGCGGCAGCCATGCCGAGCAGATCGGCCGGGCGCCGGATCCGGCGGCCCTGCTGGCGATCCCCGACCGGGCTGCCCGGGTTCGCCGGCTGACCGCGGAGGTGTTCGGCTTCTACGAGCGCCTGCCCGGCTATGCCCGTGTCCGCGCGGACCAGGACCAGGTGCCCCTGGTCCGGGCGTTCGTCCGCGCGGAGGAAGAGAACCGCGCGGCGATGGTGCGGGCCGCCGTTGGCCCGGACCTGCCGCCGGAGGACCGCGTGCAGGTGATCGCCGCAATCCTCGACGTCGCGGTCTACCAGGCCCTGGTGCGCGCCGGCTTCACCACGCCCGGGGCCGCCGCCGAGGTAGCGGAGATCATCCTCGCCTCCCTCGGCGACTGACTGACCCTGCCGGCGCCCGGCTGCCGGCGCCACCGATCCGAACGGCCCGTCCGGCACCGCCGGACAACGGAGGACATCCCGCCATGGATACCCGCATCGACGAGATCGCCGACGGCATCTACCGCATTTCCACCCTGGTTCCCGAGATCGCCCCGCCTGCCGGCTTCAGCTTCAACCAGTTCCTCGTCCTCGACGACGAGCCGCTGCTGTTCCACACCGGGCTGCGCCGCCTGTTCCCGCTGGTGAGCGCCGCCGTTGCCCGGGTGATGCCGCTGGAGCGCCTGCGGTGGGTCAGCTACGGCCATTTCGAGGCCGACGAGTGCGGGGCGATGAACGAGTGGCTCGCCGCCGCGCCGCGGGCGCAGCCGGTCCAGGGCGCGCTGGGCTGCATGGTCTCGCTGAACGATGTCGCCGACCGCTCCCCGCACATGCTCGCCGACGATCAGGTGCTGCCGCTCGGCCGGCACCGGATGCGCTGGCTGGCGACCCCGCACACGCCCCACGGCTGGGATGCGGGCGTGATGTTCGAGGAGACCACGGACACGCTGCTGTGCGGCGACCTGTTCACCCACATCGGCGACGGGCCGGCGCTGACCGAAGGCGACGTGGTCGGGCCCGCCATCGCGGCGGAAGACGCCTTCCGCGCTGCAAGCCTGCACCCCACCATGGGCGCGAACATCCGGCGGCTGGCGACGCTGGCCCCGCGCACGCTGGGGATCATGCACGGTGCGTCCTTCGCCGGCGACGGCGCCGCGGCGCTCGACGCGCTCGCCGCCGACTACGAGCGCCGCTGCCGGGAAGCCTACCCCGACCCGGGCATGGCCTGAACCTCCGGCGCGCCTGCAGCGACCAGAGATCGGGACGGGGTCCCGATGGAGGTCTCTGGATGGGCAAGCTGCTGGCCGGCGCCGCACTCCTGGCGCTCGCGTTCGCCGCACCGGTCGCGGCGCGGGACAACGCGCCGCCGGGCGACGGCACCGACGCCGCCTTCTTCCTCTGCATGATGGAGGGAGGGATCGAGATCCCGCTCCCTCTCCCCGTCACGCTGTGCTGCAATCCCGAGTGGTGCGTGGTCTGCGACAGCAATCTCAACAACTGCCGCGAGATCAGCGCTGCCGAGGGTCGGCGCCTGCAGACCCGGCCGGGCCTTCAGGGTCCGCTCGCGCCGCTGCAGCCGGGGCTGCCGCTGGCACCGGACTGAGCGCCGGTCTCCGGCCTCAGCCCCAGGCAACCTCGTACAGCCGGACCGGGGCGCTGAAGCCCTTCAGCGCCCGGTTCCCCCGCGCCATCACCCGGAACGACGCGGGCAGCGCCCGGCGCACGACGTCGGAAACGAGGATCGCCTCGGGCGACGCTTCCGCGCACAGCCGCGCCGCCATCTGGACGGTGGCCCCGAACAGGTCGTTGCTGTCCTCCACCGGCTCGCCGGCGTGGATGCCGATGCGGACGCGCAGCTTCTCCGCGCTGGCGGCGTTGAAGGCGGCGAAGGCCTGCTGGATCGTGCACGCGGCCTCGACCGCCGCAGCGGCATCGTCGAAGGAGGCCATGATGCCGTCGCCGGTGTGCTTCACCTCGCGCCCGTGCGCCTGGCGGATCGCACGGCGCACCATCCCGTCGTGGGCGCGCACCATCTCGACCGCGCGCGCATCCCCCAGCCGCGCCGTCATCGCCGTGGATTCGACGATGTCGGTGAACATCACGGCGCGGAAGGCCCCGTCCACCGGCGCTGCGCCGGCCTCCGCCGCGGGGTCGGCGACCCGTCCGAGGAACGCCTCCACCGCCGACAGGTCCACGGCGATCACGTCCCGCGCGACCTGGCCGTGGGCCTCGTCATGCACCCGCATCGCCGTCTGGATGTCGGGCGCCTCGATCAGGCAGAAGGCGGTGCCGCGGGTCTCGTCGAACCAGTAGGTGAGGAAGCGCACGCCATAGCGCCCCTGCAGCTCCAGGTCCCTGCGGTGGGCGTCGGCAATCTCGACGGCAGTGAGGCCGCCGAGGTCGTGGCGGTCGAGGAAGATCGGCATCGCGCGCCTCCTCCGGCCGCCCACACTAGCGTATGCGCCGCCGGCTGTCGAAAGCCCAGACGAAGGTGCCCACGCCATGGATGGTCTCGCCCGCCCGCTCCCCCCGTATCGAGATCGACCAGCACAAGGTCGCAGGCGAGGCCGCCCGACGTGTCTTCGAGACAGGCGAGAAGGCGGCCGTCACGGGTGACGTCGTCGTCGACGACCTCGCAGCAGGCGTGGTTCGCGGCCAGCGCGTTGATGTCGAGCACCAGATCCATCGCCAAGGATCACGCGCCGCCGGGCCGCCGCAACATCTTTCGCATCAGGAAGCGCGGACCCAACAGGAGATGCCCGGCGCGAGGCCGGGCACGACGGGATGGTGGAGGCCGCCGTCCGTCAGCCCCTCAGCGTGCCGCCGGTCTGCTTCTCGACCTGGGCCACCACCTTCGCCGCCACCGCGTCGATCTCGGCGTCGGTGAGGGTGCGCTCCTCCGGCTGGAGGGTGACGGCAATGGCGACGGACTTCTTGCCGGCCTCGATGCGGTCGCCCTGGTAGACGTCGAACACGTCCACCGCGGTGATCAGCGTCTTGTCGGCGGTGCGGGCGGCGCGGACCACCTTCTCCGCCGGGACCGCGGCATCGACCAGGAAGGCGAAGTCGCGGGCGACCGGCTGCAGCGGCTGCGGCTTCAGCAGCGGGCGGGTCGCCACCTTCTGCTTCGGCAGCGGGATCCGCTCCAGGAACACCTCGAAGGCTACCACCGGCGCGTCGATATCGAGCAGGCGCAGGATGCGCGGGTGCAGGTCGCCGAACCAGGCGAGCTCCGCCTTGCCGAGCCGGAGGGTCGCCGCGCGGCCGGGATGGTAGTAGCCGGGCGCGTCGGTCGTGACCTGCAGGTTGGCGACCGGCGCCCCCAGCGCCTCCAGCAGCGCGAGGCAGTCCGCCTTGGCGTCATAGGCGTCCCACGCCCGGGCGATCCGGTTGGCGGCCGGTTCCGCCCAGTGGCGTGGCCCGGTGGTGCCGACGCGGATGCCGGCGGCGATCAGCCGCTGCCCGTCGTCGGAGGTGGTCTCGTAGGCCGGGCCGACCTCGAACAGCGAGAAGCTGTCGTGGCCGCGGTCGAGATTGCGCCGAGCGGCGGCAGCCAGCGAAACCAGGATCGACGGACGCATCACGTCCAGCTCGCTGGAAATCGGGTTGGCGAGCCGGATCGGCGCGTTGTCGCCTGCGAAGGCGGCGGCGAGCCGGCTGTCGGTGAAGCTGTAGGTGACGGCCTCCAGCATCCCGCGGGCGGCGAGCGCACGCTTGGCGAGGCTCACCCGCCGCTGCGGCTCCGTGACCGCCGGCGCCGGCATCGCGGTGAGCTTCGGCATCGAGACCGGCGGGATCGCGTCGTAGCCGATGACGCGCACCACCTCCTCGACCAGGTCCGCCTCGCCCTCCACGTCCGCGCGCCACGACGGCGGCACCGCCTCGATCACGCCGGCCTTGAGCTCGGCCTGGAAGCCGAGCCCGCGCAGGACCGTCACGGAGCGCTCGGCCGGCACGTCGAGCCCGCCGAGGCTCATCACCCGCTCGGGCCGGAGGATGAGCGTGCGCTGCCACGCCGGCATCGCGCCGGCGGAGACCGGCCGGCTCGCCTCGCCGCCGCACAGCTCCAGGATCAGCCGGGCTGCCACCTCGGCACCCCACAGCGCCGACTCCGGGTCCACGCCGCGCTCGAAGCGGTAGCGGGCGTCGCTGTCGATCGCCAGCGCGCGGCCGGTGGCGGCGGTGCGCAGCGGGTCGAACAGCGCGACCTCGAGGAAGACGTTGGTCGTCTCGTCGGTGCAGCCGGTCGGCTCGCCGCCCATGATGCCGCCGATGGCCGCGACGCCGCTGTCGTCGGCGATCACCGTCATCCCGTCGCGGAGCGTGTAGGTGCGGCCGTTCAGCGCCTCGACCGTCTCGCCGTCGCGGGCGAAGCGCATCACCAGATCGCCCTTCACCTTGTCGGCGTCGAACACGTGAAGCGGCCGGCCGAGGTCCATCGTCACGTAGTTGGTGATGTCCACCAGCGCCGAGATCGGGCGGAGGCCCACCGCGCGCAGGCGGTCCTGCATCCACTTCGGGCTCGGCCCGTTGCGAACGCCGCGGAAGTAGCGGCCGACGACGAACGGGCAGGCCTCGTCATGGCCCGGCAGGTCGCGCTTCCACGCGATCGGGCTGTCGAAGCTGCCGGCGAGCGGCGCCATGCGCGGGTCGGGCTTCAGCGTGCCGAGCCCGGAGGCGGCCAGGTCGCGGGCAATGCCGCGCACGCCGGCGCAGTCGCCGCGGTCGGGCGTCAGCGCAATCTCGATCACCGGGTCGTCGAGGCCGAGGAAGGTGGCGAAGCGCTGACCGACCGGCGCGTCGGCCGGCAGGTCGATGATACCCTCGTGGTCGTCGCTGAGCCCCATCTCGCGCTCGGAGACCAGCATGCCGTTGGATTCGACGCCGCGGATGACGCCCTGCTTCAGCTCGATGCCGGTGCCGGGGATCCAGCTTCCCACCGGCGCGAACACGCCTTTCATACCGGCCCGGGCGTTGGGCGCGCCGCAGACGACCTGCACCTGCTCGCGGCCGGTATCGACGACACAGACGCGCAGCCGGTCGGCGTTCGGGTGCTGCTCCGCCGAGACGACGCGGGCGATGACGAAGGGCGCGTATTTCGCCGCCGGGTCGTCCACCCCTTCGACCTCGAGCCCCAGCGCCGTCAGCCGCTCGGCGATCTCGTCGAGCGTCGCCGTCGTGTCCAGGTGGTCGCGCAGCCAGTTGAGGGTCAGCTTCATCGTTGCTTGCTCTCCAGGTTCCCCCGACGGAGGCTCACTTGTTCGTCCGCCGCCGTCGCGGCCGGTCCGGACCGCTGCGGCGTGGAGGCCCGGCGCGGGGCCGGGCCGGACGGTCGGGTCCCGCTACTGCCCGCGGACCAGGCTGGGCAGGCCCAGCGCCGGGAAGCCGTAGTGGCGCAGCCAGCGCAGGTCGGCCTCGAAGAAGGTGCGGAGGTCCGGGATGCCGTACTTCAGCATTGCGATCCGCTCGATGCCCATGCCGAAGGCGAAGCCCTGGTATTCGGCGGGATCGACGCCGCAGTTGGCCAGCACCTTCGGGTGGACCATGCCGCAGCCGAGGATCTCCAGCCAGTCGCCGTAGTTGCCGAGCCTGAGCTCGCCGCCCTTGCGCGAGCAGCCGATGTCCACCTCGGCCGACGGCTCCGTGAACGGGAAGAACGACGGGCGGAAGCGCACCGGCAGGTCGTCCACACCGAAAAAGGTGCGGACGAAGTCGATCAGGCAGCCCTTGAGGTGACCCATGTGGGTCGTCTTGTCGACCACCAGCCCCTCGACCTGGTGGAACATCGGGGTATGGGTCATGTCGCTGTCGCAGCGGTAGGTGCGGCCCGGCGCGATCACCCGCAGTGGCGCGCCCCGCGACGTCAGCGCCCGCACCTGCACCGGCGAGGTATGGGTGCGCAGCAGCATCGCCGCACCGTCCGCCCCCTGCTCTTCCAGATAGAAGGTGTCGTGCATCTGGCGCGCCGGATGCTCGGGCGGAATGTTGAGCGCGGTGAAGTTCCTGAAGTCGTCCTCGATGTCGGGCCCTTCGGCGACGGCGAAGCCCATCTGGCCGAAGATCTCGATGATCTCGTCGATGGTCTGGCTGATCGGGTGGATCGCCCCCTGCGGCTGCGGCCGCACCGGAAGGGTGAGGTCGAGCCGGTCCGCCTCCAGCGCACGCGCCAGTGCCTCCTCCTCCAGCACCGCGCGGCGGGCCTCGATGGCGGCGGTCACTTCCTCCTTCAGCGCATTCAGCGCCTGGCCGGCGGAGCGCCGCTCCTCCGGCGCCATCGCGCCCAGCGCCTTCATCGCCTGACTGACCGCCCCCTTCTTGCCGAGCTGGGCGATCCGCACCGCCTCCAGCGCCTCCAGGTCGGCCGCCTGCGCGCACGCCGCGAGCGCGGCCTCGCGCAGCTCGGCCAGGGACCCGGCGGCCGTTGCCGTGATCTGGTTCATCGATTCATCCATCCGTCGGCGTTGCTCCCCGGCTTCGCACGGGAGGGCGTCGAATACAAAAAAGGGGGCCGTTCGACTGAACGGCCCCCGACTCGGTCCCGGCAGAGCCGGGGGCGCTTCACTGAGCGCCGATAAACGACCGCGCCTGCTCGACCAGCTTCTCGAACGCCTGCGGCTCGCCAACCGCGATGTCGGCCAGCACCTTGCGGTCGAGCTCGATGCCGGCCTTCTTCAGGCCGTTCATGAGCTGGGAGTAGGTGAGCCCGTGCAGCCGGGCGCCGGCGTTGATCCGCTGGATCCACAGCCCGCGGAACTGGCGCTTGCGCACCCGGCGGTCGCGATAGGCATACTGCAGGTTCTTTTCGACCCGCTGCTTGGCGACCCTGATCGTGTTCTTCGCGCGGCCCCGCGAACCCTTGGCGAGTTTCAGGACCTTCTTGTGACGGGCGTGCGACGTGACGCCCCGCTTCACTCGCGCCATGCTCGGTCTCCTCCGTCAGCGCCCGTAGGGAAGGAACCGGGTGACGAACTGGGCGTCCACCGCCGCCATCACCTCGGTGCCCCGCGACTGGCGCTTCATCTTCTGGGACCGCTTGCGCAGGTTGTGGCGCTTGTACGCCACCGCATGCTTGATCTTTCCGGTCGCGGTGAAGCGGAACCGCTTCTTCGCGCCGCTCTTGGACTTCAGCTTGGGCATTCTCGCAGCTCCTGTTTCATGGCCGCGACGCGGCGCAGCCTGATCTTCGTCCCCGGGCGGCCGCGGCATGCCCTTTCGGCCGGGCCACCTCCGGAAGGGCGGGCTTATACGCGCTCGCGGACGGGATTGCAAGCCGCCGGGCCTGCCCGCCGCCCCGCCGGCACCACGTTGGATAAAATTTGAAGCAAATCCCTGTCTATTATCTGTTACAGACGCGACAAGAACAATTACTTCGGATTTTAACAATCGGGCCTCTCCGGGCGGCGTCTTTAACCCGTTTTTAAACCCCGAAGCACATGCTGTCGGTGTCTGACGATCACACCCTGTGCCAAGGAGAGGCTGCAATGACCAACATCTTCAAGAAGTTCTTCGCCCAGGAAGACGGCGCGACCGCCATCGAGTACGGTCTGATCGCCGCCCTGGTCTCGGTTGCCGCGATCGGCGCGCTCGGCGCCATGGGCGACTCCCTCGACTCGCTGTTCGGCACGGTCTCCGACGAACTCGACACCGCGGTGGCGAGCGTCGGCGACGGCGGCGGCGCCGGCGACGGCGAGTAACGAGTAACCTTCACACAGCCTCCGGGCACAACCTCTTACCGACCAGGTGGCCGCCGTCTCGCACCGCGAGGCGGCGGTCACTTCTTTTTAGCATCTTGTGGTTAAGGCTTTCCCCTCCATCCCACCGCCCTGCGGGAGAGCGGAAAGACCATGCCCGAGTTTCACCTCGCCTGGCTCGTGATCGCAGCGTTCGCCGGTATCGTCGGCTGGGCGGTGATCACCGACGTGCTGAGCTACCGCATCCCCAACGTGGCCTGCGCGGCGCTGGCATTGCTGTTCCCGGTCTGGCTCGCGGTGACGTGGCCCGCCGCGGACCCGTGGACCACCGTCGGCCTCCATCTCGCGGTCGGCGCCGCGACGCTCGCCGCCGGCTTCGTCCTCTTCATCCTGCGCGCCTTCGGCGCCGGGGACGCGAAGCTGCTGGCCGCGGTGGCCCTCTGGGCCGGGCCGGCGCACATCCTCGACCTCGTGCTGGTCACCGCGATCGCCGGCGGCATCCTGTCGCTGGTCGTGATCCTCGGCCGCAGGTTCCTCGCCAACTGGGGGCCGATGCTGACGATGGCGCAGCTTGCGATCGTCAACGCCGCGGCCCGGGTCTGCCCCCGTCTGGCGGCCGCCGGCGGCGATGGCAGCAGGCCGCGCCGCGGCCCGGCGAACGTCACATTCCAGCGCCCCATTCCCTACGGCGTTGCCATCGGCGCGGGCGCCGCAGTTGTGGCTTACGCCTTGTTAACGACGTCGGGTGCAGCATAGCGGCCGACTTGAGGACAGCGTTGGCGCTCGACAGTGAAGCGCTAGGAGACGTCGGATCATGCGCGTAGCGATCCTGGGACTTTTGGCGCTCATGGTGGGCGGCGCCACCATCTTCTTCGCGAAGGAGTGGCTGGCGAGCGAGCGCGCACAGACCGCGCAGGCCCCTGCCCCCATACCCACGACCCAGGTGCTGGTCGCGGCCGTGGACATGGCGCCCGGCCACTTCATCAAGCCCGAGGACCTGCGCTGGCAGCCCTGGCCCAAGGACAGCGTCGTCGACTCCTACATCCTGGAGTCGCCCGGCGCGATCGACGACCTGGGCGGCACGGTCGTCCGCACCATGATCGGCAGCGGCGAGCCGGTCACCGAGAACCGGCTGGTCCGCCCCGGCGACCGCGGCTTCCTCGCCGCCGTGCTGCAGCCCGGCATGCGCGCGGTCTCGGTGCCCGTCAACGAGACCTCGGGCATCGCCGGCCTGATCTTCCCGGGCGACCATGTCGACGTGATCCTGACCCACGCCGTGCGGCAGCAGACCGCAGCCGGGGTGCAAACCCGTCAGGTGAGCGAGACGGTGCTCACCAACGTGCGCGTCCTCGCGATCGACCAGAGCGTGTCGATGACCGGCCCCGCCGGCTCGGTCGCCGACACCGCCACCCTGGAGGTGACCCCGCAGCAGGCCGAGAAGATCTCGGTGATGATGCAGATCGGCCAGCTCTCGCTCAGCCTGCGCAGCCTTGCCGAGGCGGATACCCCGGCCAGCGCGGAGGACCGGCATACGGTCACGATGGACACCGACGTGTCCCTGCTGATCGACGCGCCGTCCGAGATGGAGGCGGCGCCCGCGCCCGGACCGACGCCGCAGATCACCGTGGTCCGCGGCCGCCAGACCACGGTCGTGCAGCAGACCGGGGTGCAGCCGACCCCGCCGGCCTCCGACGAGGACCTGTCGGGCGGCGAGCCCTCCCCTGACGCCGAGCTGCGGCTCAACTAGCCATGACGGAGCCTGCCCCCATGCCCCGCATCAAGCGCCCGTTCCTGGGCATGATCGCCGCTGCCGCCTGCGCCACGCTGGGCTGGGCCGCGATCGCCACCGCTCCGGCCCAGGCGGTCGAGCGCGTCGTGTCGCAGACCACCAGCGTCGCGATCGAGATCAGCAAGGGCGAGCTCTTCAAGCTCGACGCGCCGGCCGCGACCGTGTTCATCGCCGACCCGGACATCGCCGACGTGCAGGTGATGTCGGCGACGCTGATCTACATCTACGGCATCCGGCCCGGCGACACGAACCTCTATGCCGTCGGCGCCAACGACCAGGTGATCGCCAACATGGCGATCCACGTGGTGCCGAACGTCTCGCGCCTGGACCAGGCGATCCAGCAAATCGCGCCGGACGCCACGGTCGCGGTCACCGCCGTGCAGGACAGCCTGGTCATCACCGGCGCCGTCAACTCCGCGGTGGAGGCGGCCGACCTCAACGTCATCGCCGGCGAGTTCGTCGGCGATGGCGGCCAGGTCATCAACCGTGCCCGGGTGCATGGCCCGAACCAGATCAACGTGCGGGTGCGCTTCATCGAGGCGCGGCGCGACGACGTGCAGCGGCTGGGCATCAACTGGGAGAGCGTGCTCTCCACCGACGGCCTGATATTCGGGCTGGCCAACGGCTTCGACTGGCTCACCATCGACGACGACGGCACCCGGAACTACAACCGGACCGACGGCTACTCCATCGTCGGCGCGTACAACCGCGGCTCCCGCGACGTGAACGTGATGATCGACGCGCTGGAGAACGAGGGCCTGGTCACCATCCTCGCCGAGCCGAACCTCACCGCCGTTTCCGGCGAGACTGCGAGCTTCCTTGCCGGCGGCGAGTTCCCGATCCCGCTGCGCGACCGCGACGGCTACGTCTACGTCGAGTACCGCAAGTTCGGCGTGTCGCTGGACTTCACCGCCACGCTGCTGGCCGACAACCGGATCAGCATGCGGGTGCGCCCCGAGGTCAGCGAGCTGTCCAACACGGGCGCGGTGGAGCTGGACGGCTTCAGCATCCCGGCCCTGATCACGCGCCGGGCCGAGACAACGGTCGAGATGACCAGCGGCCAGACCTTCGCGGTCGCCGGCCTGTTCCAGAGCCGGTCCAGCGACTCCATCAGCGCGCTGCCGATCATGGGCGACCTGCCGATCATCGGCGCGCTGTTCCGTTCCGAGGAATACCAGCGCAACGAGAGCGAGCTGGTCATCATGATCACGCCCTATCTCGTCGAGCCCCCGGTGACCCAGCCGGTGGTGTCCCCGGCCGAGCGGGTGGCCCAGGCGCCCGGCATGGCCGCGCCCGCGGGCATCGTTCCCGGCCCCGCGACCGGCGGACTGCCGGGCGGCGGCGGCTTCATACTGCAGTGAGGGCCACGACGATGACCCGGACAACCGTTCTGCGCAACGCGTGCCGCGCGACCGCCGTGGCGCTGGCCGCCGCGGCTCTCGCCGGCTGCCTCACCAAGCGCGATCTCGAATACGGTGGCCACGTCTCGCAGCTTCACCCCTACGCCTCGACCAACGACTTCACCTGGCACCAGACCGACCTCGCCCACCGGGTCCGCTTCACGCCGGGCGCCGCGGCGGTCGATCCGGTGGAGATGGTGCGGCTGAACCAGTTCATCGACCAGGTCGGCGTCCAGGACAACGACGTGGTCACCGCCACCGTCGGCGGGCCGCTGGCCACGCAGCGCGCGGACGCCATCGTCCAGGCGTTCGCGCTCCGCGGGCACCGCATCACGCCGCAGATCGACCCGTACGCCCAGGACGGCGACGCGACCGTCACCATCCGCCGCGTCGTCTATACCGCGAGCGCCTGCCTTCGCGAAGGCAACCCGATCGCGGGCGGCGGCACGACCCTCCCCCTCGGCTGCGCCAACGCGCTCAACCTGCAGCGGATGGTCGCGAACCAGGACGAGCTGATCAACAACCTGGGTTCGGATTCGGTGGAAACCATGCCTGCGGCGGCGGCCATCCAGCGCTACCGCACGGGCCGCATCACGCCGCTGATGACGCAGGAAAGCACGACCGGAGAATAGGGGCACGATGAGCTTGGCTGAACAGATCACCGATCCCTCGCCGCGCAGGTCCATGCGCGCGCCGGTGCTCGCCTACATCTGCGACGAGGCAACGCTGGAAGCGGTCAGCCGCGTCGTGCCGGGCGGCCGGCGGGGTGTCGAGGTCTGCGAAGGCGGCATCGAGACGGCGCTCAGGGTGCTCAACCATGCCCAGTCGCCGGACCTGCTGATCCTGGACATCTCTGAATCCTCCGCGCCGGTCGAGGACATCAAGGCGGTGCGGGCGATGATCGACCGCAGCACCACGATCATCGCGATCGGCGAGCAGAACGACGTGAGCCTCTACCGTGCCCTCACCGGCGCCGGGGTCAACGACTACCTGATCAAGCCGGTCACCAGCACCGACCTGCGCCGCGCGCTGCTCACCGCCAGCAACGACACCAGGCCGGAGACGGTCGAGGCGGCGCCGCGCGGCCGGGTCGCGGTCATCGTCGGCACCCGCGGTGGCGTCGGCGCCAGCACCATCGCGGTCAACGCCGCGTGGATCTGCGCCAACGAGCACAATGTGCGCACCGTGCTGGTCGATCTCGACCTCCATTTCGGCACCGCGGCGCTGGCGCTCGACCTCGAGCCGGGCCACGGCCTCCGGGACGCGCTGTGCAACCCCGACCGCATCGACGGCCTGTTCGTGGCCAGCGCCCTGGTGCACGACGGCGACAACCTGTTCGTGCTGGGCGGCGAGGAACCGATCGACGAGCACGTGCCGCTGCGCTCCGACGCCATCAGCTTCCTGATGAACGAGCTGCAGCAGAGCTTCGAGATGATCGTGGTCGACCTGCCGCGCAACGTGCTGACCAGCGATCCTGGCCTGCTGTCGATGGCGCACACCGTCGCCGTCGTCACGGACCTCTCGCTCGCCGGCCTGCGCGATGCGGTGCGCATCCGCTCGATCGTGCGCAAGGCGGCCCCGGAGGCGAAGCTGCAGTTCATCGTCAACCGGGCCGGGCTGCAGCGGCGGGCCGAGATGAGCCAGGCCGATTTCGAGCGCAACCTCGAGGAGAAGATTGCCTTCGTGGTGCCGGAGGACCCGAAGGCGGCGGCGAATGCGGCCGGCGGCAAGCCGATCGCTCAGGCCAGCAAGCACGGCAAGGCAAGCGCTGCGCTGCACCAGGTGGCCGAGGGGCTGCGCGGCACCGGCGGCAAGAAGCGGCCGAAGCTGAGCCTGTTCGGCGGCCTGTCGGTGGTGAAGAAGTCCAAGTAGTCGGATCGCGGCGCCGCAGGACGGCAGCCGGAGAAGGAAGCAGCCATGCTGGACGACATCGCATCGGCGTCTCCCCGCAGCGGCATCGGCGCCGGCGGGTCGGCGGGCAGCGGGTCCGTCGCTGATGACCACCTGGCCACGCTGCGTCGCGACCTGAAGCCGCTCGTCTTCGATCACATCAAGCCGTCGGTGGCCCGCCGGCTCACCCGCAAGGAACTGGCCGGGCGCATCACCGACGTGATCATGCCGATCCTCGACCGCGACCCGGTCCCGCTCGACCTGATCGCGCTGCGCGAGCTGATCAACCTGATTGCCCACGACCTGCTGACCGCCACCACCGACACCCTGCCGGAGGCGGAGGCGGTGCAGGCGAGCATGGACGCGCTGGCCGCGACGCCACCGGCGGAGCCGCGCCCGCGGATGAACCCCCATGTGGCCGCGATCACCGCCGTCCCCGAGCCGCCGCGACCCCAGCAGAAGCCGGGCGGCGCGGCAAGCCGTCTCAGTTCCACGCCGCAGGCGACGATCGCGGCGGCGATGCGGCAGATCAAGCCGATCCTGATGGAGCGGATCGACATCGAGACCGCGTCCGCGCTCGAGGCCGACATCCTGGTCCGCGAGCTCGACGGCGTCGTCGCCGAGATCCGCGACGAGATCCGGCTGCACCTCAACGCCAACGAACACCGCGACCTGGTGCGCGCGCTGGTGGACGACATGGTCGGCCTCGGCCCGCTGGAGCCGCTGCTGGCCGACGAGTCCATCTCCGACATCATGGTCAACGGCCCGCACCAGGTTTACGTCGAGCGCGGCGGCAAGCTGGTGCTGACCGACGTCAAGTTCGTGGACAACGCTCACGTGATGAACGTGGCGACCCGGATCGTCACCCGCATCGGCCGGCGCGTGGACGAGTCGAACCCGATCTGCGACGCGCGCCTTGCCGACGGCAGCCGCGTCAACGTCATCGCGCCGCCGCTGGCGATCGACGGCTGCTCGATCTCGATCCGCAAGTTCACCCAGAAGAAGCTGTCGCTCGATGCGCTCTGCGCCGGCGGCAGCATGTCGCCCGCCATGTGCACCACGCTGAAGATCGCGGCGCGGTCCCGACTCAACATCATCGTCTCGGGCGGCACGGGTTCGGGCAAGACCACGCTGCTGAACGCGCTCTCCGAGATGATCGACCACGGCGAGCGCATCGTCACCATCGAGGACGCGGCCGAGCTGCAGCTGCAGCAGCCGCACGTGATCCGCCTGGAGACGCGCCCGGCGAGCCTGGAGGGCACCGGGGAGATCACCATGCGCGACCTGGTCAAGAACTCGCTGCGCATGCGCCCCGACCGGATCATCCTCGGCGAGGTGCGCGGGCCGG
Source organism: uncultured Alphaproteobacteria bacterium (assembly GCA_937988735.1). GTDB lineage: Bacteria > Pseudomonadota > Alphaproteobacteria > CALKHQ01 > CALKHQ01 > CALKHQ01. The sequence continues at coordinate 18,566 of CALKHQ010000189.1, forward strand.
AAGCCATCGACATGCTGCAGGCGATGAACACCGGCCACGACGGCTCGATGTGCACGCTCCACGCGAACTCGCCGCGCGACGCGCTGACCCGCATGGAGAACATGATCAACATGGGCAGCGCCAACCTGCCGTCGAAGGCGATCCGCCATCAGATCGCGGGCGCGGTGGACCTGATCGTGCAGGCGAGCCGCATGCGCGACGGCAAGCGCCGGATCACCAACATCACCGAGGTGATCGGCATGGAAGGCGACGTGATCGTCACCCAGGAGCTGTTCAAGTACGAGGTCGAGGGCGAGACCGAGAAGGGCGAGCTCAGGGGCCACTTCCGGAGCGCGGGCCTGCGGCCGCACTTCCTGCCCAAGGCCGAGTACTACGGCCTTGGCCAGGCCCTGCTCGAAGTGCTGTAGCGGGAGACGGGGCGGGCCATGGAGGAGTTCCTCGGCAGGACGGTTGCCGGGCTGCCGATGCCGGCAGTGCTGATGGGCTTCGGCGGCATGATGCTGGTGCTGCTGCTGGGGCTCGCCTGGTCCGCAAGCAGCAGCGCGCGCACCCAGCGCAACAAGCAGGCGAGCCAGCTGATGCGACGCCTGAACGGCGGCGCGGAGCTGAAGAAGCGCAAGCGGCCCGAGCCCACGGTGCGGATGCGCGCCGGCCAGAGCGGCGTGGACAAGGCCTTCTCCCGCTTCGTGCCGCGGCCGGAGCTGCTGCGCCGCCGGCTGGAGCGGGCGGGGCTGAAGATCAGCATCGGCCAGTATGCGTTGATCGGCCTGGTGCTGGTCGGCCTGTTCGCCATCCTGATCCGGACGTTCGTCGGCCTGCCGCTGGCGGCCTCGATCCTGTTCGGCCTGGTGTGCGCCCTGCTGGTGCCGCACCTGGTCGTCGGGATGCTGATCGGCCGGCGCAAGAACAAGTTCCTGAAGCTGTTTCCCGACGCCATCGACCTGCTCGTGCGCGGGCTCAAGTCCGGGCTGCCGGTGACGGAATCGATGATCAATGCGGGTCACGAGATCCCGGACCCCGTCGGCACCGAGTTCCGCCGCATCACCGACATGATCCGCTTCGGCAAGTCGATGGAAGAGGCACTGTGGGCGACGTCGGCCCGCCTCGACCTGCCGGAGTTCAAGTTCTTCGTCATCAGCCTCGCCATCCAGCGCGAGACCGGCGGCAACCTCGCCGAGACGCTCAACAACCTGTCCGACATCCTCCGCAAGCGCCACGCGGCCAAGCTGAAGATCAAGGCGCTGTCGTCGGAAGCCAAGGCGAGCGCGATCATCATCGGCGCGCTGCCCTTCATCATGTTCTTCCTGCTGAACGTGGTGAAGCGCGGCTACACCGACCCCCTGCTCACCGACCCCCGCGGCCAGGTCATGCTGGCCGGTGCCCTCCTCTGGCTGGCGATGGGCGTCGGCACCATGGCGAAGATGGTGAGGTTCGAAATCTGATGCTGGACATGCTCGGCCTCGAGACGGAGGACCTCATCGTCCTCGCCGCCGCCATGTCGGCGGTGCTGGCGGTGTTCGTGCTGTGGGCGGCCTTCGTCCCCGACAACCCGCTGGCGAAGCGCGCCCAGCGGCTGATGGCCCATCGCGAGGCCCTGCGCCAGGAGGCGATCCGGCCGAAGAAGCGCGCCGCCAACGAGCGCACGCTGTCGCTGATGCGCACCTTCGTCACCAAGATGAAGCTCGCCCGGCGGCTGTCGTCGTCGAACCTCGGCGTGCGGCTGCAGCGGGCGGGGATCCGCAGCCCAGACGCGCAGGTGAAATACCTGTTCTGCAAGGTCACCCTGCCGATCGCCTTCCTCGCGCTGGCGATCTTCGTGCTCTACGTGGCCAAGCTCTATCAGCTGCCGTCGACGACGAAGCTGATGGTGACGCTGGCGGCAGGCGCCTTCGGCTTCTTCGGGCCCGACATCTATCTCTCCAACCGCGCGACCAAGCGGAAGAAGGAGCTGGTCAAGGCGCTGCCCGACGGGCTCGACCTGCTGGTGATCTGTGCCGAGGCGGGGCTCCACCTCGACTCCGCCCTCAACCGCGTCGCGGAGGAGATGGCCCATCGCAGCGTCGAGCTCGCCGACGAGCTGGCGCTGACCGCGGTGGAGCTCTCGTTCCTGCCGGAACGCAAGATGGCGCTGGAGAACCTGGCCACGCGCACCAACCTGCCGGCGGTGCGCGGGCTGGTCAGCACGCTGATCCAGACAGAGAAGTACGGCACCCCGCTCGCTCATTCGCTGCGCGTGCTGTCGGCCGAGCTGCGGCACGAGCGGCTGATGAAGGCGGAGGAGCGGGCGGCGCGGCTGCCGGCCGTCCTGACCGTGCCGATGATCATCTTCATCCTGCCACCGCTGTTCGTGGTGCTGCTGTCGCCGGCGGTGCTGCAGGCGATCGACACGGCGCGGGAGACGTTCAAGTGAGGGGACGCCCCGCAGTGCGGGGTCTGGGGCCGGCGCGGGCGACCGCGCCGGCGCCGCGTTCTTCAGCGCTGCGGCAGGGCCGCCAGCATCACGCTGTCGTCGGCGGGCGAATGGAAGGCGAAGCCGACCTGGGTGGTGACCGTTTCGGGCGCGCCCATGCCGCCGGTGATGGCCAGCGCCCGGGCTGCCGACGGCTCGATGCTGCGCAGGAGCTGGTAGTAGTCGAGGTTGGCCGCAACCTGGGCCGGCGCCAGATCCATGGCCGCCACCATCCGCGCCTCGTCGTCGCGGCCCGCCAGGCCGAGCACCAGCGCGTGGGTCTGGCGGTGGCGGACGGTGGCCGCGGGGTCGTGGCTGATCTCGCCGGCAATGGCGACCGCGGTCTCGTAGTCGCCGTCGAGCGCGTAGGAGAGCGCCAGGTTGTTGCGGAGGTCGAGGTTGTGCGGCGCGACCTCGATGCCGGCCTGGTATTGCTCGCGGGCAAGCCGGTGCTGACCGACGAGGTCGAGGGCGACACCCAGGCTGTTGCGCACCTCCGGCGTGTCGCGGATGGCGAGCGCCCGCTGCAGGTAGGCCATCGCGCGCTCGGGATAGGTCTCGGCGATCAGCGCGTTGCCCAGCCGGCGCAGCGCCTCCGGGTCGTCGGGCGACCGATCCACCGCGGCGCGGTAGGTGTCGAGTGCCGAGACCGACGCGCCCACGTCCTGCTGCATGCGGGCGAGGCGGTCGCGGACCTGGGCGGCATCCGGATCCAGAGCCAGCGCCTGCTCGTACAGCGAGATGGCGGTGACCGGATCGCCGTGGCTGAGGGCATAGTCGCCCATGCGCGTGAGAATGGCGGCCCGCTCTCCCATGACGCCCGTTCCGCCGAAGTCGAGGCTCGCGCATCCGCCGAGACCGACCGCCAGCGCGATCCCGCCGGCCAGCTTCATTCTACGCAAACCGTTGACCATTGTGCGTCATCCTTCACGGCCGTGATGGTTAACGGTCTAGCCGGCAAAGCCTTACATGATGGTAAACGGGGGTAGACAATGATGCTCGCGCTGCGGCGGGAGCGCCCCGCCCTGTTCCGGCCCGGTCCCGACGGCATGGCCCGCCCGGTCCGCAGATTCCTCCGCGACGAACGCGGTGCTGCGCTGGTCGAATTCGCCTTCGCCGGACCGATCCTGATCACCACGCTCATGGTGATCATCGAGGTCGCGCTGCTGATCTTCCTCAACCTGATGGTGGAGAGCGGCGTCCGCGAGGCGGCGCGCTTCGGCCTCACCGGGGCGCAGAAGGACGGCTTCAGCCGCGAGGAATACATCGTCCGCATCATCAACGAGCGGACGATGGGGCTGCTGGAGATCACCGAGGACAACGTCCAGGTGAAGGTCTACGACAGCTTCGACGACATCCGGAGGGCCGAGCCCTTCGTCGACGTCAACATCAACGGCACGTACGACCCCGGCGAGCCCTTCACCGACACCAACGGCAACGGCGTCTATGACGGCGACCCCGGCATTCCGGGCGCCGGCGACGCGGGCGACATCGTCCTCTACCAGGTGACGGCCGAGTGGACGATCTTCTCCGGCTTCCTTGCCGGGTTGCTGGGCGATTCCGGCCTGTTCACCATCTCGGCGAGCGTGGTCGTCCGCAACGAACCGTGGGAGGTCGGCGTATGATCACGATGCGCGACGCCCTCAAGCCGCTGCGGCGGCTGCTGCGGGAAGAGGATGGCGGCATCCTGGTGGAGACGGCATTCGTCATGCCGATCCTGATCCTGATGCTGCTGGGCGCGGTCGAGGTCGGCCGCTACCTGGTCGCCCACCAGAAGCTGGAGCGGGCAGCCGCCTCCGTTGCCGACCTGGTGGCCCAGTCGCCGGACACGGTGACGATGGACGAGGTGATGACGCTGTTCGGCATCGTGCCGCACATCACCTCCCCCTACGACGTGCAGAGCGACGGCCGGGTGATCCTCACCGCCGTCACCCGCGGCACCGAACAGAATGCGGTCGCCCGGGTGGCATGGCAGGTCGACGGTCTGGGCGCGCTGGAGGTGGAGAGCCAGATCGGCCATCCCGGCCAGCCGGCCGAGCTGCCCGAAGGCTTCGTGCTGCCGGAGGGCGAGACGGTGATCATCGCCGAGGCCTGGTACGACTATCAGGCCTACTTCTTCGAGGACATCGACCCCACCGGCCCGATCTATCACCGGGCGCTGTACCGGCCGCGGCTCTCGAGCCTGAGCCAGCAGCCGCAGTAGCGGACCTGCGGCCGGGAGCGAGACTGCGCCCGGCCGCGGACCATCGACGGTCAGCGGCGCGCGCGGCCGCCGGGGCGGGTGGCAAGGTCGAACCAGACGGCGAAGCCGAGCAGCAGCGCCTTCACCACCAGCTGGATGAAGGAGTTGACGTTCAGCAGGCTCATCCCGTTGTCGACCACCACCAGCAGCAGCACGCCCACGATGGCGCCGTAGACGGTGCCGATGCCGCCGCTGAGGCTGATCCCGCCGATCACCGCGGCGGCGATCGCCTCCAGCTCGAGGAACTCGCCGACCGCGGGCGCAATGGCGTTGAGCCGCGCCGTCGTCAGCACGCCGCCGATCGCGTAGATCGCGCCCATGATCAGGAACGAATAGAAGAGGTTCCGCCGGATATCGATGCCGGAGAGGAACGCTGCCTCGCGGTTGCCGCCGACGGCATAGAGCTGGCGGCCGAAGATGGTGCCCAGCGTCACGAAGCTGAGCGTGCCCGCCACGGCCAGCGCCACGACCACCGCCATCGGAATGCCGCGGAAGCCGAGGGCGGCGTAGAGGATGATCGCCGCGCCGAGGATCGCCACCACCACCGGCTTGATCAGGCGCCGCGGCGGCATCGCCTCGGCGCCGAACCGCCTGCGCTGGACCGACCACCGCCAGAAGACGATGGCGATGAACAGCGCGAGCACGGCCGCAACCACCACCACCGACCATTCCGGCGAGATGAAGGATTCGCTGATCGCGACATGGGTGGCGTTCATCGGCGCGTAGGTTGCGGCGTTGGACCAGACGAAGCCCGCGCCTCTCAGCCCCAGCAGGCCGGCAAGTGTCACCACGAACGACGGCAGGCCGACGAAGGCGACCCAGAAGCCCTGCCAGCAGCCGATGACGAGGCCGACGGCGAGCGCAAACAGGATCGCCTCCACCGTGCCGAAGCCCCACTGCGTCTCGGCATAGGCGGCGGCCAGGCCGGTAAGGTAGACGGCGCTGCCGATGGACAGGTCGATCTCGCCCTGGATGATCAGCACCGCCACGCCGGTCGCCACCACGACGAGGACCGCGCTCTGGCGCATCAGCTGGGCCAGGTTGCGCGACGAGAGGAAGATGCCCTCCGTCAGGATGTCGAACATGACGGCGATCAGCAGCAATGCGATGATCATGCCGTAGGCGCGCCAGTTGAAGCGCGCGACCGTGCCGATGAACCCGCCCACCTGGCGGCCGGCCGTGATCTCGCTCATGCTAGTGGTGTCCTCCTGCAGCATGGCCGACCACGCGTTCCTGCGTCGCCTCGGCGCGCGGCAGGTCGGCTACGATGCGTCCCTCGTTCATGACCACAACCCGGTCGGCAACGCCCAGCACCTCGGGCAGCTCCGACGAGACGAAGATGACGGCTGCGCCCTGGGCGGCGAGCCGGTTCAGCAGCTGGAAGATCTCGACCTTCGCGCCGACGTCCACGCCGCGGGTCGGCTCGTCGAGCAGCAGCACCATCGATTCCGCGGACAGCCAGCGGCCGATCAGCGCCTTCTGCTGGTTGCCGCCGCTGAGCGTGCTGATCGCCGCTTCCGGCGACGGCGTCTTGACGCCCAGCTCGCCGATGAAGCGCTGGGCCCGCTCGCGCTCCATGTCCCGGTTCAGGATCGGGCCCAGGCTGACCCGGGCGAGGCTGGCGAGGGTGATGTTCATCGCCACGCTGCCCCCGGGCACCATGCCGTTGCGCTTGCGGTCCTCGGTGAGGAAGCCGACGCCGCGGGCCATCATCGCGCGCGGCGACGTCGGGCGCACCGGCTTGCCGCTCACCTCGAACCGTTCCGCCTGCCAGCGGCCGGGCCAGGCGCCGAACAGGCCGGTGAGAAGCTCGGTGCGGCCGGAGCCCATCAGCCCGTAGATGCCGACGATCTCGCCCGCGCGCGCCTCCAGGTTCACGTCGCGGACCACCGGGCGCTCGGAACTTGCCGGATCGTAGAGGGTGAACCCGCGCACCGTGAGCCGCGGCTGCCCCGGCTCGCGCTCGGTCCGGGGATACATCTGGCTGATGGTTCGCCCGACCATCATGGTCACGATGTCCGCCCCGGACAGGGCGCTCGTGGGCTGGGTGCCGACATACTGCCCGTCCCGCAGCACGGTGACGGTGTCGGTGATCTCCTTCACCTCGTCGATCTTGTGGCTGATGTACAGCGCCGTGATGCCGGCCGCGCGCAGGTGGCGGAGACGGTCGAACAGGATGTCGGTCTCGTGCGCCGACAGCGACGACGTCGGCTCGTCGAGAACCAGCACCCGCACGTTCTTCTGCAGCGCCTTGGCAATCAGCACCATCTGCTGCTGGGCGGCGCTGAGACTCTTCATCGGTGCGTCGAACGGCACGTGGATGCCCAGCCGCTCGATCGTCCGCCTGGCCTCGTCGTAGAGCCGCGTCCAGTCGATGACGCCGCCGCGCGCCGGCCAGGCGTTGAGGAACATGTTCTCGGCGACGGTCAGCTCGCCGACCACGGCCAGTTCCTGCGGGATCATCACCACGCCCGCGGCCTCGGCCTCGCGGACGTTGTGGAAGCGCGCCGGCCGGCCGTCGAGCGTGATGCTGCCCTCGTAGCTGCCGGCGGGGTAGACGCCGCAGAGGATCTTCATCAGCGTCGACTTGCCGGCGCCGTTCTCGCCCATCACGGCGTGGATTTCACCGCGCGCGACATTGAGGCTGACGTTGCGCAGCGCGGCGACGCCTCCAAAGGACTTGCTGATGTCAGATGCGGCGAGGAAGGAGGGCTGCATCCGGCGCGGATCCGTGTGTTCTCGGGGGTTAAAACGCAGCGTCCGGCGGCTGGGCTGCCGCCGGACGCGTCTCAATGACCGGCGATGGTCAGTTGCACTCGGCGGGGGCCGAGACCTCGACGTAGACCTGGTCGACCGAGACCCAGCCGTCCGGGGCCACGGAGGTGATCCACTCGCACATGTTCTCGGCGGTCACGGCCTGCACGTCGACGAAGGCCGAGGGGATGTCGCCGTAGCCGTTCGGGGTGACGCCGTCAGCCGGCGGGGTCTCGCCCTTGGCCAGCAGCACCGCCGCGTCCACCGCCCGCGCGCCCATCAGGTCGATGCGGGTCCAGACGGAGCGGGAAATGACGCCCTCGACGATCAGGCGGTCGTTGGCCACGTCGGCGTCGAGGCCGGAGATGTAGACCTGCCCCTCCAGGCCGCGGCCGGTGACGGCCTGGGCGATGCCGATCGCCATGCTGTCGTTGGAGGTGATGAAGGCCTGGATGTTGTCGTCATTGGCCGACAGCGCGTTCTCCGCCGTCACCAGCGCCGCCTGGCCCGACCAGTTGTCGTGCCACTGGTCGCCGACGATGTTGATCTCGCCGGCCTCCGCCAGCGGGGTCAGCATCTCCTCGTAGACCGCGGCGATCTCGCGGGCGACGTTGTTGTCCGGATCGCCCTTGATCAGCACGTAGTTCGGCGGATTGTCGGCGCTCGGCGGCGCGAACTCCAGCGCGCCCTGCACCTGCAGCCGGCCGACCTCCGCGTTGTCGCGGGTGAGGAAGTAGTCCACGTCCGCATCGGGGATGCCGATGTCGTAGGCGATGACGGGGACATCATACTCGTGGGCCTTGGCGACCAGGCTGCCGGCGGCGCGGTCGTCCACCGCGACGATGATCAGCGCATTCACGCCCTGGCTCAGCAGGTTCTCGACCTGCGAGGCCTGCGCCAGCGGGTCGTCGTTGGCCCACTGCACGCGCAGCTCCGCGCCGATCTCGTCCGCCCGCGCCTGCATGTACGACACGTCGAACGCCCATCGCGGCTGGGTCTGGGTGCGCATGGCGACGCCGACAACGATGCCCTCGCCGTCGATGTCCTGCGCCCGGGCGGCGGTGCCGGCGGCAATCCCGACGCCCAGGGCGAGCGCGGACAGTCCGAGACAGAAGTTCTTTTTCAAGGCTGCTCCCTCCAGAATCGCGTTGTCTGGTGCTCGACCGGCTGCAACGCGGACATCGCCGGGCGATGGTCTGCCATACGATAGTGTTCTTTCCGAAACGTTTCGCCTGTTTGGCACGCAGGCGGGTGCTTGGCAAGCGCGAAATCGTTTCCCGCTGCGACCGTTTTGCGTGCGCTGAACGCGGGCTTCCGGATCAGCTTTCGGAGTCGTCCTGCGCCCGCGTCGCCTGGTCGCGAAGCCGTCGCGCTTCCTCGGCTACCGCAGGGTCCAGCGTCTCTGCAACCGCAGCGTGGCGCAGGGCCGCAGCCCAGTGCCCCTGCGCCAGGTGGGCGCGGGCGATGGCGAGGTGGGCGCCGGTGTCGTTGGGGCGCAGGGCGAGCAGCCGGTCCAGCGCGGCGATCTCCGCGCCGCTGTCCCCGTCTTCGGCGGCCATGCGGGCCAGGTCACGCAGCGCCGCCACATTCTCGGGCGCGAGCGCCAGCGCCGCCTCCAGATCGGCCGTCGCCTCGGCGGTACGGCCCGCGGCGCGCCGCGCCTGGGCGCGCCGCACGAAGTACGGCGCCGAGTCCGGCGCAAGCGCGATCGCCCGGGTGAAGGCGACGTCGGCTTCGGCATAGCGGCCAAGGTTGAGCAGGGCCTGGCCCAGGTTGCCCTGGTGGACGGCGCGCTCCGGCTCCAGCGCCGCGGCGCGCTCGAAGGGGCCGAGGGCCGCGGCCGGATCGCCCTGGCGCAGGCGGACCGCGCCGAGGAGGGAATGAACCCGCGCCTCCTGGTCCCCGCGCGCGAGCGCCTGCTCCAGGTCGGCCGCCGCGTCTTCGAGCCGGCTTGAACGGAAGTGCGCCTGCGCCCGCGCCAGCAACGCCTCGTCCATCGAGGGATCCAGTGCAAGGGCGGCGGTAAAGTCCTCGCGCGCCCCCTCGTAATCCTCGGCGGCCATCCGCACGTAGCCGCGGCTCAGGTAGAGGGCTGCAACGCCCGGCTGCAGTCCGATCGCCATCGCCAGGTCCTCCTCGGCGCGCTCGTAGCTGCCGAGTCGGGCATAGGTCGTGCTGCGGTTCAGATAGGCGGCGACGTAGGATGCGTCCTGCTCGATCGCGCTGTTGTAGTCGCGCAGCGCCTCGCGCACCCGCCCGAGCGCCGCATAGGCGCGGCCGCGGTTGTTGTAGAGCTTGGCGGCGTCGAGCCCGACGATGGACGCGGTCTCGATGAAGTCGGTGCACGCCTCCACCTGCCGCTCGTAGTCACCGCGCTCGCCGGCCCAGTAGCACTCGTCGGTCATCTCCGAGCGGAGATAGACCCAGATCGACCAGACGATCCCGACCCCGAAGACAACGCCAATCAGGACCCTCTTCATGCCACCCGCGCCCACCTCGCCCGACGGCCGCCGGCAGGGCCCGGCGACTCGTCCGGCGATGCTGCGCCATCCGGACCTTAAGCAGCGTTAAACGCGGCCGCGGATCGCGCGGGGGCCGAGGCGCCGCCCGTTCAGGCCGCGCCCGCCTTCTGGGCCTCCAGGTCGTCCTCGATGAAGGCGCGGATGATGTCGTCCATTGAGGCATCGGCCTCGATGCCGAGCTCGATCGCCCGCTCGGGCGCCACCCTTGTCGGCCAGCCGGCGACGATCTTCTGGATGTCGGCGTCCGGCGCCCAGCGGATCAGGTCCACCGCCTGCGAACCGGCGACGCGACCCAGCGCCGCCGCCATCTCCTCCACCGTCACCGACAGGCCCGGCAGCAGGATCGAGCGCCAGCTTCCGAGGCGCGAGGCGTCCACCTCGAACGCCTTGACGAACGCGTCGATCACCCGCCGCGGCGACATCACCGGCATCACCGTGTCCGGGGAAACGGGGCACACCGCCTCGCGCCCGGTGAGCGGCTCGCGGATGATCGAGCTGGCGAAGGTCGAGGCCGCCCTGTTCGGCTTGCCAGGACGCACGACGATGGTCGGCAGCCGCAGCGAACGCCCGTCGATGAAGCCCTTGCGGCTGTAGTCGGACACCAGCAGCTCGCCCGCCGCCTTCTGGATGCCGTAGGAAGTCTGCGGCGTCTGCGGGGTGTCGTCGCGGATCTCCGGGGGCATCTTGCCGCCATAGGTCGCGATCGAGCTGGAGAAGACGAGCTTGGGCTTGCGGCCGGTCGCCCGCAGCCGCTCCAGCAGGTGCATCGTGCCGTGGAGGTTGACGCCCATGCCGAGGTCGAAGTCGGCCTCCGCGGCCGCGCTGACCACCGCGGCGAGGTGGAACACGCCGTCCACGTCATAGGGGATGATGCGCTCGACCGTCTGCCGGTCGGTGACGTCGCCGGCAACGACGCTGACCCGGGGATCCGCGGCCTCGGGGCCCGAGAATTCGACGGTATCGAACAGCACCAGCTGGGTGATCGGCTGTTCCCGGCCGTCGCGCCCCACCAGCTTGCCCTTGTCGAGCAGCGTCCTGGTCAGCTTCCGGCCGAGGAAGCCGGCAGCGCCGGTGATGACGATCTTCATTGGCGTTTCCCCTCAACAAGATTGAACGGGCCGTGTACACCGAGGACCGGGCCGTTGCAACGTGCGGGCCCGGGGCGGACAACGGGAGATGCGTGCGGATGGCGCTGCTGCTGGGCTGCATTGCCGATGACTTCACCGGGGCGACCGACCTCGCCTCGACGCTCGTCCAGGGGGGCATGCGGACGGTCCAGCTGCTCGGGCTCCCGGCGCCCGACGCGCAGCCGCCGGCCGATGCCGACGCGGTGGTGGTGGCGCTGAAGTCGCGCTCGATCCCGGCGGCGGAGGCGGTGGCGCAGTCGCGGGCGGCGCTGAAATGGCTGCGGGCAGCGGGCGCGCGGCAGTTCTTCTTCAAGTACTGCTCCACCTTCGATTCAACCGACGAAGGCAACATCGGCCCGGTGGCGGATGCGCTGATGGACGATCTTGGCGCCGAGATCACCATCGCCAACCCGGCCTTCCCGCTGAACGGACGCACGGTGTTCTTCGGCCACCTGTTCGTCGGCGACCGGCTGCTGTCCGAATCCGGCATGCAGAACCACCCGCTGAACCCGATGACCGATCCCGACCTGGTGCGGGTGCTCGGCCGCCAGACGCCGCGGAAGGTGGGGCTGGTCGACTACCGCACCGTCCACGCCGGACCCGAGGCGGTGCGGGAGCGGCTGAAGGCGCTGGCGACCGCAGGCATCCGCCACGCAATCGTGGACTCGATCAGCGACGCCGACCTCGTGACCGTCGGCACCGCCTGCGCCGACCTGCCGCTCATCACCGGCGGCTCCGGCGTCGCCATGGGGCTGCCGGCGAACTTCCGCCGCCAGGGGCTGCTGGCGGAGAACCGCGATGCGGGCACGCTGCCGGCCGTCGGCGGGCTCTCCGCCGTCCTGTCCGGGAGCTGCTCGCGGGCCACCCTCGCCCAGGTCGAGCGCTTCCGCGCCGGCCACGAGGCCTTCGTCGTCGATCCGCTTGCCATCGCGGCCGGCCGCGATGTCGCCGGCGAGGCGCTGGAATGGGCGCGTGCGCGCGTGGCCGCGGCGCCGGTGCTGATCTACGCCAGCGCGCCGCCGGAAACGGTGAGCGCGGTGCAGCAGCGGCTCGGACGCGCGGAGGCCGGCGCGCTGGTGGAACGGACGATGGCAGCCATCGGCAAGGGTCTGGTCGAGGCCGGCGTGCGCCGCCTGGTCGTCGCCGGCGGCGAGACCTCGGGCGCGGTCGTCGGAGCCCTCGGCGTCACTGCGCTGCGGATCGGCCCGGTGATCGACCCGGGCGTGCCGGCCACCGTCAGCCTCGGCGAGCCGCCGCTGGCGCTTGCGCTCAAGTCGGGCAACTTCGGGGGCGAGGATTTCTTCGCCAAGGCGCTGAACATCCTGCGCTGAACCAAGACCGACTGTCGCATCCGCCGCCGTCGCATTGGCAGACGGCGCCGCCTTCGGCATCAATGCGCCGATGCGCCGGCCGATCGGCGCAGGTTCTGGGACAGGTCCGCATGCGCCGTAGGACGGGACGATCCGGGATAGGCAAGGCGGCATCGGGCGCCGCAGCCGCCTGCCGCGCGCTCGTCGCCGCGCTGGCGACAGCAGCCCTCCTGCTGACGCTGGTCCTGCCCGGCCACGCTGCTCCGGACCGTGGTCTCCGCGCGGTGACCCTGTGCACCGGCAACGGGCTCGAAACGGTCACCATCGACGCCGACGGCCGGCGGGTGCCGCCCCACGGGCAGCAGCAGCCGGCCGATCACGACTGCCTCGCCTGCTGCCTGCGCCTGCCTGCGGCCGCGCTCCCGGTACCGTCGTCCGCGGCCGCGCCGTCGCCGGCCCGCGAGCCCATCGCGGCGCCGCCTGCCACAGCACCTTGGACCCCGGCCGCCGTCGTTCCGGCGGCCGCACGCGCTCCGCCTCCCGTGGGCTGAAACGGTCGCGGCGGCCGTCACGGCCGCCCTGTCATCACCTTCGGTCCCTGGAGCAACCATGATCATGCATACCATCGGCCGCCCCCTGCCGGTCGCCTGCCTTCTGGCCTGTCTTTCGGGCCACGCCTTCGCCCACGCCGTGCTGCAGCCGGACGAGGCGCCGGCGAACGGCACCTATCGCG
>CALKHQ010000190.1 GCA_937988735.1 uncultured Alphaproteobacteria bacterium
CCAGCAGCACCGCGCCCTCGCGCCAGGCGACCGCCAGCGCCGCGACCCTGGGCGACGGCCCGGTCACTGCGCCACCACCTCCGCCGTCAGCGTCGTCGTCCAGACGTGGCCGTCCGCAGCGCGGGTGTAGCGGATCTCGCCGGTGTAGGGGCCGGGCGCCCAGGTGCCGCCGGGCTCCGGCTGCGGCGCGCGCAGGAAATGGAGCTGCCACGACCGGTTCTCGCCGATGTCGCCGGCGGCGGTGGCGAGCTCCTCGCCTCCGGGGCCACGGATGGCAATGGTCACGCTGTCGCCCACGGCCTCGCCCCAGACTGCGGTCCAAACCACCAGCTCCGGGCTGGTGCTGGTCAGCACCGGCTGGTCGTAGTCGCCGGCGCGCACCCGCGCCGGGTCCGGTTCCTCGGCAGCGAAGCCGCTGTGATAGGGGAGGCCGGCGAAATAGGGCAGGGCGGCCGCCGTCTCCGGCGCCCACCGCGGCGTCCCGGCGACGCCGCAGCCGCTCGCCGGCTGGCCGGTGAACGGGTCGATGGGCGTCTGGTTCTGCAGCAGCTCGAAGTGGACGTGCGGGAAGTTGGCATTGCCCGACTGGCCGATCATGCCGAGCTGCGTGCCGGCATCGACCGTGTCGCCCAGGAGCACCGTCACCGAGCCCCGCCGCAGGTGGCAGTACTGGGTGAACAGGCCCTCCGCATGTTCGAGCAGCACGCCGTTGCCGCACTCGCGGCTGCGGACGGAGGCCGGGTCCACCTGTCCGCGGGCGTCGGGCAGGCCGTCGCGCATCCCCACCACCACGCCTGGCGCGGCCGCCACCACCGGGATGCCGCGATCCATGGCGGCGTAGTCGGTGGCGGCGAAATCGACGCCGCTGTGCCCGTCATAGGTCATGGTTCCGCACAGGTAGTCGCGGGCGTCCGGCGACGGATCGGCGTCGAAATAGACGGCGATGGCGCAGTCGCTGCCGAGGGCGCAGCCAACGGGCATCGACAGGAACTGGGCATGCGCGGGAACGGCGCCGAGCGCCATCAGCGGGAGGAGGCTAGCGTATCCAGACTTCGGCACTGGCACTGTCACCGTTGGCGTCGATCAGGGTGATGCGTGCCTGCCCCGGGCCGTCGGGCACCCACGCAGCCTGGCGGCTGATCGTCGACGTCTCGATCGGCACACCGTTGACCAGCCACAGGAAAGGCCTGGTGCCCCCGGTGGCGACGAGAGGAAGCGGCGCCGGCTGGCCTGACTGGACCGGAAGCTCCACGATGCTGCCGTCGACCGGAAAGTCAATCCGCAACGCCTGCGACAGATGGATGGTTCCGCCAGCACGGGAGGGCGGCGCGCCGAAGACGGCCATCCGCGCCGGCAGCGGTTCGGTCAGCGGGTCGATCACCTCGGGGGGCGGCAGCCCGACCACGCCGCGCCCCGGGCTCGGCAGCAGCTCGAAGGCCTGGAAGAGGATCGGCGCCGCCGTGTTCTGGCCCGTGCGCTGCGGGCTCGGGTTGCCGTCCGGCCGGCCCACCCAGACGCCGATGGTGGTCTCGGCGTCGTAGCCGATCGCCCAGGCGTCGCGATAGCCGTAGGAGGTGCCGGTCTTGAAGGCGATGCGCGCGCCGCCCATTCGGAAGCTGGGGTCGATCACGTCGTCGGGCCGCGGCGTGCCGGCGAGGATGTCGGTGACGTACCAGGCGGCCGCCGGGGCGAGCAGCGTGTCGCGGGCCGGTGTCGCGCCGTCCGTGCCGGCGACCACGCGGAGCGGCCGCACCGTCCCGCCGCCGGCCAGCGCCGCATAGGCGCCGGCAAGGTCCCAGAGGGTGGTGCCGACGCCGCCGAGCGCGAGCGGCAGCGGGGCGACCGGGTCGAGCCCCGGGAAGAGAAGCGAGACCCCGCACTGGCGCAGGCGGGTGGCGACCCGCACCGGCCCCAGCCGGTCGAGCACGGCCACAGCCGGCAGGTTCAGCGAGCGCTGCAGCGCCTCGCGCACCGTCAGCCGGCCCTGGAAGCCGCCGTCGAAGTTGGCAGGCGCGTAATCGCCGTAGCGGACCGGCCGGTCGTCGATCCGCGTCGCCGGATGCAGCAGCAGGTCCTCGAACGCCATGCCGTAGATGAAGGGCTTCAGCGTCGAGCCGGGGGAACGGATCGCCCGGATCAGGTCCACCTGCCCTTCCCGCGCCTCGGCGAAGAAGTCGGCCGAGCCGACATAGGCGAGGACGTCGCCGGTGTCGTTGTCGATGGCGATGATGGCGATGTTGGCCTGCGGGTCGAGCCCCTCGAGGCTGCGCCGGGCGAGGTCCTGCATCGTGCGCTGCAGGCGCCCGTCGAGGGTGGTGACGATCTCGGGCGAGGGATTTCCGGCCGCCGCGCTTTCCGCCACCAGCCGCTGGGCGAGGTGGGGCGCGTCGAACGGCATTGCCAGCCGCGTGGTCGGCAGCGGCTCCTCCAGCGCCTCCGCAAGCTGCTGGGCGGTGATGACGCCGTACTCGCGGGCCCGGCGCAGCACCTTCTCCCGCGCCGCCAGCGCCGCCGCCATGTCCCGGTCCGGCCGCCAGCGGCTCGGCGACTGCGGCAGCACCACCAGCATTGCCGCCTCGCCCGGCGTCAGCGCATCGGCCGGCTTGCCGAAATAGGCGTAGGACGCGGCCTGGATGCCCTCGAGATTGCCGCCGAAGGGGGCGAGCGTCAGGTACATCGCAAGGATCTCCTCCTTGCTGTACCGGAGTTCGAGCTGGATGGCGCGGGCGATCTCGATCAGCTTCGCGCCCAGCGTCCGCGGCCGCGGTTCCAGCAGCCGGACCACCTGCATGGTCAGCGTCGATCCGCCGGAGACCGCCTCGCCGTGTCCGACCATCTGGGCGAAGGCGCGGGCGAGCGCCAGCGGGTCCACGCCCGGATGCCACCAGAACCGCCGGTCCTCGTAGGCGACCAGCATCTCCAGGTAGAGCGGCGTGACGTCCTCGACGGTCGCCGGCAGCCGCCACATGCCGTCGGCGGTGGTGAACGGCCGCAGCAGCCGGCCCTGGGAGTCCATCACCACCGCCGAGCGGTCGAGGTAGCGGTCGAGGACCGGCGGGTAGAGCCGGTCGAGCACGGCGCCGGTGCCGAGCCCGACCAGCAGGAGGAGGACGGCGCCGAGCCCGAGCCGGCGCAGCCAGCGGCGCCGGCGCATGGATCAGCGCGCCTCGATGACCAGTCGGCC
>CALKHQ010000191.1 GCA_937988735.1 uncultured Alphaproteobacteria bacterium
CCGCGCTGCGCCGGGCGATCGACACCGGCTTCGCCGACGCGCGGCCGGGACGCAACAACGGGTTCAGGATCGAGCTGGCCGCACGCGCCGCGCTGCGGGCGCTGCAGGCGGCGGGAGGGGGCCAATGACGACAGGCGGGATCGGTATGGCCGTCGCGCGGCGCGACGGGCCGGCGAAGGTCACCGGGGCGGCGCGCTATGTAGCCGACACCCCGCTCCGGGGGGCGCTGCACGCCGTCGTCGTGCCGGCGACCCGGCCGAAGGGCCGGATCGCGGCCATCGACACCGCGGCCGCAGCGGCCGCGCCCGGCGTCGTCCACATTCTCACTCACGCGAACGCACCCAGGCTCGGCCGGGTGAGCGTGGTGCTGGCGGAGGACAGCCTGCCGCCGCTGCAGGACGACCGCGTCCGCTACGAGGGCCAGCCGGTGGCGCTGGTGGTGGCGGAGAGCGCCGGGCAGGCGGCGGAGGCGGCGCGGCTGGTCCGGGTCAGCTACCATGAGGAGCCATTCGCTACCGACTTTGACGCCGGCCTCGACCGGGCCGAGCCGGTTGCGACCTTCTTCGGGCAGCCGCTGGACACGGCCTGGGGCGACTTCGATGCCGCCTGGGCCGCGGCGGAGGTCCGGGTCGAGACCAGTCTCGCCACCTCGGACCGTCACCACAATCCCATCGAGCCGATGGGGGTCTTCGCTTCCTGGGCCGATGGCGCGCTGCTGGTCGAGGCCTCGACCCAGGGCGTGTCGGAGCTGCGCGAGGCCCTCGCCCAGGCGCTGGGACTCGACGAGGCGCGGATCCGGGTGCGCAGCCCGTTCCTGGGCGGCGGCTTCGGCGCCAAGGGCTGGGGGTTGCCGCACCAGCTGCTGGCGGCGATGGCAACGCGCGTGCTGGGCCGGCCGGTCCGGCTGGTGCTGAGCCGGGCCCAGTCCTACACCGAGCACGGCTACCAGCCGGCGACCCGGCAGACGGTCAGGCTGGCGGCGCGCGCTGACGGCACGCTCACCGGCCTTGCCCACGACGTCGTCGCCGCAGGCGCCTTCGTCGGCGACTACATCGAGGCCGCCGGCTGGGACACCGCGCCGCTCTACGCCACGCCCAGCCTCCGTGTCCGCCACCGCCGCGTCCGCCTCGACCGGCTGAGCCCTTCGGCGATGCGGTCGCCGTTCGGCGGGGTTGGCATCCCGGCGGTCGAGATCGCGATGGACGCGCTGGCCCATGCGCTGGACATGGACCCGCTCGCGCTCCGGCTCCGCAACTACGCCGAGGTGGAGCCGGGGACCGGCCGGCCGTTCTCGGCCAGGCGGCTGCGGGAATGCTACGAGGAAGGCGCGCGGCGCTTCGGCTGGGCCGACCGCCCGCGCGCGCCGCGGTCGCTGCGCGATGGCGGCCTGCTGGTGGGGCAGGGGATGGCGACGGCGATCCTGCGCGCCTTCCGCTTCCCCGCCGCGGCCCGGGTCGCCATCGACCGCAACGGTCACGTCCATGTCGAGACGGGCAGCCACGATGTGGGGCAGGGGCTCAGTACCATCCTGCCGCAGATCGTGGCGGACGCGCTCGGCGTGCCGGTCGACCGGATGAGCCTCGGCATCGGCGACACCGCACTGCCGCGCACCACCTTCACCGGCGGCTCGTCCACCACGATGAGCGTCGGCTCGGCCGTGCAGGCGGCGGCGCGGGCGCTGCGGGAGAAGCTCGCCGACGCCGGCGCCAACGGGCCGGAAGGCTATGCCGGCGCGCTGGGGGCGCTGTCCGTGGACCGGCTCGCCGCCGACGGCGCCTATGCGCCGGAGGGGGACGAGGCCGCCGGGCCGGCGCTCTTCAGCTACGGCGCGGTCTTCGCCGAGGTGGCCGTCGATCCCGACCTGCCGGTCCCTCGGGTGCGCCGCGTCGTCGGTGTTTACGACGCCGGCCGCATCCTCAATCCCGTCACCGCCCGCAGCCAGATGACGGGGGGCATCGTGTGGGGCATCGGCCAGGCGCTGCTGGAGCGGTCGGAGACCGACAGCCGGCTGGGCCGGTTCCTCTCGAAGAACCTCTCCGGCTACCTGGTGCCGGTGAACGCGGACGTGGGCGAGATCGACGTCGCCTTCATCGAAGGAGACGATCCCCACGCCAGCCCCCTCGGCGCACGCGGGATCGGGGAGCTGGGCGGCATCGGCATCGCCGCCGCCATCGCCAACGCCGTGTTCCATGCGACCGGGGTCAGGGTGCGCGAGTTCCCGATCCGCCCGGAACACCTGCTGTAGGCCGGGCGACGGCGGGGCGGGCGGCTACCAGGGCGCCGACAGCGGCGCCGCCCGCTCCCGCAGCATCGCGATCAGCTCCCGGCGGCGCTCCTCGGGCACGTCGATCGACAGCACGAGGCAGAGCGTCGTGCGCACGATTCCCTCCCGGTCCGGGATCGGCGCGGCGATGCAGTGGGTGAAGCGGTCGGCGAGGCCGCGGGTCTCCGCGTAGCCGAGCCGGCGCGCTTCATCTACCTCGTCGAGGAACGTTTCGACCGGGATCTCGCGGCCGTCGGGCAGCAGGAAGTCCTCCGGCGGGATGAAGCGGCGGATCGCGTCCCGGTCCATGTGGCCGACGAACAGCCGGCCGGAGGCCGTCCACGGAATCGGCACCTCGGCACCGATGGCGCTGGTGATCCGGAAGGGGCCGGGGCCGTCGCGGCTGTCGAACACGATGTACTTGTTGCCGCGCACGGTGCAGACCTGCGCCGTCGCGCCCGCGTCTTCGGCCAGCCGGGTCAGCGCCTCGGCGATGCGCCGCCATGCCGCGTCGTGCCGCCCGTAGGCATGGCCGTAGAGGTGCATGGCGCGGCCGAAATAGACCGCGCCCTCGCTGCCGACCGTCTCCAGAAGCTCCGCCTCGACCAGCCGGCCGACGATCTCGTAGACGGTGGACCGCGGAGCGCCCAGCATGCGCGCGATCTCCCCCGGCCGCGCCGGCGACCCGTGCCGCAGCAGGGCGTCGAGCAGCGCGATCACCCGGTCGATGCCCCGCTGTCGCTCGCCGTCGCGCGCCGGCCCCCCCGCCTTCGCGCTCGCCTTGCGGGCAGGTGCCCCGTATCGTTCCATCGTCCCCAGTGCCTGCCTGCCGGAATCGCTTGCGCGGACGCGGGCCCGCGCCTACAGTTCCTTTTGTCTGATATTCCGACATATGTCCGAAATATCGGACATTGACAAGCTCCATGACGGACAGCCCGACCGTCCATGCGGCACGCGATGGCGCGCGCCCTGGGTTGCGAGATTGGGGAGGGGAGAGGATGCGTAAGAGCTACATGGCCGCGGCCAGCGCGGCGTGCCTGATGATCGGCCTGGCGGCGGAGGCCAGCGCGGCCGCCAACTGCGTCACGGGCGAGCGCGAACCGCCGTACACGATCGGCTGGGCCAACATCTATTCGGTGCCGACCTGGATGAAGCAGACGGAAGGCACCATCACCGCCATGATCGACGAGCTGAAGGCCCAGGGCCTGGTCGACGAGCTGGTGATTACCGACGCGCAGGGCAACGCCAACACCCAGATCCAGCAGATCCAGTCGATGATCGACGCCGACGTCGACGCGATCATCCTGATCGCCGGCTCGGCGACGGCCCTCGACCGCGTGGTCGCCGACGCCTGCGCCGCCGGCATCGCGGTGGTGAACTTCGACAGCCTCGTCACCACCGACCAGGTCACCACGAAGATCAACACCGACAGCGCCAAGTGGGGCCAGCAGGCGGCCGAATGGCTGATCGGCCAGATCGGCGAGGAAGCCAGGATCATCGTGATGAACGGCCCGGCCGGCATCTCGGTCAGCGACGACCGCCGCAACGGCGCTACGCCGGTGCTGGAGGCCCATCCGGGGATCGAGATCCTCACCGAGACCCACACCGACTACAATGTCGCGCCGGCGCAGGAGGCAATGACCAGCCTGCTGTTCACCTATCCGGAGATCGACGGCATCCTCTCGCTCGGCGGCGCGCTGTCCGCCGGCGCCATCCTTGCCTTCGAGCGCCAGGGCCGCGACCTGGTGCCGATGACCGGCGAGAACGCCCGCCAGTTCCTCGAGCTGTGGAAGGAGCACGGGCTCACCTCGTGGGCGACGATGCAGCCGAACTGGCTGGGCGCCTTCGCCACCTACACCGCCGTCAAGGCGCTGCAGGGCGAGGACATCCCGGCCTTCATCGAGGTGCCGCTGCCGATCATCACCAACGACAACCTGGACGAGTATCTGGCCCGCGCCGACGAGTTCCCGGCCGACGGCTACATCTACTCGGACTGGAGCACGGCCCTCTTCGACGAGCTGCTGGCGCAGTAGTCTGCTGCCATTCCCTTCCGCGTCATGTCCGGGCACGGGCCCGGGCATGACGCCGGCGGGGCGGGACGAGCGACAAGAGCCCTCATGTCTGATCAGGCCCCGATCGTCGCCGCGCGGGGGGTGTCGAAGGCATTCTTCGGCAACCTCGTGCTCAGGGACGTGTCGATCGAGCTTCGCCCGGGGCGCATCCACGCGCTGCTCGGCGAGAACGGCGCAGGCAAGTCCACCCTGATCAACCTGCTGTCCGGCGCGCTGCAGCCGGACGGCGGCACCATCGAGATCGACGGCCGGCCCGTTTCCGGGCTCACCCCGCGCACGGCCCAGCGGGCGGGCGTCGCGGTGGTCCAGCAGGAGCTCTCGCTCACCTCCGAGCTTTCGATTGCCGAGAACATCGGCCTCGGCGCCCTCCCGCGCCGGGGCGGGCTGATCGACTACCGCGCGCTGGCGGAGCGGGCGCGCGAGGCCTGCGCCCTCGTCGGCCTCGACGAACCGCTGGACACCCCGGTGGCAGCCCTGCCGCTCGGCCGGCGGCAGATGGTGGAGATCGCGCGCGTCCTCTATCGCCGGCCGCGGGTGGTGATCCTCGACGAGCCGACGTCCTCGCTCTCGGCGCACGAGGCGCAGACGCTGGCCGGGCTGGTGCACCGGCTGAAGGCGGAGGGCGTCGCCGTCCTCTACATCTCGCACCGGCTCAACGAGGTGACGGCGCTCTGCGATTACGTCACCGTGCTCAAGGACGGCACCCGCACCGCCGACCAGTCGCTGGCGGGCGTCGATCCGCAGGGGCTTGTCCGGCTGATGGTCGGCCGCGATCCCGGCGACCTGTTCCCGCCGGCCGAACCGCACCCGGCGGGCCCGGTCATGGTGGCGGTGGAAGGCTTCCACGCCGGCCAGATCCGCGACGCCGCACTGACCGTGCGGGCAGGGGAGATCGTCGGCCTCGGCGGACTGGTCGGGCAGGGGCAGGAGGACTTCCTGCTCGGCCTCTACGGCGCGATCCCGGCGCGGGCGGCGTCGGCGAAGGTGGGCGGGCTCGCCCGCTGCCCGGCGAGCGTTGCCGAGGCCAATGCCGCCGGCCTTGCCTACATACCCGCCGACCGCAAGCGGGAAGGGCTGTTCCTCACCCACAGCATCGCCTTCAACCTGGTGCTGCCCACGCTCGGCGCGATGGCGCGGCGGGGTCTGCGCGACCGCGGTGCCGAGAGCGCGACCATCGCCCGGCTGGTCGGCCAGCTCGGGATCAGGGGCGACGTGCGGCGGCCGGTGCAGGCGCTTTCCGGCGGCAACCAGCAGAAGGTGGCACTGGCGAAGTGGATGCCGGCCCAGCCGCAGGTGCTGCTGCTGAACGATCCCACCCGTGGCGTGGACATCGAGACCAAGCGGGAGATCTACCTGATGCTGCGCGGCCTCGCCCGGGAGGGGAAGGCGATCATCCTGCTCTCCTCCGACACGCCGGAGCTGGTGCATCTCTGCGACCGGGTGGCGGTGGTCCGCGAGGGCCGCGTGGTGACGACGCTGGAGCGCGACGCGCTGAGCGAGGAAGCCATCGTCGGCGCCGCGATGGGCGTCGACCGGCAGGCGGAGGCGGCCTGATGCGGGCGTCCGCGCTCTACTGGCGGATCCAGCGCCGGCGCAACCGGGGGCTCACCGGCCTCTTCCTCGTCGTGCTCGCCTTCCTCGTGCTCTACGTCATCCAGTTCCCGGGCCTGCTCACGATCACCGGCATCTCCAAGTTCACCCAGAACTGGTTTCCGCTGGCGCTGGTGACGATGGCGCAGGTGATCCTGATGCTGACCGGCGGCATCAGCCTTGCCATCGGGCCGCTGGTGAGCCTGGGGGCGGTGATCGCGGCGACGACGATGACCGGCACGCTCGGCGTCGGCGGCGGATTCCTCGCCGTCTGCGCCGCCGGGCTCGGTGTCGGGGCCGCCTTCGGCGCGATCGTGACGCTGGTCCGCCTGCCGGCGATTGTCGTGACGCTGGCCGGCTCCTTCATCATCGCCGGCGCGGCGCTGCTGATTCTCGAGCGGCCGGGCGGGTCGATGCCGGTCTGGCTCTCCGACCTGCTCGCCGGCAACACCCCGACGGCGCTGGGGCTGCTGGTGCTGATCCTGATCGGCTGGAAGCTCTACCTCAAGACGCCGTGGGGGCTCGGCATCTATGCCGCCGGCGAGAACCCGGTCGCGGCCTTCCGCGCCGGCGTTCCGGTCCATCAGGTGAAGATCGCGGCCTACGCCATCTCCGGCCTGCTCACCGCGCTGGCCGGCCTGTTCGTTGCCGCCCAGACCGGCTCGGGCGACCCGGTGATCGGCACGCCGCTGACGCTGAACTCGATCGCCGCGGCGGTGCTTGGCGGCGCAGGCTTCCTCGGCGGCACCGGCACCATGCGCGGCGCCATCCTCGGCAGCATCCTGCTGTCGGTGATGATCAACGTCATGTTCTTCCTCGGCTTCGACCCGATGGTCCAGTACGTGGCGCAGGGGCTCATCATCGTCGGCGCGGTGGCGCTGCCGCAGATGAGCCGGCTGTGGAGGCGGCCATGAGCCGGGTGATGACGCTCCTCCGCCACCGGGCGATGCTGACCCTGCTGGTCGTGATCGCCGTCTGGGTTGTGGCCGGCTTCGCCCGCGACGGCTTCGCCTCCTACGGCCACCTGCGCTACCTGCTCGAGCTCGCCGCCGTGATCGGCCTGGTCGCCGCCGGGCAGACGCTGGTGGTGATCGGCGGCGGCATCGACCTGTCGGTGGCGGCGGTGATCACGGTGAGCGCGATCGCCCTGCCGCTGCTGTCGCCGGCCGGCGATCCGACCGGGATCGTCGGCTTCGTCGCAACCCTCGCGCTCGCCGGTTTCATCGGCTTCCTCAACGGCGCCGGCATCGCGGCGCTGCGCATCCACCCGCTGATCATGACGCTGGCGATGGCGACCTTCCTGCAGGGGCTGCTGGTGCTGATCGCCGGCGGCAGCGCGGTTTCCACCGACAATCCGCTGGTGGTCTGGCTGGGCTCGGCGCGCCCGGCCGGCATTCCGGCCGGGATCATGGTCTGGGTGGTGGTGAGCCTCGCGGTGCTGGTCTACCTGCACCGCACGCCGGGCGGGGCGCGCATCTACGCCATCGGCACCAATCCGCTGGCGGCGGAGCTCTCCGGCGTCCGCATCGGCCGGGTCACCATGCGCCTCTATGCGCTCAGCGGGCTGTTCGCCGGCCTCGCCGGCATCCTGGTGCTGGGGATGAACCGCCAGGGCTATGTCGGCATCGGCGACCCCTACCTGCTCAGCTCGATCGCGGCGGTGGTGCTCGGCGGCACCTCGATCCTCGGCGGCGCCGGCACCTATTTCGGCACCATTCCCGGTTCGATCCTGCTGGTGACGATCACCGCGCTCATTACCGTGGTGAATGCCTCGCCCGGCTGGCGCAGCATCCTGTTCGGCACCCTCGTGCTGGTCCTGCTGCTGCTCGCCGGCCGCGAGCAGCGGCGGTGAGCGGCCCGTCAGGCCCGGCCCTGCGCCGGGACGGGGTGCCGCGCCTACACCCACACCGGCACGCGATAGAGGCGGCGGGCGTTCTCGAAGAACATCGCCCGCTGCTCCTCGGGCGTGAAGCCGGCGACCGCCTTGCGGAAGGCGTCGTAGGTCTCGTCGAAGGTGGCGTGCAGCCCCGTCACCGGGAAGTCGCTGGCGAACATCGCGCGGTCCGGCCCGAAGGCGTCGATGCAGGCGAGGATCACCGCGCGCAGGCTCTCGTAGGTCCAGTCCGGGTCGTAGGCGACGAGGTCGGAGATCTTGATCGCGACGTTCGGGTGCTCGGCCAGCGCCTTCAGCCCGGCGCGCCAGCGGGCCATGCCTTCGGGGCTGCGGTCGATCGGGCTGCCGCAGTGGTTGAGGATGAAGCGCTGGTCCGGGAAGTCGCGGACCAGCCGCACCGCGTCCGGCACCTGCGGCGGATAGAGCATCAGGTCGAACGCCAGCCGGTGGGCCTTGAGGGCGGAGAGGCCGGCGCGCCACGCCGGGTCGTCCATCTTGTCCGGCCGGCCGGCGAAGCGCAGCGCCGGGTTCTCGTGCCAGCTCAGGATGTCGCGCACGCCGACGACGTTGCCGAGCGCGCAGTGCTGCTCAAGCAGCGCCGGCGCCTCCGGGCTCGCCAGCGGCACGTGCACCACCCGGCAGATCGCGATGCCGCCGCTCTTGTCCAGCGTGTCCAGCCAGCGGGTCTCGCCCACGCAGTCGTCGGCGCGCCAGCTCGCCTCGATGTGGACCGTTGCCACGATCGGCTGGTTGGCGGCGTCGCGCCGGTAGTCCGCCGGCAGGTAGTTGCGCCGCAGCGCGGCGATGTCGCCCACGGGCGCGTCGTCCACCTCCAGCCACGGGTGGCACTTCATGCGCAGGTCCCACAGGTGGTGGTGGGGGTCGATGATCGGACCGGAATAGAGCTCGGGCATCAGCAACTCGCGGGCAGACGGCAACGACGCGCGTTCTATCGCCTTCGCCGCCCGGTGGCGACGGTCGGCTGCAGCGGCCGCCCGCGGGCCGCCTCGGCCGTTGCGGGCTGCGCGCTCCCGTGGCAATGCAGGGCCACGCGGCGGGCGGTTTTCGCCGCCGGAACGGGTTGCCGCGCCGTCGCCGGCGCCGCGACTCGGGCCAATCCTCTTTCGCTTCACGCAACCAGGAGAGACCCATGATCAAGCGCTACAAGGTCGGCCCCCGCATGTCCCAGGCCGTGGTCGGCACGCCGTCCGTGTTCATCGCCGGCCAGGTTGCCGACGACGAGACGGCGAGCGTCGAGGAGCAGACCCGGCAGGTGCTGGCGAAGATCGACGCGCTGCTCGCCGAGGCCGGCACCGACAAGTCGAAGCTGCTGTCGGTCACGGTCTTCCTGCCGAACATCGCCGACTTCGCCGCGATGAACAGCGTCTATGACAAGTGGATCGACCCGGCGAACCCGCCGGCGCGCGCCTGCGTCGAGGCCCGGCTGGCCGCGCCCGGCCTGCGGGTCGAGATCGTCGCCGTCGCCGCTGCCTGACCGCCCATGCACACCGGCGTCAGCCACGACCTCGACCTCGACCGCGACGGCAAGCGGTTCGCCTTCCTCGGCGTGCCCTTTTCCGTCGACCGCTCCCCCTACTTCCAGGTGAAGGTGCCGGTCTGCGTGGTGAAGAACGGGGCGGGGCCGTCAATACTGCTGATGGCCGGCAACCACGGTGACGAGTACGAGGGCGAGCTCACGCTGGGCCGGCTGATCCGCCGGCTCGACCCGGCGCAGGTGCGGGGCAGGGTGACCATCCTGCCCATGGCCAACGCGCCGGCGGTCCGCGGGGCGAAGCGCTGCTCGCCGCTCGACGGCGGCAACCTCAACCGCAGCTTCCCCGGCGACCCGGAGGGCACGCCCACCCAGCGCATCGCCCACTTCCTTGAGCATGTGCTGTTCCCGGCCCACGAGGTGATGCTGGACATCCATTCCGGCGGCACCTCGATGGCGCACCTGCCGACCGCGCTGATCGAGCGGCAGGCAGACGAGGCCCGGCAGCGGCGCGCGCTGGAGCTGATGGGGTCGCTGGGCCTTGCCCACGGCTTCGTCGCCGACAACGGCCCGGCGGCGCCGACCTCGCTGGGCGCCGCCGCCCGCGCCGGGATCATCGGGGTCAGCGGCGAGTTCGGCGGCGGCGGCACGGTCACGCCGGCGACGATGGCGGCGACCGCGGCCGCCGTGGACCGGCTGCTGCTGGCGACGGGCGTCATTGCGGCGCCGCTGCTGTGCCGGGAGCTGCCGCCGCCCCCGCCGATGCGCCTGCTGACGCTCGCCCGCCACAGCCAGATGATCTTCGCCACCCGCCGCGGCTGGTGGGAGCCCGCGGTGGACCTGGGCGCAGAGGTCGCCGCCGGCGACCGCGCCGGCTGGTACCACGACCTCGAGCGGCTGGACGCGGAGGAGGAGGAACTGCTGTTCCCGGAAGGCGGCGTCGTCATCTCCTGCCGCCTCCACACCCAGTGCGAGGCCGGCGACGCCCTGATCCAGGTCGCCGCTCCCGCCTGACCGGACCGTCCGCGGCCGGGCCGCCGTCTCCCGCCGGCGGGAGAGGCGGTCCGTTCCCGCGCGCTAGCGCTTCGCCCCCGGCGTCAGGTCGATGGGATAGGCCGTGGTGGACTTGATCCGCTCCATGGCGAAGCGCGAGGTCACGTTCTTCAGCGGGGCCTCGGAGATCAGCCGCTTGTAGAAGGCGTCGTAGGCGGCCATGTCGGGCACCACCACCCGCAGCATGTAGTCCACCTCGCCCGCCATCCGGTAGAAGTCCATCACCTCCGGCATCGCCGACACCGTGGCGGCGAACTTCTCCAGCCAGGCCTGGCTGTGGTCGCCGGTCTCGATCGAGACGAAGACGGTGAGGCCGAGCCCCAGCGCCTCCGGGTTCACCAGCGCCACCCGCTGGGTGATCACGCCGGTCGCCTCCAGCCGCTGGACCCGCTTCCAGCACGGCGTCTGGGACAGGTTCACGCGCTTGGAAATCTCGGCGATCGAGAGAGTCGCGTCCTGCTGCAGCAGGGCGACGATCTTCCGGTCGATGACGTCCATCGCGCGTCCGCGCCCGGAAAGAGAATCCTCATCCATTCACGGCATCCATCACAGTCGAAATAATCTTTTTGCACTGCACGCGTTGACTTGCAGCGGCCTGCATTGCCATTCTAGCAAAGAGCATCGCCGTTTTTCCACGCCCTGCCCAAGACAATTGTTGTAGGATGTTTAGGAAGGTCTGCGGGTGTTGGCAAGCGTTGCCCGCCCGTTTGCGACGTTGCCGACAGAACTATTGCGGCACCGACGCCGCGACCCGAGAACTGCCCAGTCTAGCGAACCGATGAACTCAGACGACGACTTTTCCGGTACTGCAGCCACAGCGGCAGTGCCGGCAACGGGCCATGGCGAAAGCTCGGCTGGCGACCGCCGTCGCACGCGCGACTTGGCGGCAACTGCGCAGGTGCCGTGATGGCGGCCCCGAAGCGCCCCCCGCTGCCGGTGATCCTGCTGGCCAACGACCTCCTTGACGGCGACGTGGTGTTCCACACCGGCCGCGGCTGGTCGCGCGACCCGGCCGATGCGGCCGTCGCCCGTGACGATGCGGCGGCCGCGGCACTGGAGGCGGTAGCCGAGGCGGAGATGGCGGCGAACCGCGTGATCGACGCCTATGTCGTGGACGTCGAGCTCGCCGCTGACGGCCGGCCCGTTCCCCGGCACTACCGCGAGCGTTTCAAGACGCTCGGTCCCAGCCACCGCCCTGATCTCGGCAAGCAGGCCGAATTCGCGAGGAAGTGACGCATGTACCGCTATGACGAGTTCGACGAGCGCTTCGTCCGCGAGCGGGTCGCGCAGTTCAGGGACCAGGTCGCGCGGCGGCTGGAAGGCGCGCTGACCGAGGAGGAGTTCCGGCCGCTGCGCCTGAAGAACGGGCTCTACCTGCAGCTTCACGCCTACATGCTCCGCATTGCCATCCCCTACGGCACGCTCAGCTCGCGCCAGATGCGCCAGCTCGCGATGATCGCCGACCGGTGGGACCGCGGCTACGGCCATTTCACCACGCGCCAGAACATCCAGTTCAACTGGCCGAAGCTGCGCGACGTGCCGGACATCCTCGATGCGCTGGCCGATGTCGAGATGCACTGCATCCAGACCTCGGGCAACTGCATCCGCAACGTCACCGCCGACCATTTTGCCGGCGTCGCTGCCGACGAGGTCGAGGATCCCCGGCCCACGGCCGAGCTCATCCGCCAGTGGTCGAGCCTGCACCCCGAGTTCGTGTGGCTGCCGCGCAAGTTCAAGATCGCCGTCACCGGCGCCGCCCACGACCGTGCCGCGATCCGGGTCCACGACATCGGGCTGCGCATCCTCCGCCATCCCGAGACGCGGGAGATCGGCTACGAGGTGATCGTCGGCGGCGGCCTCGGCCGCACGCCCATGATCGGCAAGGTGATCCGCGACTTCCTGCCGAAGGAGGAGCTCCTCGCCTATCTCGAGGCGATCATGCGCGTCTACAACCTCGAGGGGCGGCGCGACAACAAGTTCAAGGCGCGGGTCAAGATCCTCGTCCACGAGATCGGGACGGAGGAGTTCATCCGCCGCGTCGAGGAGGAGTACGCCCGTCTCGACGGCCCCAGCATCAACGCCGATCCCGAGGAGGTGGCGCGCATCGCCGCCTACTTCGCGCCGCCGCCCTACGAGACGCTGCCGGTGCGCTCGCACCAGCTCTCGGTGCAGCGCGGGCTCGATCCCGCCTTCGCCCGCTGGGTGGACACCAACACCTTCCCGCACCGGGTGGCCGGCTATGCGGCGGTGACGATCTCGCTGAAGCCGGTCGGCCGGGCGCCGGGCGACATCACCTCCGACCAGATGCGCGTCGTCGCCGACCTCGCCGACCGCTACTCCTTCGGCGAGATCCGCGCCACCCACAGCCAGAACCTCGTGCTCGCCCACGTCCGCCAGGACGACCTCCACGGGCTGTGGCAGGCGCTGGGCGAGGCGGACCTCGCCAGCGCCAACGTCGGGCTGGTCACCGACATCATCGCCTGCCCGGGGCTCGACTACTGCGCGCTGGCCACCGCGCGCTCGATCCCGATCGCCCAGGCGATCTCGCGCCGGTTCCAGGATCCCGCGCGCCAGCGCGAGATCGGGCCGCTGCAGATCAAGATCTCCGGCTGCATCAACGCCTGCGGCCACCACCACGTCGGCCACATCGGCATCCTCGGGCTGGAGAAGAAGGGGATCGAGAACTACCAGATCACCCTCGGCGGCGACGCCACCGAGACGGCCGCCCTGGGCGAGCGCCTGGGGCCGGGCATCGACGCCGACCAGGTGCCGGACGCCATCGAGCGCATCGTCGGCGTCTACCTGCGCGAGCGCACCGAGGGCGAGGAGTTCATCGCCACCGTCCGCCGCATCGGGCTGGAGCCGTTCAAGCGCGCCTTCGAGGCGCAGGGCGCCGGGGAGCTTGCCGATGCCGCTGCTTGACCGCAACGGCCTTGCCGAGGATCCGTTCACCCGGGTGGAAACGACGGACATCGAGGGGCTGGGCCCGGTGATCGTGCCCTGGGCCCATCACGAGGCCGCGCTCGCCCGCCGCGGCGACAACCAGCCGGTCGGGGTCGAGATCCCGAACACGGTCTCCGTCGCCGAGCTGCGGCCGGTGCTGGACCGGTTCGCGCTGGTCGCGGTGCAGTTCCCGTCCTTCGCCGACGGCCGCGGCTTCAGCCTCGCCCGCCAGATCCGGCGCGAGGGCTTCGCCGGCACGCTCCGCGCCGCCGGCCCGCTCATTGCCGACCAGTTCGCGGACGCGCTGAACTGCGGCTTCGACCAGGTCGAGATCCCCGAGGATCTCGCCAGCCGGCAGCCGCCGGAGCACTGGCGGCGGGCGCTCGCCGCGATCAGCAGCATCTACCAGCGCGGCTACGGCGAGGGCGCCAGCATCCTCGACCAGCGCCGCGCCGCGCGCCTCCGGGAGGCCTCCGATGGCCGATGACGTGACCCTCGCGGCGCGCCCCGCCGACGTCGCTGCCGAGCTGGCGGCCAGCTTTGCGCCCCTCTCCCCGCTGGAGCGGCTGCAGCTGCTGTGCCGGACGATCGGGGGGCGCATCGTCTTCACCACCAGCCTCGGGCTGGAGGACCAGGCGATCACCCATCTGATCTTCGCCAACGACCTTCCCATCGACGTGGTGACGATCGACACCGGCCGTCTGTTTCCGGAGACCTACGCCGTCTGGGCGGAGACCGAAGCGCGCTACGGCCGCCGGATCCTGCCGGTCTACCCGCGCCACGACGCGCTGGAGGCGCTGGTCGCGCAGCAGGGGATCAACGGCTTCTACGGCTCCGTCGAGGCACGGCACGCCTGCTGCCGGGTGCGCAAGGTGGAGCCGCTGTCGCGCGCTCTCGCCGGCGCGGGCGCCTGGGTGACCGGGCTCCGCGCCGAGCAGTCGGCCCACCGCACGTCGCTCGCCTTCGCCGCCTGGGATGCGGGGCACGGGCTGGTCAAGGCGAACCCGCTGTTCGACTGGACGCGAGCCCAGCTCGAGGCCTTCGTCGCCGGGCACGCGATCCCGGTGAACGCGCTCCACGCGCGCGGATTCCCCTCCATCGGCTGCGCGCCGTGCACCCGCGCGGTCGCGCCGGGCGAGCCGGAGCGGGCCGGCCGCTGGTGGTGGGAAACCGAAGGCAAGCAGGAATGCGGGCTCCACCTCGGCCCCGACGGCCGGCTGGTGCGGGCGGCGCCCTCGGGCGCGGGAGAGGGAGACTTCGCCTCGTGAACCTGCCGCTCACCCATTTGCAGAGGCTCGAGGCCGAGAGCATCTACATCATCCGCGAGGTGGTCGCGACCTGCGACAACCCGGTGATGCTCTATTCGATCGGCAAGGACAGCGAGGTGATGCTGCACCTCGCGATGAAGGCCTTCTACCCGCGGAAGCCGCCGTTCCCGCTGCTCCACGTCGATACGACGTGGAAGTTCCGCGACATGATCGCCTTCCGTGACCGGCGTGCGCGGGAGCTGGGGCTGGAGCTGATCGTCCACGTCAACGAGGAGGGGCTGAAGGCCGGGATCAACCCGTTCGACAGTGGTTCGCGCCTCCACACCGACGTGATGAAGACCCGGGCGCTGAAGCAGGCGCTGGACAGATACCGGTTCGACGCTGCCTTCGGCGGCGCGCGCCGCGACGAGGAGAAGTCGCGGGCGAAGGAGCGGGTGTTCTCGCTGCGCTCGCCCGAGCACCGCTGGGATCCGAAGCGGCAGCGGCCGGAGCCCTGGCGTCTGTTCAACACCCGCAAGCGGCCCGGCGAGAGCTTCCGCGTGTTCCCGCTGTCCAACTGGACCGAGGCCGACGTCTGGGCCTACATCCGCCAGGAGCAGTTCCCGGTGGTGCCGCTGTACTTCGCCGCCCCGCGGCCGGTGGTCCGGCGCGACGGCATGCTCATCATGCGCGACGACGAGCGGATGGCGCTCAGGCCGGGCGAGACGGTCGAGACCCGCATGGTCCGCTTCCGCACCCTCGGCTGCTATCCGCTGACCGGCGCGATCGAGAGCACGGCGACGACGCTCGACGAGATCATTGACGAAATGCGCGCTTCGCGAAGCTCGGAGCGGCAGGGGCGGGTGATCGACCAGGACGGCACCGCCTCGATGGAACTGAAGAAGCAGGAAGGCTACTTCTGATGGAAGCGGTTCTGCGCAGGCCGGAGGCTTTCGCGGCCGGGGCGGCGGCGTTCACGCCCGACGCCGGGGAGCGGACGCTCCTCCGCTTCATCACCTGCGGCTCGGTGGACGACGGCAAGTCCACCCTGATCGGCCGGATGCTGTTCGAGGCCGGCGCGGTGCCGGACGACCAGCTCGCGGCCGTCGCCCGCGACAGCCAGCGCTACGGCACCACTGGCGGCGTCGACTATGCGCTGCTCGTGGACGGGCTTGCTGCGGAGCGGGAGCAGGGCATCACCATCGACGTTGCCTACCGCTACTTCTCCACCGCCCGGCGCGCCTTCATCGTCGCCGACACGCCGGGGCACGAGCAGTACACCCGCAACATGGCGACCGGCGCCTCCACCGCCGACCTCGCCGTCATCCTGGTCGACGCCCGCAAGGGCCTGCTGCCGCAGACCCGCCGCCACTCCTTCATCGTCGCGCTCGTCGGCATCCGCCACGCGGTGGTGGCGGTGAACAAGATGGACCTCGTCGGCTACGACGAGGCGGTGTTCCGCCGGATCGAGGCGGATTACCGGGCGCTGGTCCGCGATCTCGGTTTCGCCAGCATCACCGTCATCCCCGTCGCCGCCCGCGACGGCGAGAACGTGGTGCGGCCGTCGGTGCGCATGCCGTGGTACCGCGGGCCGGCCCTGCTGCCGTGGCTGGAGACGGTGGAGGTGAACGCCGACGCCGCCGGCGCGCCGGGCGGCGTGATGCCGGTGCAGTGGGTCAACCGCGCCGGCGACGACTTCCGCGGCTACGCCGGCATGGTGGCGACCGGCCGCATCCGCGCCGGCGACCCGGTGGTGGCGCTGCCGTCCGGCCTGCGCTCCCGGGTGGAGCGGATCGTCACTGCCGACGGCGACCTCCCCGAGGCCGTCGCCGGCCAGTCGGTCACCCTCACCCTGGCCGACGCGATCGACGTCTCCCGCGGCGACGTGCTCGCCCTGCCGGAGGGGGCGCCGGGCGTCCGCCGCACCACGCGCGCCCGCCTGCTGTGGACCAGCGAGCAGCGGCTGCTGCGCCCGGGCGCCCGCTTCGTCGCCCGGCTCGGCACTGCGGTCACCGACGCCACCGTCGTCCATCTGCACGCCGCCCTCGACATCGGCGACTTCAGCACGCGGCCGGCGGAGACGCTGGCGATGAACGCGATCGGCTGGGTCACGGTGGCCTTCGACGTGCCGCTGGTGATGAGCGACTTTGCCCGGTGCCACGATCTCGGCGCGTTCATCCTCATCGACCGCACCACCAACGAGACCGTCGCCTTCGGCTTCGTCGAGTCCGAGCCGGCGGCGGCGACCCAGCCGGCCAACGAGCCGGCGGCGGAGCCGCAGGCGCGCCTTCGTGTCGTCGCCGAGCGGCTGCTCGGGCCGGCGGGTTCGCGGCGGCGGCGCGAGCGCCTGATCGCGCTGAGCTGGCACGTGCCGGCGGCGGTGCTGCTCGGCCTCGTCGTCGGCGCGGTCTCGGGCAGCGTCGCCTGGGGCCTGGCGGCCGCCGCGGCCGATTTCATCCTGCGCCCGCTGCTGCGCCGGGCCCATGGCGCGGCGGTGCGCCGGGCGCTGCGGCCGCGGGCGAAAGCGGAACTGCATGAACACGGAGGCGGGATATGAACGCGCTCACCCCCCGCGGCGGCCCGGCCTTCGCCCCCGGCACGCCGGCCGCCCGGCTGCCGTCGGAAACGGCGCCGCCGCGGATCGCGCCGCTGGCCGTGCTGCCCCTGTTCCACCGGCTCGCCGGCCGCCGCGCCGTCGTCGCCGGCAGCACCGACGGCGCGCTGTGGAAGGCGGAGCTGCTCGCCGCCGCCGGCGCCGATGTTGCCGTCTTTGTCGGCGATGCCGGCCGCGCGCCGGCCTTCCGCGGCCTCGCCGGCAACGTCACGGTTCACGAACGCCGCTGGAAGCCGGCGGACCTCGCCGGGGCGGCTTTCGCCGTCGCCGATGTCGCGGACGGCGATGCCTTCGCCGCCGCGGCCCGGGCCGCCGGCACGCCTGTCAGCATCGTCGACCGGCCGGAGCTCTCGGACGTCCAGTTCGGCGCGATCGTCAACCGCTCGCCGCTGGTGGTCGCCATCTCCACGGACGGCGCGGCGCCCACGCTGGCGCAGGCGGTGCGCACGCGCATCGAGGCGATCCTGCCGGCGGGCCTCGCCGCCTGGGCCGCCGCGGCCCGCGCCTGGCGTCCGGCCCTGCGCGCCCGCGCTCTCCC
>CALKHQ010000192.1 GCA_937988735.1 uncultured Alphaproteobacteria bacterium
CGGCGTGGGCGAAATCCACCACCAGCGGCAGGCCGGCGCCCGGCAGCCGGTCCAGGGCCACGTCCCGGGCGACGACGAACCGCGTTCCCGGGTCCAGCACCAGCATGCTGCCGGCCGGCAGGGAGATGCCGTCGCCCGCGCCGTCGGGCGCAGCCCCCGCCAGTGCCACCGCCTCCGCCAGCGGCGTCGAGAAGCCGGTCACCCGGTCGTCGCCGCCGTCGTTGACGAGGGTAAGGTAGATGCGCAGGTCGTGCGGCCGGTCGGGATCGATCTCCGCCCGCGCCTCGCGCACGGTCGGGCGCCCGCCCTCTTCCTGCAGCGCGGCCACCACCGCGATGGCGGCGGCAGCCGCAACGATGGTGAGGGAGGCAATCGGGGACAGCCGTTGCAAGGCTCCATCCTCGGTCGCGGGCCGCGTTCGGCCACCAGTCAGCAGGGAAAGCGGGCGCGCCATCCAGCGCGCAAACTGACGCAGCGGCCCGTCCTCAGCTCGTGGGGACGGCGCACTCGTCCTTGAAGTTGCGCTCGACGGCCGCCGGCGGGGCCTGGCCGGGCGACAGATCGTCGCGGCGGACGAGCCCGCTGGCGAGGCGCTCCTCCAGCGACTGCCGCCACGACGGCGGCCGCGTGCGCACGAACAGCCGGCCATCCTCGCTCAGCGCCTCCGGTTCCGACAGTAGCCGCAGCGCGCGGCTCCACTGGTAGTGGGCGTCGGTGTCCCGGCCGGCCTGCCAGTAGGCGTCGCCGAGGTGGAGCCGGAGCTCGGGATGGCCCGGCTCCAGGATCACGGCCTGGCACAGCGGCGGGATCGCGTCTTCGAAGCGGTCGAGCTGGTAGAGCACCCATCCGAGGGTGTCGAGATAGGCGGAATGGCTGGGCTCGGCCCGGACCACGTTGCGGATCAGGTCCAGCGCCTCCTCCAGGTTCCGGCCGTCGAGGCTCCAGCGATAGGCGAGGTTGTTCTGGGCGACGATGCTGCCCTGCGCCGCCGCCTCGCCGTACCAGTATTCCGCCATGTCCGGGTTCGGCGGGCCGGCGAGGCCGAGATCGTGGATGAAGCCGGCGCTGTTCTGGGCGTCCACATGGCCCTGCCGAGCCGCCTTCTCGTACCACGTCAGCGCCGTCATGTGGTTTTCCGGCACGCCGATGCCGTTGGCGTGCATCCAGCCCAGCGCGTACTGCGCCTCCGGGTCGCCGGCAGAGGCCTCGTCGGTGAAGATGCGGAGCGCGGTGGCATAGTCGCCCGCATCGTAGGCGATCCAGCCATCGGCCACGTCCGCGACCGCACTGCCGGCGCTGCACAGCAGCAACAGGGCGCCGGCGGCCAGCCGCCGGGCACGGACGGCAAGGGTCAGTCCGTCTGCGGACGGGCGGGAGGCAGGGTGCGCAGCGTCCATTCGATCAGGTCCTTGAGCACGGTTCCCAGCGCGAGGTCGAACGCCGCGATCACGGCATCCAGGTCGCGGGCGCTCGCCCGCTCTCTGGCTTCGAACGTATTGTTGGCGAAAATCAGGCGCTGCGGCATCGCCACCAGCTTGGCGTTGATCTGCACCAGCACGTCCGGCGGCTCGTTGCCGCGCAGGATCGCCTGAAACTCGCGCATTTCCGTCTTGAGGATATAGTCCGGCCGGAGGTCCACGCTCTCCCGGCTGATCGCCTCGATCTTCCCGCTGTTCTCGAACGACTCCACGATCAGGGTCTGCACCATCGCCGGCGCCCGGTCCGACCAGGCGGCATTGGCGAAGTACTCGAGCTGGTATGGGCTGGGCGTGAGGGCAATGCGCGTGGTGTTGAGCCCGTAGGCGGCGAAGGGCTCGTCCACCACGAGCTGGACCCGTGTTGCGGGCAGGTTGGGGTCGAAGGTGCTCTTCGGCGTCAGCACGTACTGGTCCGGCGCGGGCGCGTTGCTCAGCACGCTGCAGCCGCCGGCAAGCAGGAGGCCGCCGGTCCCGATCAGGGCGAGCGCGCGCCGGCGCCCGCTGTCGACGTCGCAGGTCATCGGAATTCGTACCCCTCGGTGCTGTCGCCGAAGAAGAACCGCGACGGCGCACGCTCAAGCTCCGTCACGATCCGCGCGAGCTGGCCGATCACGGTGCGGACCTCGGAGATGGTCTGGCTCAGCTCGACCAGCCCGGTGCCGACGAAATCGCGCAGGTCGTCCCGGTTCTCGGCGAGAATGGCGCGGACGGTATCGGAGGTCTGGCCCAGCGACTGCGCCATCGCGCTCAGGCTGTTCGCCGCCGGCCGGATCTCGGCATCCACGCTCGCCAGCACCGCGGAGGCGTCGAGGATGGCGGTATCGACGTGGTCGATCATCACCGGCAGGTCGGTGCTGATGGTCGCGCTGATCGCCTCGAACTGCTCCGCGGCGCTGGTGATGGCGCGCATCAGCCGCGGCACGCCGGTGTCCTCGTTGGCCAGCGCCTCGGACACCGACGCCATGTTCTCCAGCATGCGGGCAAAGGCGGCCTGGTTCTCCGCCGCCAGCAGCGTGTTGAAGCGGTCCACCGCGAGGATGAGCTGGTTCAGCAGCTCCGGCGCGTTCTGGATCACCTCCTGGAGCCCGGTCGGCCGGGTGGTGATCTCGGAGTCCTCGGGCAGCTCCGGCGCCGCCTGGGTGCCGCCGGTGATCTCGATGTAGGCGAGCCCGGTGATGCCCTGGAACTGCTGCGAGGCGACCGCGTCCGCCTTGATCGGCACCGCGGAGTCGATGGCGAGGTCCACCCGCACCTGCTCGACGTTGTCCGGGTTGATCGCGATGTCGGTGATGCGGCCGACGCGGATTCCGCGATAGCTGACGGTGCCGCCGACCGACAGCCCGCTCACCGACTCGTCGAACAGCAGGTAGTAGGACTTCTCCGTCCGCTGGAAATCGACGTTGGCCAGCCAGATGATGAAGGCGAATGCCAGCACGACGAGTGCCAGCACGAAGCCGCCGACGAGAACGTAGTTGGCGCGGGTCTCCATGGCTCAGCCGGCCGGCTCCAGCGCCCTCGCGGCGGGCAGGGCTGCGCGCGCCCGCGGTCCGTGGAAGTAGGAGCGGATCCACGGATGTTCGTGCTGCATCAGCCGCTCCATCGTGTCCACCACCACCCTGCGGTCCACCAGCACCGCGATCCGGTCGCAGATGGCGGCGAGGCTGTCGAGGTCGTGGGTCACCATGAACACGGTCAGCCCGAGGCTCTGCTGCAGGCTGCGGATCAGCTGGTCGAATTCGCCGGCGCCGATCGGGTCGAGGCCCGCGGTCGGCTCGTCGAGGAACAGCAGCGGCGGGTCGAGGGCGAGCGCCCGGGCGAGGCCGGCGCGCTTGCGCATGCCGCCGGACAGCTCGGACGGGTACTTGCCGCAGGCGTTGGCGGGAAGGCCGACCATCCGGATCTTCAGCGCGGCGAGTTCCCGCTGCAGCGCCGGCGGCCAGTCCCTGTGCTCGCGCATCGGCGCCATCACGTTCTCGAGCACGGTGAGCGAGCTGAACAGTGCCCCGTCCTGGAAAAGGACGCCCCATTGCGCCTGCATCGCCGCCAGCCCGGCGGGGTCGAGGCTGCCCATGTCCCGGCCCAGCACCTCGATCGTTCCGGCCACTGGCCGGTTGAGGCCGATGATGGTCCGCAGCAGCACCGACTTGCCGGTGCCCGATCCGCCGACGACGCCCAGCACCTCGCCGCGGAACACGTCGAGGTCGAGCCCGTCGTGAATCACCTGCTGGCCGAACTGGTTGCGGAGGCCCCGGATGCGGATGACGACCTGGCGGCCGCCGCCGTTCCCGTCATGCCCGGCCGGCTGTGACCCGCCTGTCATCGTCTGGACCGATCCCCACTCCGCCTGACGGACAGCGCCCAATTCCCGACCTAGATCCCGAGGTAGGAATACATGATTGCGAACAGGGCGTCGAACACGATCACCAGGAAGATGGACTCGACGACCGAGCGGGTGGTCTGGGTGCCGACGCTTTCGGCGCTGCTGCCGGCGCGCAGGCCCTCGTAGCAGCCGACCATGGCGATGATCACCGCGAACACCGGCGCCTTGCTCATGCCGACGAGGAAGGTGCTGACCGAGACCGAGTCGCGCAGTCGCTCCAGGAACTGCGACACCGGGATGTCGAGCACGAGCTGGCCCATGATCGCGCCGCCGAGCAGCCCCATCAGGTCGCCGAACAGCGTCAGGGCCGGCATGGTCAGCAGCAGGGCGAACAGGCGCGGCACCACCAGCGCGTCGAGCGGATCGACGCCGATGGTGCGCATGGCGTCGATTTCCTGCTGTGCCTTCATCGCGCCGATCTGCGCGGTGAAGGCACTGCCGGAGCGGCCGGCGACGATGATTGCCGTGAGCAGGATCCCCATCTCGCGCAGGACGGCGATGCCGACCAGGTCCACCGCGAAGATTTCCGCCCCGAAGGCCGCGAGCTGTGTCGCACCCATGTAGGCAAGGACGAGGCCGATCAGGAAGTTGATCAGCCCGACGATGCCCAGCGCGTTGAGCCCGGTGTGCTCGATGTGGAACAGGAAGGCGGTGAGCCGCAGCCGCCGCGGCCGGCGGATGGTGGCGCCGACGGCCAGCGTGGTCGCGCCGAGGAAGCTCAGCAGCCCGCCCGCGGCCTGGAAGGCGGTGAATGTGGCGCGCCCGGTGCGCTCCAGGATCGTCCGCCACTGCGGCCGGATTCGCGGCGCCATCTCCTGCGGCGCCGGCGGCTCGATGCGGGCGACCCGGTCGAGCAGCCCGGCGACATGCGGGTCGGCGTTGCGCACGGAAACGGCAACGCCACGCCGCTCCAGCGCCGCCACCAGACCGTGGATCAGCCACGCGCCGGCGCTGTCCACCGAGGCGAGGCCCGCGAGATCGACGACTGCCTCGCCGCCCTGCGGCAGCTCCAGCCCCGAGACCCGCCGGTGCAGCGTCCCGATCGCCTCGCCCTGCCAGTGGCCGTGGGGCGAAAGCAGCAGGCGGCCGCCCTCGCTGCCGGCGCGCAGGCCCGCAGCGCCGCCGGTCGGGCCGCCGCCGTCGTCCGCGTCCGCGCTGCCGTCCATGCTGCGATCCACCATCGGCGGACTATGCCCGAAACTGCAGCCTGCGGGGGCGGCGCATGTGCGATGCGGGGCGCGCGCTCACGCGGGGCGGTCGCAGACGATCCGCTTGGCGAGGAAACCGGTCGCGGCGCCGGCAGGAACCAGCCCCGCCCGGGCGAACAGACCCTGCAGGTCCGCGGCGACATAGCTGCCGAAATAGGGCTCGTGGTAGAGCCGCGGAAACAGCTCCAGCACCGGATCGAGTGCCGGGTCGTCGCCCGCCTGCAGCGAATCCACCAGCACGAAGCGGCCGCCCGGCTTCAGCACCCGCGCGATCTCGCGCGCGACCGCCGCGCGCACCCGCGGCGGCAGCTCGTGGAAGGTGAAGACGCAGGTGACTGCGTCGAAGCTGCCGTCGGCGAAGGGAAGCATCTCGCCGTTGGCGCAGACCGGATGCACCCGCCCCAGGTCGGCGAGGCTGGTCCGGGCGGTGCGGAGGTAGGGCAGGCTGAGGTCGAGCGTCACCAGCCGGGCGGCCGGCCAGCGCTGCTTCAGGAAGCGCCCGGTGCGCCCGGTGCCGCACGCGAGGTCGAGCATGACCGGCGCGCGCTCCC
Organism: uncultured Alphaproteobacteria bacterium; assembly: GCA_937988735.1. Taxonomy (GTDB): domain Bacteria; phylum Pseudomonadota; class Alphaproteobacteria; order CALKHQ01; family CALKHQ01; genus CALKHQ01. The sequence goes on from CALKHQ010000192.1 coordinate 5,618, forward strand.
CGCGGGCGGCGAGGCTCTCGACCAGAGGCGGCAGGCACAGGCGGCGCATGGCGTCGGCGCCGCCCGAAAACAGCACGTCCAACTGGTAGTCGTAGAGGGCCGCCGAGTCCGCGCTGAGATAGCCGTCGGTCTGGAAGTGGAAGTTGCGGGTATAATAGGCAGGGAGCGCGTCGAGGCGGTCCGCTTCCGGTGGCGGCGCGCGCCGCAGCTCCTCGCCGCCGGTGCGGTCGCGGCGGCGCGCGTCCACTTTCGGCAGATCGGCGAAGAACGCCCGCGCCTGCCGCAGCCACTGGGCCGGCGTCGGAATAGCGTCGTCCGGCTGCGGATAGAGGCCGGCGCGGACGTTTTCCCGGTCCTCGCGCAGCAGGGCGAACAGCGACCGGACCAGCAGCGCCCGGTCGGGCTTCCCCTCCGGCCGCGGCGCGCGGCGGTCGAGCGGGCGGATCCGCCGGGCGGCGAGCCGGTAGTTTGCGGAGAACCAGGCGAACCGCGCCAGACGGCCGAGCCCTATTCCCGGGCCGCCAAGCCGGTCGCGCATCGCGTCCATCCTGCGCAACACCGTCATCGGTCCGCTCCGCCGGAATTGACTATGTCCCGGAGAGTGGCTTGATTGTCGGGCGCCTTCAAGGCCGGGAGGCAGAGCGCCCTTCGCGCACGGTGCCCGGACGACACACGAGAGGACCGATGCGATGCCCGACTTCGCGACCCTCGACCAGCTGAACGCGGCCGGGAAGCGCACGCTGCTGCGGGTCGATCTCAACGTCCCGATGCAGGACGGGAAGGTCACCGACCGCACGCGCATCGACCGGGTGGTGCCCACGATCCGGGCGCTCGCGGACCAGGGCGCGCGGGTGGTGCTGATGGCCCATCTCGGCCGGCCGAAGGGCAAGCGGGTGGACGAGATGTCGCTTGCGCCGATCGCGCCCGTTCTCGCCGAGGTGCTGGGTCGGCGCGTCGCTTTCGTCGGCGACTGCATCGGGCCGGAGGCCGAGGAGGCGGTGGCGAAGCTCGCCGACGGCGACGTGCTTCTGCTGGAAAACCTGCGCTTCCACGCCGGCGAGGAAGCCAACGACCCCGAGTTCACCAAGGCGCTGGCGAAGCTGGGCGACCTCTACGTCAACGACGCCTTCTCCGCCGCGCACCGCGCCCATGCCTCCACCGAAGGGCTCGCCCACCTGCTGCCGGCCGCGGCCGGGCTCGCCATGGAGGCGGAGCTGAAGGCGCTGGACGCGGCGCTGGGCAACCCGGAGCGGCCGGTGATGGCGATCGTCGGCGGCGCCAAGGTCTCCACCAAGATCGACGTGCTGACCAACCTCACCGCGAAGGTGCAGGTGCTGGTGATCGGCGGCGGCATGGCCAACACCTTCCTCCACGCCCGCCACATTCCGGTCGGCGCATCGCTGCACGAGCCGGACCTGGCGGAGACGGCGCGCGAGATCATGGTGACGGCGCAGGCCAACGACTGCTCGATCCTGCTGCCGGTGGACGTGGTCGTGGCCAGGGCGCTGAAGCCGGACCAGGAGGTCCGGACGGTGCCGATCTCCAGGGTGCCGGCCAGCAAGATGATCCTCGACGTCGGCCCGCACTCGTCCGGGACGATCATCCACACGCTCCGCACCTGCCGCACGCTGCTGTGGAACGGGCCGCTGGGCGCCTTCGAGGTGCCGCCCTTCGACGCTGCCACCACAGCGGTCGCGAAGGCGGCGGCGGAGAGGACGCGGGAGGGCGACCTGATCAGCATCGCCGGCGGCGGCGACACGGTGGCCGCCCTGGCCCATGCCGGTGTCCTCGACGACTTCACCTACGTCTCCACGGCCGGCGGCGCCTTCCTCGAGTGGCTGGAAGGCCGGGAGCTCCCCGGCGTCGCCGCACTGCAGGCGGCTGCGCGGAAGGGATAGCGCCGGGCGGACGGCGCTGCCGCCGTCAACTCGTCTGGCCGGGCTTGTCCCGGCCATCTCGTGGACAGCGCACTCCCCGCGGGAGATGCCCGGCACAAGGCCGGGCATGACGGCGCAGCCCCTACCGCTGGTCCAGCTTGATCTCGATCCGGCGGTTGACGCGCAGCGATTCCGGGTCGGTGCCGTCGACCAGCGGGTGGTACTGGCCGAAGCCGGTGGCGGCGAGCCGGTGCGGCGGGATGCCCTGCGAGATCAGGAACTCGACCACGGAGATCGCCCGGGCGGCCGACAGCTCCCAGTTCGACGGGAAGTCGCGGGTGTTGATCGGCACCATGTCGGTGTGGCCGTCGACGCGCAGGATCCAGTCGATGTCGTCCGGGATCGTCTCGGCGATCTCGAGCAGCGTGTCGGCGATCCGGGCCAGTCGCTCCCGCCCCTCGGGCTCCAGCTCGGCGCTGCCGGATTCGAACAGCACCTCGGACTGCAGCACGAAGCGGTCGCCGACGATGCGGATCTCGTTGCGGTCGCCGATCACCTCGCGCAGCCGGCCGAAGAACTCGGAGCGGTAGGACGCCATCTCCTCGACCTTGTCGATGAGCGCCATGTTGAGCCGGCCGGAGAGGTCGGTGATCTGCACGTCCTGCGCCGCGATCTCCGCCTCGGCATCGGCGAGCACGCTGGTGATGCGCGCAAGCTCCGTCCGCAGCTGCTGGATCTCGCGGTTCAGCGCCGCGATCTGCTCCGACGCCCGGGCGGAGTCGGCCTGCGCCGCCTCCAGCGCGCTCTCCAGCTCGCGGTTGCGCGTGCGCGTGGCGCTGAGGTCGTCGTAGAGCGCGCGGGTCTCGGCGCTGGCGGACGTGAAGGTCGCAGTCATCGCCGCCAGCTCCTCCGCCATGCGGCTGCGCTCCTCCTGGCTCATCTGCAGCCGGTCCTGCGCCTGTTCCAGCTGCGCGGTCAGCGCCGCAATCTGCTGCTGCAGGGAATCGCGCAGGGCGGAAAGCTCACCGATTTCGGCCAGCCGCGCCTCGATCGCCGCGTCGCGCTCGGCAAGCGCCCGCTCCTGCGCTTCGACCGAGGCGGCGAGCTCGTCGTTGCGCGCGATCAGAGCCGCGATCTGCTGCTCGCGCTCATCGAGGTCGGCGAGGAGCTGGTCGCGCAGCGCCAGCAGGGCCGCCACCTCCGTCTCCCGGCCGCTCAGATCCTCCTCGAGCTGGGAGCGCAGCGCCACCAGCGCGGCCAGCTCGCCGCGGAGCTGGTTCAGCTCCTGCTCGCGCGCGGCGATCATCCGGTTCAGCGCGTCCGCCTGCTGCACCAGCTCGGCGATCTGCGCGGCCAGCTCGCCGACGTCGGCCTGCAGCTGGTCGCGCTGGAGCCGCAGTTCGTCGAGGGCGGCGTCCCTCTCCGCCAGCGCGGCGGCGAGCGCGCTCTGTTCGTTCCGCAGCGCCTCCACTGCCGCCCGCTGCCCGGCCAGCGTCTGCGCCAGCAGCGCGCGCTCGGCGGCGCTCGCCTCCGCCGCTTCCGCCAGTTCGGCCTGCTCGCTGCTCAGCCGGGTGATGGCGGCGTCGCGCTCGGCCAGCGCGGTTTCCAGCTCGGCGCGCAGCCGCTCCGCCTCGGCCAGCGCCGCCGCCTGCCGGGCGAGGTCGGCGGACAGCGCCTCGCGCGCGGCCCGGGCCTCGGCCAGCGCCTGGTCGCGCTCGGCGAGCGCCCGGGTCAGCGCGTCGTACTGCTCGGTCGCTTCCGCCAGCGCGGCGTCCCGCTCCGCCAGCGCCTCTGCCAGGGCCTCGCGCGCGGCCGTCACATCCATCAGCTCGGCGGCGATCTCGTCGCGGGCCCCGGTCAGCGAGGCGATGGCGGCGTCGCGCTCGGCGAGGCTCTGCGCCAGCGCCTGCGCCCGGCTGCGCGCGAGCTCCAGCGCCGCTTCCCGCTCGGCGAGTGCCGCGGCGAGCGCGTCGCGTGCGGCCGTCATCTCGCTCAGCGCGGCGCTCTGTTCGTCGAGTCGGGTGGACAGCGCCTCCTCTCGGGCGACCGCGCCGGCGACGTCGCGTTCGATCGCCGTCAGCGCCTCGCGCTGGGCATCGAGCGCCTCGGCCAGGCTGTCGGCCCGGGCCATCACTGCATCCAGCGCCGCATTGCGCTCCGCCAGCGCGCGGGCCAGGTCCGCCGTCGCCGCCTCCGCCGCCGCCAGCGCCTCGTCGCGCTCGGCGAGGATCGCCTGCAGCGTCTGCTCGCGCGCGGCCAGCGCCTGCACCTCCTCCTCGCGCTCGGCCAGCTCGGCGTTGAGCTGGTCGCGGAGGGCGGCCAGCGCCACCACCTCCTTGCGCAGCGCGTTGATCGCCTGGCGGTCGAGCAGGGCCTGCTCGCGCAGGTCCTCGGCTTCGGCCGTGGCGGCCGCCAGTTCCTCCGACTGCGCCTCGACCTGCTGCTCCAGCCGCTCGCGCAGCGCGGTCAGGGTCACGATCTCCTCGCGCAGCCGGTCGCGTTCCTCGACCGTCTCCTCCAGCGCCGCGCCCAGTTCGGTCTCGCGGGCGGTCAGCGCCGCGATCTGCTCGTCGCGCTCGGCGAGGTCGGCGCGCAGCGCGTCGCGCAGCGCCATCAGCACCGCCACCTCCTCGCGCAGGCCCTGCACCGTCACGTCGCGGGCATCGACCGCGGCGCTCAGCTCCCCGATCTGCGCCTCCGCCGCCGCCAGCGCGGCCCGGGTCTCGCCCAGCGCGCCCTCGCTCGCGGCCAGCGCCTGCTGCAGCGCGGCGCGCGCCGCCTGGGTCTCGGCCAGTTCGATGCGCGTCTCGTCGAGCGCGCGCGACAGCTCCGCCCGCTCGGCGTCGGTCGCCGACAGCGTCTGCTCCAGCGCCGCGATCTGCGCCTGGCGGGACTCGAGGTCGGCGGCGAGCGTGCGCGACTCCTCCTCCGCGAGGTTCAGGAGCGCGGTGAGCTCGACGATCCGCGTCTCCATCGCGGCCCGCGCCTCGCGCAGCGCGGCGATGTCGGTCATCAGCCGGTCGCGCTCCGTGCGCAGCGCCGCGAGGTCGGCTTCCGCCCCCTCGGCGCGTTCGGTCGTCGCGGCCAGGTCGGCCTCGGCCGCGTCGGCGCGGGCGGTCGTCTCCGCCAGCCGGTCGCGCAGCAGGTCGCGCTGGTCGGCGGTCGCCGCAAGCTGCCCCTGCAGCGCGTCCCGCTCCTGCGTCCGCTCCTCGAGGGTGGCAGCCAGCTGCTCGCGGGCAGCAGTGAGCGAGTCGCGCTCGGCGGTGAGCTGGTCCACGGCCAGCCGCAGTCCGGCCGCCGTCTCCCGCTCCGCTTCCAGCATCTCGTTGAGTTCGCCGACGAGCTGGTCGAGCTCGCGCAGCCGCTCGTCCCGCCCCACCAGCGCGTCGTTCAGCGAGAACTGGGCGAAGGTGAAGATCATCAGCAGGAAGATGATGACCATCAGCAGCGTCGCCAGCGCGTCGACGAAGCCTGGCCAGATGTTCGGCGTGGTGCTGCGTCTGGTCCGACTCAGACCCGGCATGGGTCGCCTACTCCGTCACGCCGCCATCCCGCTGCGCGTCGCGGGCTGCGGCCCGTCTGCGGCCGCCCGGCCGGCTCAGGCATTCGCCTCGTCGGCCAGGGCCGCGATGGTGCGCGCCAGCAGCTTGATCTCGCTGCGGATCTCCTGCACCGCGTCGGCGCGCCCGGTCGAAAGCTCCTCCAGCAGCCGCGCGGCATAGATCTCCAGGTTGCGGATGTGCGCGCGCGACTCGTCGTCGATCCCGAGCACGCCGGCCGACAGCGCCTCGCTCAGCCGCGTCATCACCGGCCGCATCTCGACCTGCGTCTCCGCGATCCGCCGCATCAGCGTCTGCTCGGCCCGCATCTGGTCGGTCAGCGTCGTCAGCCGCTCGGTCAGCGCCATCAGGTTGGCGTTGGCGGTCAGCCGCGCCTCCTCGCCGCGCATGATGGTCCGCTGCAGGTTCTCCAGGCTGTCCGCCGTCTGCTCCAGCAGCGCCTGGATGTAGGCCGGGATCTGCTGCTCGCCCTCGACCCCCAGCGTGCTCGCGCTCGACAGGCGGGTGACGCTGGACAGCCATTCCTCAAGGTCGTTGTAGAACCGGTTCTGCGCCTGACTCGCCTGCAGCTCGAGGAAGCCCAGCGCAAGCGAGCCGGCGAGCCCGAACAGCGACGAGGAGAAGGCGGTGCCCATGCCGCCCACCGGCTGCTCCAGCCCCAGCTTGAGCTGGTGGAACATGGCGGCGAGGTCGGCGCCCGACGAGACCTCGAGGCTGTCGATCACGTCGCCGATCGCGGTCACCGTCTGCGTCAGCCCCCAGAAGGTGCCGAGCAGGCCGAGGAAGACCAGCAGCCCGATCAGGTAGCGCGAGATCTCGCGGGACTCGTCCAGCCGCGAACCGATGGTGTCGAGCAGCGACCGCATCGAGATGGCGGAGAGCGTGACGCGCCCGCCGCGGTCGCCCAGCATCGTCGCCATGGTGGACAGCAGCCGCGGCGGCCGGCCCTCGGGGCGGCTGCCCGGCGGGGCGTTGCGGTAGGCCTCGACCCAGGCCACCTCCGGCCCGATGCGGACGACGCTCTGGACGATGAACACGACGCCGACGATGAAGACGCCGACGATGATGCCGTTCAGCACCGGGTTGGCCATGAACGCCGGCGCCAGCGTGGACCAGAGCGCGCCGACGCAGGCGAGCACGATCACCAGGAACACCGCCATCCGGACCAGGTAGCGCCACGGACGCGTCATGGCCTGCCGTCCTGTCGATGGGGGCCCGGGCCCCGGCGGCCCGGCCGGCCGGGGCTGCTACTGCGAGACAAGGACGAGATCGACCCGGTCGCGCGGAGGCTCGATGCGGTGTCCCAGCGCGCGCACGTCCATGCGCGGCCCGCGGATGCCCTGCTCGATCAGGAACGAGCGGACGGCGAGCGCCCGCGACAGCGACAGCCGGCGGGCCTGGCTCGCGTCCTCCGCCGTTCCTTCGGCATAGGCGCGGATGGTGAGCCGCAGGCTCTCGTCGGCGTTCATCTGCTGGGCGATGGCGCGCAGCTCGTCCTCGGACGCGGGCGGCAGGTCGCTGGCGCCGGCCGCGAACGGGATGCTCAGCGCGACGCTGCCGTCCGTGGCCGTGCCGGTGGAGGCCGGCGGCGGAGACGCCGGGGTGGGTGTCGGTGCAGCCGGCTCCTCGATCGCCGCGATGGCCGGCGGCTCGTCCGCGGGCGGCGGCGGTGGCGGCGGCGTCGGCGTGGGCGCCGGCGGCTCCGGGGTTGCGGCCACCACGGGCGGCTCGTCCACCGGCGGCGGGGCTGGTGGCGGGGGTGCGGGCGGCGGCGTGTCGCTGCGCACGGCCGGGGTCATCGCCGGAGCGTCCGCGGTCGGAGGCGGAGGCGGCGGCTGCAGGATGTCGGCCACCGTCCGGTCGTCCTCGGGCTCCGCGGCCGGCGGCGGCGGAGGCGGCGGGGTGGGCTGCGCCGGCGGCGGGGTCGCCGAGGCCGTCGCGGGAGTGGGCGGCGGTGGCGGAGGCGGCGGCGGGCTCGCCTCCTCGACGATCACCGGCACCCGCGAGGGGCCGTCCGACGTGCCGGTCGCCGCGGGCGGCGGGGGCGGGGCGATGTCGGGAACCGCCGGCGGAACGGGCGGCGTGGCGGTCGCGACCTGCGGGCGCGTGGTGGGCACGGTGGCGCTGCCGGTGGTGCCCGTCCCGGACGACGCGATGCTGGGCGTGGCGGTGCCGGTCTGGCCGACGGCGGCCGGGCCCGGCGCTGCCGTGCCGACGGCGCTCGAAGCCGGCGGTGGCGGCGGGGGCGGGATCAGGCCGCTGGCGACGCCAACCTGGGTCTGGGCAAAGCCGGGAGCGGCGACGCCCGGCTGGATGTAGAGCTGCGAGCGCGGCGTCGTCGGCCCGGGCACCAGCAGGCCGCCCACCTGGCCGTAGGCGCCGGAGGGCGCCGGCTGCGCCGGGGCGGTGCCGTAGCCGTAGGGCGCGGGCGGCGCATACTGGAAGCCCTGCTGCGCCGCGACGCCGGCGTAGAAGGGCGCCTGATAGCCGCCGCCCAGCACGCTGCGGTCGTAGATGATGCTGCCGCCTCCGCCGACGACGGCGGTGCCGCCGCTGCCATAGGGGTTGTACGGCTGGGCGGCGTAGGGCTGGGGCTGGGGATACTGGCCGTAGCCCTGGGCGCCGCCCTGCAGCGCCGTGTAGGGCACCGGGCCGGCGGCGAAGGGGCTGCCGTAGGGCAGGGCATAGGTCTGGGCCCGGGCGTCGGCGATGCCGGCCGCGAGCACGGTGCCGGCGAGAAGCGCTGCGGCGCGGGCGATGCGCGTGCGGGGCCTGCCGTTAGCCAGTTCGGGCCGCGACCTCTGCGCCATCATCGGCACCCCACTTGCTGCCGCCGTCTCCTGAACCCGTACGGGTGGTTGCCCATGCGCGATCGCCGGGCACGGGCACCGTCAGAACGACGCTGCAAAGACGGCGAAACTATGACGAATCAGGCTGCAAGTTAGACGACTCGGGCCGCTGTCACAACAATGGCGGCCCGGATGCGGCCGCGGAATCAGGCCGCCTTGCGCACCGTGCGCAGCGTCTTGACGATCGCGGTGTGCACCGAGGGGTTGCCGGCGATGATGCCGCGGCCGGCGATGGGCGAGGCGGCGCCCGTGATGTCGGTGACGGTGCCGCCCGCCTCGCGGACGATGATCACCCCCGCCGCGATGTCCCACAGCGACAGCTCGTCCTCCCAGAAGCCGTCGAAGCGGCCGGCGGCGACATAGGCGAGGTCGAGCGCGGCCGAGCCCCAGCGGCGGACGTTGGCGCCGGCGGCCGTGATCGCCTCGAACTCCTCGACGAAGCGGGCGCGCTTGGCCGGGTCGGCGGCGCAGCGCGGGGCGAGCCCGGTCGCAACCATGGCGTCGGCAAGGTGGCGGCGGCCGGCGAGCCGCATCCGCCGGTCGAGCCCGCGCCGGTCGGCGACATAGGCGCCGATCGCCCTCTCGGCCCAGAACAGCTCGTCGCGCAGCGGGTCGTAGACGACGCCGGCGACGATGTCGTCGCCCTTCTTCAGCCCGATCGAGATCGAGAAGTGCGGCAGCCCGTGCAGGAAGTTGTTGGTGCCGTCCAGCGGGTCGATCACCCAGACGTGCTCGCCGTCGCCGGCGACCTCGCCGCCTTCCTCCATCAGGAAGCCGAACTCGGGCCGCGCCCTGTGCAGCTCCTCGCGGATCAGCTTCTCGGCCCGGAAGTCGGCCTGGCTGACGAAATCGCCCGGCCCCTTCTTCGACACCTGGAGCTGCTCGACCTCGCCGAAGTCGTGGATCAGGCTGCGCGCCGCCCGGAACGCCGCCTTGGTCATCACGTTGATCAGCGGTGTGCGGCGCGGGGTCGGCGTGGGCATCGTCTGGCCTCGTCGGCTGGGGGGAGCGGAAACGGGGCGGCCGGCGTACCGGTTCCCGGCCCGGCGTCACCCGGGCTGCGGCAGGGCGTCAGTCGCGCGCCCGCTCCACGTAGCTGCGGTCCTCGGTGTTCACCACCACCCGGGTGCCGGCCTCGATGTGCGGCGGGACCATGATGCGCACGCCGTTCTCCAGCACCGCGGGCTTGAACGAGGACGAGGCGGTCTGCCCCTTCACCACCGCGTCCGCCTCCACCACCGTCATCACCACGGTCTGCGGCAGGGTCACGCCGATCGGCTGGCCCTCGTAGCTCTCGACGGTGACGACCATGTTCTCCTGGAGGAAGGGGAGATTGTCCTCGCCGATCATGTCGGCGGTGAGCGTCACCTGCTCGTAGGTCTCGTTGTCCATGAAGGTGTAGCTGTCACCTTCGGCATAGAGGAACTGGTACTGCTTCTCGTCCAGACGGGCGCGCTCGACCGTCTCGGACGCGCGGAAGCGCTCGTTCAGCTTGGTGCCATCGCGCAGGTCCTTCAGCTCGACCTGCATGTAGGCCGGGCCCTTCCCGGGCTTCACGTGCTGCGTCTTCACCGCACGCCACAGCCGGCCCTGATAGTCGATGACGTTGCCGGGACGGATTTCGTTGCCGTTGATCTTCATGGATGAGGTCCGTGGATGTCCGCCGCGCCGTCGGCGCGCGCCTTATAGCCGGCGCCGGCCGCCGAGACAACAGCCGCGCCCGGCGCAACCCCTGTGACGGCCGTCGCTGCCGGTGTTTCCGCGCCGCCGTACGCTATGTTCCTGCCAGCGGCGCCCTGCCTGCCGGCCCGTGCGTCCGCGGATGCGTTCCCGTCCGCCGGCGGACAACAAGGAGGAAAAGTCATGCCAGCCACCGCCACCGCAGCCGTCGACAACGGGGTCAACGTCCAGGCGCTGATGGATGCCCGTACCGCCCTGAGCCAGGCCCCGGAGGCGGCCCAGTTCACGTGGCGGGCCACCTGCACGTGGATGAACGGCACCCACAGCCACTCGACGGTGGACGGCTTCTTCGGCCTCGGCGAGCAGCAGAAGCACCGCACCACCTTCACCTTCGACGCCGACCATCCGGAGGTGTTCGCCTCCGAGGACAACGGCGCGACCCCGGTCGAGTTCGTGCTGGTGGCCCTCGGCAGCTGCCTGACGGCGGGCGTCGCCGCCATCGCCCAGCACCGCGGCATCCAGCTTCGCAGGGTGTCCGCCACCATCGAGGGCTCGATGGACATCCAGGGCATCCTCGGCATGGACAGCGACGTCCGCAACGGCTTCAGCGGCATCCGCGTCCACTTCCACATCGATGCCGACGCCACCGAGGAGGAGATCCGCGCGCTGGTGGCGCAGTCGCAGAAGCGGTCGGCGGTGTTCGACATCATCACCAACCCGACCAACGTCACGGTCGAGGTCAATTGACCGCGCCGCTGCAGGCCGGCGGGCGCGGGGTCGCCCGCACGACGGCGGCGGTGGTCATCGGGGCCGGCCATGCCGGCTTCGCGATGAGCCACTGCCTCGCTGCGCGGGGCATCGACCACGTGGTGCTGGAGCGCGGCGAGGTCGCCAACTCCTGGCGCACCGAGCGCTGGGATTCGCTGCGTCTCCTCACCCCGAACTGGCAGAGCCGACTGCCCGGCTACGGCTACCGGGGCGACGACCCCGACGGCTTCCGCACCATGCCCGAGGTGGTGGACTTCATCGCCGGCTACGCCCGGGCGATCGGCGCGCCGGTGCGGACCGGAACCCGGGTCACCGCGGTGCGCGAGGACGACGGCGCCTATCTGGTCGCCACCGACCGGGGCACGTGGCGGGCGCGGACGGTGGTGCTCGCCACCGGCGCCTGCAACGTCGCCGACGTGCCGCCGCTGGCGGCGGCGGTGCCGCCGTCGGTGCTGAGCCTCACCCCGATGCAGTACCGCAATCCGGACCAGCTTCCGGACGGCGGCGTGCTGGTGGTGGGCGCCTCGGCCACCGGCATCCAGCTCGCCGACGAGATCCACCGCTCCGGCCGCCCGGTGACGCTGGCGGTGGGCGAGCACATCCGGGTGCCGCGCACCTACCGCGGCCGCGACATCCAGTGGTGGATGGACGCGTCGGGCGTGCTCGACGAGCGCTGGGACCAGATCGAGGACCTGGAGCGGGCGCGGCGGGTGCCGTCGCTGCAGCTGGTGGGCACGCCCACGCGCCAGACGCTCGACCTCAACACGCTCACCGCCGCCGGCGTGCGGCTGGTGGGCCGGCTCGCCGGCATCAGCGACGGCAAGGCGCAGTTCTCCGGCTCGCTCCGCAACAAGTGCGAGCTCTCGGACCTGAAGATGGGCCGCCTGCTCGACAGCTTCGACCAGTGGGCGACGGAGCAGGGGCTGGACGGTATCGTCGGGCCGGTGGAGCGGCCGGAGCCGACGGTGGTGTCGGACTCGCCGCCGCTTCTCGCCAGCCTCACCGACGGGTCGATCCGCACCATCCTGTGGTGCACCGGCTACCGGCCCGACTATTCCTGGCTCGAGGTGCCGGTGCTCGACCGCAAGGGCCGGATCCGGCACGACGGCGGCGTCACGGACGCGCCGGGCCTCTACGTCATGGGTCTGCAGTTCCTGCGCCGCCGCAAGTCCGCGCTGATCGACGGCGCCGCCGACGACGCCCGCGACCTCAGCGCCCACCTCGAAGGCTGCCTCGCCGGAAACCCGGTGGCGACGGGGGCATAGCCGCGCCCCCTGCGGGTGCCTCGCGATTTTGTGCCTCAGGCCGCTCGCGTCATGCCCGGCCTCGTGCCTGCATCTCCTGCCGGCGCGCACTCCCCGCGGGATGCCCGGGTCAAGCCA
>CALKHQ010000193.1 GCA_937988735.1 uncultured Alphaproteobacteria bacterium
CCAACGACCACAACCCCCTGCTCGACTCCTCGGCCGAGATGGTGATCAACCGGCTGCTGGTGATGCAGCCGTCGGACCTGTTCATCCAGGAGCATCCGGAATACGGGCTGTCGCTCTACGACTCCCACCGCGACGGCAGCGGCGTCTGCTACTCCTCCTACCTGCGGCCGGTGCTGAACATGCGGCCGCGCTATGCCGGCTGGCTCGGCGCCTACGGCTCCGGCCTGTGGCAGTACAACGCGGACACCCACCTGCTCGACTGGCTGGAGGCGCAGGGCATCCCGTTCGACGTCGTCACCGATGAGGACCTGCACCGTGACGGGGTGGAGGCGATCGCGCCCTACCGGGTGGTGCTGTCCGGCACCCATCCCGAATACCACTCCACCCGGATGTGGGATGCGATGATGGCGTGGCAGTCGCGCGGCGGCCGGCTGATGTACCTCGGCGCCAACGGCTGGTACTGGCGGATCGCCTTCCACCGCGACCTGCCGGGCGTGATCGAGGTGCGGCGCGCCGAGGACGGCATCCGCTGCTGGGCGGCGGAGCCGGGCGAGTACTACCACAGCTTCACCGGCGAATACGGCGGGCTGTGGCGGCGCCAGGACCGGCCGCCCAACGTCGTCACCGGCGTCGGTTTCACCGCCCAGGGCTTCGACTGGTGCAGCTACTACCGGCGCACCCCCGCCTCGCGCGACCCGCGCGCCGCCTTCATCTTCGAGGGCGTGGAGGAGGAGATCATCGGCAACTTCGGGCTGATCGGGAACGGCGCCGCCGGGCTTGAGCTCGACCGCGCCGACATGAGGCTCGGCACGCCGCCGCACGCGCTCGTCCTCGCCTCCTCCGAAGGCCACTCGGACATCTATCTGGTGGTGACCGAGGAGGTGAACGTGACCACGCCGGACATCACCGGCAGCCAGTCGCCGCTGTGCCGCGCGGACCTCACGTTCTACGAGACGCCGTCCGGCGGCGCGGTGTTCTCTACCGGCTCCATCGCCTGGTGCGGCAGCCTCAGCCACAACGGCTACGACAACAACGTCTCCCGGATCACGGCGAACGTGCTGCGCCGGTTCATGGACGAGACGCCGTTCACGATGCCGCGCTAGCCGCGCAACCGCGCATCCGCTGCCGTCGCCGGGGCCCCGCGCCCCGGCGACAAAGCCGTGGCCGCGGCCCCGGCCCGGCGCTATGACGGATTCATGGCGAGGGGGGGCGAGTCGCGGAGCAGCACGGGACGACGGCCGGCCCGCCGGAAATCAGCGCGCCCGCCTGGCGGCAAGGCGCCGGCGAAACGCAAGACAGCCGCCAAGCGGAAGGCGGCGCCGAAGCCGAAGCCCGCCGCCAGGCGCCCGCGCAAGCCGCCGGCGCGAAAGCCGCCCTCCAGCCGCCGCCCCCGCAGGACCGCCCGCAGCGGGCGCCCCCGTCGCCGCCTGCGGCCGTGGCAGCGGATCCTGACCTGGGCCGCGGTCGCCTGCATCTGGATCCTGGTCGGGCTGACCGGCGTCGTCGCCTGGTTCGCCTACGACCTTCCTTCCATCGACGACGCGATGGCGGCCTCGCGCCGGCCGAGCATGGTGATCCGGGCGGCCGACGGGGCGGTAATCGCGAGCTACGGCGACTATCACGGCGGCGCGCTCGCCTACGAGGAGCTGCCCGAGCCCCTGGTCCAGGCCGTGCTGGCGACCGAGGACCGCCGCTTCTTCGACCACCCCGGCATCGACCTGATCGGCATCGGCCGGGCCATGGTGCGGAACATCGCCGCCGGCGACATCGTCGAGGGGGCGAGCACCATCACCCAGCAGCTGGCGAAGAACTTGTTCCTGAGCCCGGAGCGGTCGGTCCGGCGCAAGGTGCAGGAAGCGCTGCTGGCGCTGTGGCTGGAGCACCGCTTCTCCAAGCAGCAGATCCTCGCCATCTACCTCAACCGCGTCTATTTCGGCGCCGGCGCCTATGGCGTCGAAGCCGCGGCCCAGCGCTTCTTCGGCCACAGCGCGCGCCGCCTGGACCTGGCGGAGGCCGCAATCCTGGCCGGGCTGCTGAAGGCGCCGTCGCGGTTCAACCCCGCCGCCGACCCGGTGCGCGCCGCCGAACGTGCGGCGACCGTGCTGGAGAGCATGGTTGATGCCGGCTTCCTGACCGAAACGGCAGCCGCCGCGGCGCGGGCGACGGCGGTCGCCTATGCCGGCGCCGGCGGCGCCCAGCGCATCGCCGACGCCCTCTACTTCGCCGACTGGGTTGCGGAGCAGGCGGCCGCGCTGGTGCCGCCGTCCGCGGGGGACCTCGTCGTCACCACCACGCTCGACCGCGCCCTGCAGGCGACGGCGACGGCGGAGCTGCGCGGGCTGCTCGCGGGCGCCGGCGCCGCCGCGCGCGCCGGACAGGGTGCCGCCGTGCTGATGACCGCCGACGGCGCGGTCAGGGCGATGGTCGGCGGCCGCGACTACCAGGCGAGCCAGTTCAACCGGGCGACAGCGGCGCTGCGCCAGCCGGGCTCGGCATTCAAGCCCTTCCTCTACCTCGCCGCGCTGGAGGACGGCTGGCGGCCGGGGAGCCCGATCGACGACAGCCCGGTCTCGATCGGCGACTGGTCGCCGCAGAACTACGACGGCCGCTTCCGCGGCGAGGTCACGCTCCGCACCGCCTTCGCGCAGTCGCTGAACGCCGCCGCCGCGCGGCTGATCCAGGCCGTCGGGCCGCGGGCGGTGCGCGCGGTCGCCCAGCGGCTGGGCATTGCGACCGACCTGCCCGCCATCCCCGCGCTGGCGCTCGGTGCCGCGGAGGTGCGGCTGGTGGAGCTGACCGGCGCCTACGCCGCCTTCGCCAATGGCGGCCACGCCGTCGAACCCTACGGCATCGCCGAGATCCGCACCCGCGACGGCGCGCTGCTGTACCGTCGGGAAAGCGGCCGCCTGTCGCGCCAGATCGGCAGCAGCGAGCTCGCGGCGATGGACACGCTGCTGCAGGCGGTGGTCAGCGAGGGCAGCGGCCGGGCGGCGGCGCTGCCCGGCGTCACCGTCGCCGGCAAGACCGGCACCAGCTCCGACTACCGCGACGCCTGGTTCGTCGGCCACGCCGGCGGGCTCGTGCTCGGCGTGTGGCTCGGCAACGACGACAACAGCCCGATGCGCGCCGTCACCGGCGGCGGTCTGCCGGCGGAGCTGTGGCGCGCGATCATGGCGCGGGCGCTGGGGCTGTCGGCGGGGGCCGCCGCGGAACGATGAGGCGCTCGGCGGCGAGCGTCGCCAGCCCTGCGATGCCGATCGCGCAGGTCATCACCAGCGGCGTGCCGTCGTGCAGCCGGGCGGCGACGTTGCCCCAGATCGCGGCGAAGCCGTAGGTGCAGAAGCCGGCGAGTGCGGCGGCGGCCCCGGCCATCGCCGGAAACGGCCCGATCGCGCCGGCCGTCGCGTTCGGCATCACGAAGCCGATCCCGGCCATGTACACCGCCATCGGCATGAGGATCGCGGCGACCGAATCGATGCCGGCGATGCCAAGGACGGCGAGCATCGTCCCGGCCCCTGCGGTCAGCAGCGCGCCCACGGTCGCCAGCCGCTCCAGCCGGAGACGGCCCGACAGCCGGCCGGAGAGCAGGGTTCCGGCCATGTAGCCGCCGACCGCAGCGGCGAAGCAGAAGCCGAAGGCGGTCTCCGACAGGCCGTGGTAGTCGATGAAGACGAAGGACGAGCCGGAGATGAAGGCGAACAGCCCGGCATAGCCGCTGGTCAGCATCGCGACATAGCCGAGGTAGGTGCGGTCGCCGACCAGCAGCCGGTAGTTGGCCAGGAGGCGCCCGGGCCGCGTCGCCTCCGGGTTGCGGTGGCGGTTGGTCTCGGCGAGCAGCAGCAGCGTTCCGGCGACCGCGGCGCCGCCGAACACCGCCATCAGCGCGAAATTCGCCTGCCAGCCCAGCCACTGCTGCATCAGCCCGCCGAGCACCGGGCCGATTGCAGGGGCCAGCGCCATCGCCGCGCCCATGTAGGCCAGCACCTTCGCCGCGCGCTCCCGCCCGTAGACGTCCCGCACCACGGCGCGGCCGACGACCGGGCCGACGCAGGCCCCGAGCGCCTGCAGGAAGCGGCCGGCCACCAGCCAGCCGATCGACGGGGCCAGCATGCACAGCACGCTGGCGGCGAGGTAGAGGAACAGCCCGCCGATCAGCACCGGCCGCCGGCCGAAGCGGTCGCTGAGCGGCCCGTGGACGAGCTGGCAGAGGGCGAAGGCGACCAGGAAGCCGCTGAGGGTGAGCTGCACGTTCGGCTCGTCGGTGCCCAGCGCGTCGCGGATCGCCGGCAGCGACGGCAGGTAGAGGTCGGTGGACACTGGCCCCAGCGCGACCACCATCGTCAGCAGCACCGCGACTGCGAGCGAGTCGGGCGCGGGGCGGGCTCGCTGTCGGGTCATGCGCGTCCCGCCGTCCGCGGCACGACGCCCCACGCGACCAGCACCGCCGCCAGCCCCGAGACGACGAGTGCCACCCCCATCGGCCGGGCGGTACCGTCCTCCAGCGCGGCGACGAGGATGGTGCCGGCGGCACCGATGCCCATCTGGGCGAAGCCGACCAGCGCGGAGGCGGTGCCGGCGATCTTCGGGTGCGGGCCGATCGCGCCGGCGAAGGCGTTGGGGAGCGCGATCCCCATGCCGATGTTGAACAGCATCGCGGCCGCAATGACCGAGACCACCGAAACCCAGCCCGCCTGGGTCAGCGCCAGCATTGCGAGCCCGCCCGCCGCCATCACCACCACCCCGATGCGGAGCGTCGCCACCAGCGACAGCCATCGGGCCATGCGGGCGGCAACAAGGGTCCCGACCACATAGGCGGAGACGTTGAACACCGCGAGCCAGCCGAAGGTATCGGCGGAAAGGCCGAGGATCCCGCGCAGCACGAAGGGCGAGGTGGCGGCATAGGAGAACAGCCCGAAGAAGACGAATCCGACGACCAGGCTGCAGCCGGTGAAGTCGCGGTGGCGGCCGAGTTCGCGGGCGTTGCCGAGGAACCGGCGCGGGCTCGTCGCCGCCGGGTCCTTGTGCCGGTTGGTCTCGCCGAGCACGGCCATCATCAGCGCCAGCAGCGCGACGGCGATGATGGCAAGCGCAAGGAAATTGGCCTGCCAGCCGATGTGTGCCTGCAGCTGGCCGCCCATCACCGGGGCCAGGGCGGGCGCCACCGCGAGCGCGGTTCCGACCACGGCGAAGACGTGTCGCGCCCGCTCCGGCGGGAACAGGTCGCGCACCATGGCACGGCCGGCGACCGGTCCCGTGCAGGCGCCGAAGGCCTGGACGACCCGCGCCGCCGCGAGCTGCTGCGCGCTCGCCGCCAGCGCACAGCCGACGCTCGCCACCACGAACAGCGCGAGCCCAGCGAGCAGCACCGGGCGCCGCCCGTAGCGGTCGGACAGCGGCCCCACCGCAAGCTGGGCGAAGGCGAAACCGACCAGATAGGCGGTCACCGTCAGCTGCACCTCGGCCTCGCTGGCGTTGAGCGCCAGCTCGATGTCGGTCAGCGACGGGATGTAGATCGAGGCGGTCAGCGGCCCGACCGAGACCAGCATGGTGATGAGGCCGATCAGGACGCCGGGCGCGCGGGTGATCATCGGGTCTGCAGGATCCGTGCGGTCGGCGGAGGCCGCAGCCTAGTGCCGGGCCCGCGCCCGGACCAGCGGGAATCGACGCAGGTCAGGGCCGCGTCCGACGCAGGACTGCTGCCGTGCCGCGAAGGGACCCCTTGCCTCGGGTCCGGCCCGGTTCCGCCCGGTTTTCAGCACATTCGGCCCCCACCTGCTGCCGTGACGGCCGCTCCCCCAACCGGGGACATCGGAGGATGCGACGGCCCGCGATGCAGGAACCGAGGACAGAATGACCAGGACCCTGGCGGCGCTCGCCGTCGCTGCTGCAACCGTCGCCGCCTCCGCCGCCCAGGCCTGCGAGGTGCCTCTCCCGCTGCGGCCGGAGCTCGCGGTGATCACGCCGGTGATTGCGCGCGGCGAGGTGGTGGCGGTCGAACCGGACGGGCGCGGCGGCGCGGTGCTCACCCTCGCCGTCACCGAGACCCTGAAGGGAACCGAGGCGGAAACCTGGGCCGTCGCCTGGGACGCGTGGAGCGTGGTTCCGCCGCCGGAGACGGTCGAAGCCTTCGTCGCGCGCTTCGGCACCGACGTTGTCCTCGGCCTCACCCCCGCCGTGCCCGGGATTGCGGTGGACGACGCGCCGGCGCGGATCGAGGCGGGCGAAGGCGCGCTCGCCCAGGAGAACTGCGCCCTGCCCTTCCTCGACAGCTACGCCGCCCTGGTCCCCATGCTGGCGGAACGCGGCCTCACTGACTGAGCGGCCGCGCCGGGCGCGCTACAGCGCCAGCCAGTCGTCGATCATGTGCCGCGCAATCGAATCGAGGCGCGGCAGGCGGAAGCTGTCGTTCTCGGGCGATGCCTTCAGCGTCGCCCGGTCGAACCACATTGCATGCTCGAGCTCCTCGGGATCGACCTTGAGCGCCAGCGATTTCGCCCGCGCCCAGAAGCCGAGCATGATCGAGGACGGGAACGGCCACGGCTGGGAGGAGTGGTAGCAGATGTCGTCGATGCGGATGCCGACTTCCTCCCACACCTCGCGGGCGACCGCGTCCTCCAGGCTCTCGCCGGGTTCGACGAAGCCGGCCAGCACCGAATGCATGCCGGGCGGCCAGGCCTTCTGCCGCCCGAGGATCACGCGGTCGCCGCCGTCGTGGATCAGCATGATCACCGCCGGATCGGTGCGCGGAAAATGGTGGATGCCGCAGCCCTCGCCGGTGCAGACGCGGACATGGCCGGCATTGCGGCTTTCGGTCGGCGCGCCGCAGGCGCCGCAGAAGCGGTGGCGCTGGTGCCAGTGGGCCATCGCCCGGGCGTAGGCGAGGATGGAGCCGTCGGCGCCGCGCAGCAGCGGCCCGACCGCGCGCAGGTCGCGATAGGCCGCCTCGCCGTAGACCGGCTCCTCCGCCACATGGGCGGAGAGATCGATGCAGAAGTAGCTGGTGGACTGGATCTCGCCCAGATAGACCGGCTCCGCCCCCGCCTCGAGCCAGGTCCGTACCTCCGCCGCCGACCAGTGCACGGGCGCCGGGTCCGGCGTCACCAGGTTGCGGTCGCGCCAGACCGGCACGAAGCGGGCTGCCGGATCGTTCAGGCGCTGGGCCAGCCAGGCCGCATCGCCGCGTCGGTCGTGGCGGCGGTCGAGCGGCCCGGCGGCATAGACGTTGGGACGGGAAGGATTCGGCCGGAACATCGCGGCCGATGATAGGACCAGCGCCCCGGGCGCGACAATGGCCGGCCTAGCGCGACAGGCCGCGCGCGGCGAGCGCGTCGAGATAGGCGCGCCAGAGCTTCTCCTGGTCGCGCCCGAGCTCGTAGAGATAGCGCCAGGTGTACAGGCCGGTGTCGTGCCCGTCGCTGAAGATCAGCCGTACTGCATAGTTGCCGACCGGCTCGATCCCCCGGATCGTCACCGCGCGCTTGCCGGCGACGATGGTTTTCTGCCCCGGGCCGTGGCCCTGCACCTCGGCCGACGGGCTTTCCACCCGCAGCAGCTCGGCGGAGATGCGGAAGGTGGCGCCGTCATCGAAAGTGACGGTGAGCCAGCGCTTGGCGGGGTCGAGCGTGATTTCCTTGGGCCAGGCCGTGCCGGCGTCGTCGGCGGCTGCCATCGCTCAGGCCGGATGCTCGTCGTCGCCGAGCTCGCGGGCCTCGTCGGGCAGCATGATCGGGATGCCGTCGCGGATCGGATAGGCGAGGCGGGCCGCCGTGCTGACCAGTTCGTTGCGCTCCCGGTCGTAGATCAGCGGCTTCTTGGTCAGCGGGCAGACCAGGATCTCGAGCAGCTTTGGATCAACCCCCGATCGGGCCTCCGCCATGATGACCTCCGTCGTGGTTCAGTGCGCCGCCTTATCCTCGTGCCCGGCGCCGCGCAAGGCCATCTCCATCAGCGTGCTCATCATCGCCGCGCGGGCGTCCACCGTGTCGGCCTCGAGCAGCGCCTGCTTCTCGTTGGTCGGGAACGGGCAGACCATGGTCAGCGTGTTGACCAGCAGCGACAGCGGCGTCCGCTCGATCGTCTGCCAGTCGGCCTTGAGCCCGTGCAGGTCGAAATAGGCCCTGAGCAGGCTCTGCAGCGGCTCCCTCTCGGCATTGCAGGTGGGATCCGGGTCCAGGTCCGACAGGAACTCCGACCAGTCCACCTGCACCCGCCGGTAGCCGCGGACCGTGGGGAGCTGGGCGCGCACGCGGAACCGCGCCACCCCGTAGAGGTTGATCAGCAGGCGGCCGTCCTCGGTCTCGGAGAAGC
Organism: uncultured Alphaproteobacteria bacterium; assembly: GCA_937988735.1. Lineage (GTDB taxonomy): Bacteria > Pseudomonadota > Alphaproteobacteria > CALKHQ01 > CALKHQ01 > CALKHQ01. Next base: position 8,308 of record CALKHQ010000193.1, read on the forward strand.
TGGTGATCCGGCCGGCAGCGCCGACCGAATAGACCGGCGGTTCGTCCGGGCCGTTGAGATCCGCGCCCTCCGTCGGCTGGATCATGCCGATGAGCCGGTGCGGCTCCTTCAGCGCGTCCAGCGTCATGTTGATGTAGCGCGGCTCGAAGATGTTGAGCGGAAGACGGGTGTCCGGCAACACCAGCGCGCCGGGAAGCGGGAATATGGGCAGCGTATCCGGCAGCGACTCGGCCGTCGGATGGAAGGCGTTGCGGCTCATCTTTCCTCGCTTCGGGCTTCTCCCCTGTCGCCCGGGCTCCCGCCGGTGGCCCCGTCGCCGGCTAGGAGAACATCATCGACGACAGCCGCCGGCGCCCGCCGACGGTGATCGGATGCGAATGACCTAGCGCCTCGAAGAACTTGAGCAACTGCAGCCGCGCGGCTCCCTCGTTCCAGTTGCGGTCGCGGCGGAACAGCTCCAGCAGGTGGTCGATGGCCGCCTCCGCCTGGCCGGTCGCAAACAGCGCGTTGGCGAGGTCGAGCCGCGCCGCATGGGCGTTCGGGTCGGCCTCCACCGTCGCCTGCAGCTGGGGCAGCCGGGCGACCACCTCGGCATTCGCCTCCGCCAGCTCCAGCGCGGTGCGGGCGGACGCCAGCTCCTTCGCCTCGCGCACCTCCTCCGGCAGCGCATCGAACTGGGCCCGCGCGTGCGCGACATCCCCCGTGGCGATCAGCGCACGGACCAGGCCGTCCGCGGCGCCAAGCCGGCTCGGATCCACCTGCAGCACCTGGCCGTAGACGGCCGCGGCCGAGCGGGCGTCGCCTGCCTCCAGCGCCGCCTTCGCCTGCGCCATCGCCCGTTCGATCGCCTCCGCCTGGGCCGCCGCCGGGCCGCCGGCGAGCGCGACCAGCTTGTCCACGAACTGCTTGATCTGGCTCTGCGGGATCGCGCCGACGAAGCCGTCGATCGGCCGGCCGTCCTTGAAGGCGAACACGGCCGGGATCGACTGGATCCGCATCTGCTGGGCGATCTGCGGATGCTCGTCGATGTTCAGCTTCACCATCCGCACCGCGCCCCGCGCCGCCCGGACCGCCGCTTCCAGCTGCGGCCCCAGCGTCTTGCACGGCCCACACCACGGCGCCCAGAAATCCACGATCACCGGCGTCTGCAGCGACGCCTCGATGACGTCGGTCATGAACCGTTCGGTGGTCGTGTCCTTGATGACGTCCGCAGGCGCAGCTCCAGGCGCGCCGCCCGCGATGAGCGAGTCCATTGTGTTCATGTCCCCAGGTCTGCTGTGCTGTGGGTGCGTATCATGCGGTGTCATGCAGATGGAAGCCCGGAGAATGAATGACAAGGCCCGTCATGGCCACTGCGGCAGCGCCGCAGGCTGCGGCGGCTCCGCGGCGAGGTCCAGCGCCACCGGCTCATAGCCGCAGGCCCGGATGAAGCGGACGAGGTCGGCCGGCGCGATCGCGGTCGTCTGGTCGTTGCGCAGCGGGTGGTAGTTCAGCGGGTCGAACGCGAGCATGGCGCGGTCGAGGACGACGGTGAGGGTCGGCTCCCGCCCGCCGTCTTCGCCGCGCGCGTTGATCAGGGCAAAGGGCGTGACCGACCCCGGCGTCACCCCCAGCATCGCCTGCAGCCGCTCCGGGCTGGCGAAGGAGAGGTTGCCGGCTCCCAGCGGCGCACGCAGCGCCTTCAGGTCGATTCGCTGGTCCTCCAGCGCCACCAGCAGCCAGTGGCGCCGCTTGTCGCGCAGGAACAGCGACTTGCAGTGCCCGCCCGGAAGCTCGCCGCGCAGGGCCTTCGCCTCGGCGACCGTGAACACCGGCGGGTGCTCCACCGTGCGCGTCCGGATGCCGAGCTCCGCCAGCCGGGCCCACAGCCGCGCCTGGGCCTCCGCGAGGCCTTCCGTCGCTTCCGATGTCGCACCGTCCATCGTCACCTTCCCGCTTGCAATGCCATGAGGCGGGCGGTATACACCGCCACCTGTCGCGGGAGTAGCTCAGAGGTAGAGCATCACGTTGCCAACGTGAGGGTCGCGGGTTCAAATCCCGTCTCCCGCTCCAGTCGCCCGGCTTTCCAGAGATCTTCCGTTTCCGCCGTGCGGTTGGCGCCGCACCCGTCGGTCCGGCCCCTCGTCAGGCGGCCGGCCTGTCGCCCGGCCCGGTGATGGCCGGCCGCAGCGGACCGGCTCCCGGCGGCGGCGCGATCGGCCAGTCGGTGGCGACGGTGGTGCCGCGGCCCGGCTCGCTTTCCATCTGCACCACGCCGCCGTGGGTCTCGACCAGGCTCTTGACGATGGCGAGCCCCAGCCCAGTGCCGTTGGTGCTGCGCACGAAGGGGGTGTCCGCCTGGACGAACGGCGTGAACAGCCGCTCGATCTGCGACGGGTCCACCCCGATGCCGGTGTCGGCGACACTGACCTCCACCCGCGATCCCAACCGCCGCGCGCGGACTGTCACCGCCCCATGCGGGCCGGTGAACTTGAGCGCGTTGGACAGGAGGTTGATCGCCACCTGCCTGAACGCCCGCCGGTCCGCCATCAGCGGCGGAAGCGCGTCCTCGACCTCGGCACGGAGGGCGATCGGCACCCGTCGCGCCTGGGCGAAGAAGGTCTCCACCAGCGTGGTGAGCTCCGCCGCCACGTCGAACGGCTCCAGCGCGAGCTGGTAGCGGCCGCTCTCGATGCGCGACAGGTCGAGGAGGTCGTTGATCAGGTCGAGCAGGTGATGTCCGCTGGCGAGGATGTTGCGGGCGTATTCGCGGTACCGGGCATCGCCCAGCGGGCCCACGATCTCTTCCGCCATCATCTCCGCATAGCCGTTGATGGCGTTGAGCGGGGTCCGCAGTTCGTGGCTCATCCGGGCGAGGAAATCGGACTTGGCGGCGTTGGCCCGCCGCGCCTCGTCGCGGGCCTGGCGCAGCAGCTGCCGGCTGCGCGCCAGCTCGCCCTCCATCTGGTGGCGGACCCAGGCGTGGATTGCCGCCCGCTCGACCTGCCCTGCCGTCAGGCCGTCCCGCTCGATCACGTCGGCGACGTCGGCGCCAAGCGCGAGCAGCGCCGTCTCCTCGTCGTCATGGTCGGCGAGCATCAGCAGCGGGAACGGGCTGCGCCGGCCACCGCCACCGAGCTGGCGCACCAGCTCACCCGCGCCCTGCAGCCGCCGGTCGAGCAGGACGACGTCGAAGCTGTCGGGAACAAGGGCGATCAGGGCCGCGTCCGTCGACGGAATGTGGGTGAGTTCGAGCCGGACGCGACGGGTGCGGCCTGCCAGCGTCGCGAGCCGGCGAAATTCTGCCCGCGCCGCGACGACGGCCGCCATCCGGACGGTGGGCCGGCCTTCGCGCACCGGCAGGCGGGACAGCGGATCGGTCAGCGGCAGCAGTGCGGCGGCGGCCGTCGCGACGGTGCTGGCCTGCCCATCCCTTGGCGCAATTGCGGACGGTGTGGACATGCCATCCCCCACTCCCCATTAACCCGCCGTCACCTTTGATAGGTCGGCAACATTAATCGAGCATTAAAGCAAATGCGCGAAGGCGGCCGTCGATGCGACGGCGGCATCGGCGGGGACGCCATGCCCTGAAACATTTGCGGCGCCGGTCCGCGAGGAACCGGCGCCGCAGCACAACGACTCGCGATGGGCCGATCAGGGCGCCAGGGTCGTCGGAACGCCCTGGATCGAGAGCGCGAACTCGCTGGACCCGTCGAACGCATAGACATGGGCGTAGTAGGTGCCTGCCCCGACGGCGACGTTGATCACCTCGCCCGCGGTGCCGCTGTTGTTCGACACGCTGACGATGTTGCCGTTCTCGTCCACCAGCTCGAGGTCCAGATCGCTGACGATCTCGTCCAGCCGGATCTCCAGCTGGGTGGGGTCGGCGACGCTGAACGCGAACCAGTCGTCGATGTCGCCGGGGCCGGTCCAGTCGCGGGCGGTCAGCCCCGTCTCCGACGCCGGGTCGAGGGCGCCGAGGTCGAGCGCCTGCGCCCGGCTGTTGCCGGCGCCGTCAGGCGGCGGCGGCTCGCTGGGCACGCCCGAGACCTCCAGCGTGTAGTCGCTCTGGCCCGAGTAGACGTAGACGCGGACGTAGTAGGTCCCCGGCGCGACCACCACCGTCGCCTGCTCGCTGGTCCGCGACCCGTTCTGGGAGTCGGCCAGCGAGTTGCCGTTGCTGTCGAGGATGGAGAGGTCGATGTCGCTCTGCAGGTTGTAGAGGCTGACCGAGACCTCGGTGTGCTCGCTGACGGTGAAGACGTACCAGTCCTCGCTGTCGCTGAGGTCGATGCGCTCCTCGAACACCTGCGGGGTCTCGCCGGGCGCGTCGATCGGGGTCGCGGTCTCCATGCTGTTGCCGACCGTGTCCGGAGGCGGCGCGTCCGTCGGCGTGGTGTAGACGTACAGCGTGTAGTTGGTGTTGCCCTCGTAGGAGGTCACACGGATGTAGTAGCGACCGGCCGGCACCACCTGCTGCACATACTCCGGCCCGGTGCCGGCGACCTCGGACGAACCCGCGGAGACCTGATACTCGTTGAGAATCTGCAGGTCGGCGTCGGCCGACAGCCCTTCCAGCGCCAGGTCGATGTAGGTCCAGCCGCTGAGGTCGATGGCGTAGTAGTCGTCGAGGTCGTTGTCGCCGACGAAGTCCTCGAACACCGTGTCCAGCGAGTCGGCCTGGCCGATGACGTAGGCGTCGTAGATGCTGTTGCCGGCAAGGTCGGCGGGCGGCCCGTCCGTGCCGCCGCCGGTGCCGGTGCCCGCACCCCCGGAGCCGTCATCGAAGCCGGGCCCGGCGATGACGGCCGGAGAGATCAGGCCGCTCCACATGTAGCCGACGCTGCCGTCGTCGAAGCTGATGCGGACCCAGTCGGTTCCGTCCACCCAGCCGGTGACGTTCACCCTGTCGCCCATGTACAGGACGCCGATCGCATAGGACTGGCTGCTGGGCGCCTCGCGGACGGTCGCCTCCAGCCATGTGACGTAGTAAACGGCGTCGATCTCGGTGATTGCGTCCTGCGCGAAGGCGGGCGCGCCGGTTGCCAAGGCGGTCGCCAGGGCAGTTGATGCAAGCAGTGCTCTGAATTTCATGAAACACTCGCTGAACAGAGGTGGCTCAAGAGGCGCGGCTCGCCGTTGAAGCGGGCACGAGCGCTAGTGTTACCGGCAGGTCGAGTGTTATCCAAGGCGCAAAATACGGCGGTTTCAGGTCCGGCCCGTGACGCCGTCGCGTCGAGTCCACCCGGGAAGGCCCTGCCCGCGTGAGCATCGTCACAGGCCGGGCGGCGGAATGGCGGATACCGACCCGGCGCACGATCGCGAACGCAGCCTCTCGTGGGCGCAGCCGGGAGAGTATTCACGATCACTGTCCGGGAGGGAGAAGATGAACGTCGAAGGCGCCTGTCACTGCGGCCGGATCCGGTTCGAGGCGGAAGTCGATCCGGACCGCGTCCGCATCTGCCACTGCACCGATTGCCAGACGCTCTCCGGCACCGCATTCCGGGTGAGCGCGCCGTGCCCCCAGGCCAGCTTTCGCCTGCTCGCCGGACAGCCGAAGATCTACGAGAAGACGGCCGAAAGCGGCGCCAGGCGCATCCAGGCCTTCTGCGCCGAATGCGGCACGCAGCTCTACGCCACCGCGGCCACCGGCAGCGACCGCACCTTCAACATCCGCGTGGGCACGCTGAAGCAGCGCGCGCAGCTCGAGCCGAAGGGCCAGATCTGGTGCCGTTCGCGGCTGCCGTGGCTGCCGCCGCTGCCGGGCGAGGCGATGGAGCGCCAGTAGTCGCGGGCCGCCCGCGGGACCGGGGATCGCTCACAGCCCGCCGCCGACGCGCAGGATCGCGCCGGTGACGTAGGCGGCCTTGTCCGACGCGAGCCAGAGGATCGCTTCCGCGATCTCCTCCGGCGCCGCCACCCGGCCGAGCGGCGCCAGCTTCGCAACCCGGGCCGGACGGTCGGGATTGCCGGCCGTGGCGTGGATCTCCGTCGCCGTGGTTCCCGCCTGCACCGCGTTCACGCGGATGCCCAGCGGCCCAATCTCCTTCGCGAGGCCGACCGTGAACGCGTCCACCGCCGCCTTTGACGCGGCATAATGCACATACTCGCCGGGGCTGCCGGTGGTGGCCGCGATCGAGGACAGGTTGACGATGACGCCGCCGCCGGCCGCGGCCATCCGCGCGATCGCCGCGCGGGCGCAGCGGATCGTGCCGTGAACGTTGACCGCGAAGGTGCGCTCCAGCACGTCGTCGGCAACGGCGGCCACCGTCGTTGCGCGCCCGATGATGCCGGCGTTGTTCACGAGAAGGGTCACCGGACCCAGCGCCTCGTCGCAGGCGGCGAACAGCGCCGTCACCGCGTCCGGGTCCGCGACGTCGGCGCGCACCGCCACCGCACGTACCCCCGCGTTGCGACAGGTTTCCGCCACCGCCTCCGCCCGCGCGCGGTCGCTGGCATAGTTGACGCAGACGTCATAACCGGCGCGGGCCGCCAGCACCGCGGTCGCGGCGCCGATGCCGCGGCCGGCGCCGGTGATCAGGGCGACCCTGCGCCGTTTGCCGTCCATCGGGCGCTCCCTGTCGACTCGGACCACTAGTCTAGACGAATGAGGCGGCGAAGGCACCGCCGGCCCACATGCCGCAATCGGCGGCCGGTCAGCGCAGCCGCACCCGGCGCAGCCGCAGCGCGTTGGCGATGACAGAGACCGACGACAGGCTCATCGCCGCCGCTGCGATCATCGGCGACAGAAGCGACCCGAACAGCGGATACAGCACCCCTGCCGCGACCGGCACGCCGGCGGTGTTGTAGACGAAGGCAAGGAACAGGTTCTGCCGGATGTTCCGCATCGTCGCCCGCGCCAGCCGGTGCGCGCGCAGGATGCCGTCGAGATCCCCCCGCACCAGGGTCACGCCGGCGCTTTCCAGCGCGACGTCGGCGCCGGCGCCCATGGCGATGCCGACGTCGGCCGCCGCCAGCGCCGGCGCATCGTTGATGCCGTCGCCGGCCATGGCGACGCGGGCGCCGGCGGCCCTGAGTTCGGCGACGAGCGCCGCCTTGTCCTCCGGCTTCACCTCGGCGCGGACGTCGTCGATGCCGAGCCGGCCGGCCACCGTCGCGGCGGTGCGGGCGTTGTCGCCGGTGGCCATCACGATGCGCAGCCCTTCCGCCCTCAGCGCACGGATTGCGGCCGGCGCGCTCTCCTTCACCGGGTCGGCAACGGCGATCAGGCCGCCGAAGGTGCCGTCGATGGCAACCAGCATCACCGTCCGGCCCTCGCCGCGCAGGCGGTCCGCCTCGTCCGCCATCGCCGCCGTGCCGGCCCCCAGTGACCGCATCAGCGCCGCGTTGCCGAGCGCCACCGCGTGGCCCTCGACCCGGCCGCGCACGCCCTGCCCCGTCACTGCCTCGAAGTCTTCAGCGGCGGAGAGGTCGATACCGCGATGGGCGGCGCCGGCAACGATCGCTTCCGCGAGCGGATGCTCCGACCCGCGCTCGAGGCTCGCGGCCAGCCGCAGCAGCCGGTCCGAATCGCCGTCGACGGCGACGACGTGGGTCAGCGCCGGGTGCCCCTCGGTGAGCGTCCCGGTCTTGTCCACGACCAGCGTGTCCACCTGCGCCAGGCGCTCCAGCGCCTCGGCGTCCCGGATGAGCAGGCCCTCCAGCGCGCCGCGCCCCGTTGCAACCATGATCGACATCGGAGTCGCCAGCCCCAGGGCACAGGGACAGGCGATGATCAGTACCGACACCGCGGCGACAAGGGCGTAGGACAGCGCGGGCTCCGGCCCGACGAACAGCCAGACGACGAATGCGGCGACCGCCACCGCCACCACCGCCGGCACGAACCACGCCGCGACCCTGTCGGCCAGGGCCTGGATCGGCGCCCGGCTGCGCTGGGCCTCGGCCACCAGACCAACGATGCGCGCCAGCATGGTGTCGGCGCCGACCCGCTCCGCCCGCATCACGAAGCTGCCGCTGCGGTTGAGGGTGCCGCCGGTGACGCCGTCGCCGGCAGCCTTCTCCACCGCCAGCGCCTCGCCGGTCAGCATCGATTCATCCACGGCGGACCGGCCTTCGGTGACGGTGCCGTCCACCGGCACGCTTTCGCCGGGGCGGACACGCAGGAGGTCGCCGGCAACGACCGCGTCGAGCGGCACGTCCTCCTCGTGGCCATCGGGCCGGACGCGCCGCGCGGTCCGCGGCGCCAAGTCGAGCAGCGCGCGGATGGCGCCCCCGGTGCGGGCCCGCGCCCGGAGCTCCATGATCTGCCCGACCAGCACCAGCACGACGATCACCGCCGCCGCCTCGAAATACACCGGCACCAGCCCGTGCATGTCGCGGAGCCCCGCGGGAAACAGCCCGGGCGCGAGGGTCGCGACCATGCTGTAGGCCCAGGCGGCCCCGGTGCCGAGGGCGATCAGCGTCCACATGTTGGGGCTGCGGTTGACGATCGACGCCCAGCCGCGCCGGAAGAAGGGCGCCCCCACCCACAGCACCACCGGCGTCGCCAGCACGAGCTGGGCGAGCGCGAAGGGCCACGCCCCCATCCAGTGCACGAACGGCACGCCGAGGTGGCTGCCCATTTCCAGCACCAGCACGGCGAGCGCGAGCGGCGCGCCGACCCACAGCCGACGGGTGAAATCGACCAGTTCCGGGTTGGGGCCGACGTCCGCCGTCGGCAGCATCGGCTCCAGCGCCATGCCGCAGATCGGGCAGTCGCCGGGGCCGTCGCGCACGACCTGCGGGTGCATCGGGCAGGTGTATTTCGTGCCCGTCGGAACCGGTCCGGCCGGGGCTGCCGGCCGGTGTCCGTGGTGCCCGTGGCCGTGATGGTGATGGTCGCCGTGACAGGCGGACCCGGCGGCGGGCGCGGGCGGTGCCGCGTGGCCGCAGCATGACCGTTCGGGCGTGTGGTCCTGCGCGGGGGCGGCCTCTGCGGCCGCCTGCGGGTACCGACCGTGATGCGCGTGGTGGCACGCCTGCCGGGGTTCCGTCACGGCTGTGTTCCCTCAATGCGTTCCGGACGGCACCTCAGATGCACCTTCCAGCAACTGGAAGGTCAAGCGGTTTCGTCGGCGTCCGGCAATTGCTGCGTGTCCGGCGTCACTTCGCCGAGGAACAGGCGGCGGTGACGGCCGATCAGGGCGGCGATCCGCTCGGCCGCGGCATGGATCGCCGGATGGTGCCGCTCCTCGTGGTGGACGACCAGCCACTGCTCGCTCAGCAGCTCCGGGATCGGCGGGCCGACTCGCACCAGCGCCGGATCGGCGTCGCCGACGAAGCAGGGGAAGACGCCGCGCCCGGCGCCGGCCCGCACCAGGTCCAGCACGACCCGCGGGTCGCTGCTGCGGACAACGAAGCGGGCGCCGACCTGTTCCGTCAGCCAGCGGGCGGACCGGGTGGCGGTGGTGCTGCCGACCCAGGGCTCGTCGGCGGGAGGCGGCC
>CALKHQ010000194.1 GCA_937988735.1 uncultured Alphaproteobacteria bacterium
GGCGGGCGGGGTGGTAGGCGCCACCAACGGCACGAAGGCGAGCCCGCGCCGCCCCTCCGGCCGGTAGCGGACGGCATCGACGATCGCCGCCGCCTGCTCCGCCGTCTCCACCATCGGCACCATGATGCCCTGCGCGCCCGCGTCCATCACCGGGGCGATGGTGCTGTAGCGGCCGTCGGGCACGCGGACATAGGCCTCGATGCCGAGCCCGCGGGCGCAGGCGATCTGGGTCTTGATGGTGTCGATGCCCGCCCCGCTGTGCTCCATGTCGAGCACGACGAAGTCGAAGCCGATCTGGTCGAGGATGGCGGTGATCCCGGGCGTGAACAGCTCGAAGATCATGGTACCGTAGCAGCGTTCGCCGGCGGCGAGGCGCTGTCGGACGGACGGCCTGGACATGGGCTTCCCCTCACCGTTCCGGGAGCTCGACCCCGGTTTCCTGCCAGCGGCCGCTCGCGGCGCTGGCGAGCACGGCGTCGCAGACCTTCTGCGTCTCCAGCGCGGTCCGGAAATCCGGCTGCGCCGGCTTCCCCTTCTCCACGCCCTCGAGGAAGTCGGCGAGCGCGTTGGTGAAGCTGTGCTCGTAGCCGATGGTCGTTCCCGGCACCCACCACCTGTTCATGTACGGGTGCTCGTGGGCGGAGACGTGGATCCGGCGCCAGCCGGCGAGGTGGTCCTCGCCCTTGCGGCCGGACGGGTCGCGGTATTCGAAGAACTCGAGGTACTGCGGGTCCTCGAGGTCGAAGCGCAGCGACCCGTCGGCGCCGTTCAGCTCGAGCGTGTTGAAGTTCTTGCGCCCGCGGGCGTAGCGCGAGCTCTCGAACGTGCCGAGCGAGCCGTTGGCGAAGCGGGCGAGCATCATCACCGTGTCGTCCACGGTGACCGGCTCGATCTCCCCCGTCTGCTGGTGACGGCGCTGGCGGACGAAGGTCTCGGTCACCGCGGTGACGGCGACGATCGGCCCGTTCAGCCACATCGCGGTGTCGATGGAGTGCGAGAGCAGGTCGCCGACCACACCCGAGCCGGCGACCGCCGCCTCCAGCCGCCACAGTGTCTGGCCGCCCTGGGGCAGCTCCGCGTTCATCGTCCAGTCCTGCAGGTAGGTGGCGCGGTAGTGGTAGGGCCGGCCGACCCGCCCTTCGCGGACGAGCTGGTGCGCCAGCGACACCGCTGGCACGCGACGGTAGTTGAACCAGACCATGTTGGGCACGCCGGCGGCCTCCACCGCCTCGACCATCGCCTCGGCCTCGGCCCGGTTCATCGCCAGCGGCTTCTCGCACAGCACCCACTTGCCGGCGCGGGCCGCCGCGATCGCAATCTCGGCATGGGTGCTGTTCGGGGTGCCGATGTCGATCACGTCCACGTCCGGCCGCTCGACCATCCGGCGCCAGTCGGTCTCGACGGTCTCGTAGCCCCAGAGGTCGGCGAAGGCCCTGGCCCGTTCGGCATCACGGCCGCAGATCGCCTTCAGCACCGGGCGGTAGCGGAGGCCGGGGAAGAAGGTGGGAACCTGGCGGTAGGCGTTGCTGTGGACCCGGCCCATGAAGCCGTAGCCGATCATGCCGATGTTCAGCGGGACCACGCGTTTCCTCCGGGGCTCGGTTCCTGCTGCGCCCCGTACCGGGCGCTTGTCACCGGCCATGGCGTGACCGGTGCCGGAACGTTACAAAGCGGACCCGGGAAACGCCATAATCTTCGGGTCTCGTGCACCCTCTCGCCGCAGCCGGCCGCGCCTCGCGGCTCCATGTCCGGGATGACCGTCCGATGATCACCCTGCCGCTCCGGGCACGCCGGAGTCTCCATGTCCCGCTCCTCGCCCTTCTCGCGCTCGGCGCCGCGCTGGCCGCCGCACCCCACGAGGCCGCCGCCCAGTCGAATTCCTGCGCCTACCGCTACGACGGCGAGTGCGACGAATCCTGGGGCACCGGGCTCTGCCAGGACGGCACCGACAGCTGGGACTGCCGCCGCGAGGGGGCGCCGCCGGGGCCGGAGAGCTGCATCTACGCCAACGACGGCGAATGCGACGAGCCCGGCGGCACCGGCGTGTGCATCCCCTACACCGACACGGCCGACTGCCGCCGCGAGGGCATCGATCCGTCGCGCGTGTTCTTCGGCCACGACGACCGGATCTACCCGGATTCGCGCCAGGCGCCGTGGCGGATGATCGGCCGCATCACCTTCGCCAGCGGCGGCCACTGCACGGGGACACTGGTGGGCCCGGCGACCGTGCTCACCGCTGCCCACTGCATGTTCGGCGGCGAGGGGCCACGCGGGCTCGACACGCCGTTCGAGTTCATCGCCGGCGCCAGCGGTCCGGACTGGGTGGAGCGGGCGCGGATCGTGGACTTCTACATCCCGCCCCAGTTCGACGCGGAGCTGCACCAGAGCACCTCCGACATCGACGGCTACGACTGGGCGTTCCTCACCCTCGACCGCCCGATCGGCAACAGCGTGGGCTGGATGGTGATCGAGCCGCTGACCACGGGGGAGCTGGAGCAGGCGGTGATGACCGGCCGCGCCCATGTCATGCAGGGCGGCGACAGCATGGCGTTCCTGTCGGCCAACCTGAGCTGTCCGCTGGTGGACGTGTGGGACGACAACACCGTCTACCACGAGTGCGACACGCTGGAGGGCGACAGCGGCTCGCCGCTGTTCGTGGCCCAGGACGGCCGCTATCGTATCATCGCGATCGAATCCGCCACCTACCCCAATCCCCAAGGCCTCTTCGACTTCAACATGGCGGTCGACGCCCGCGCCTTCTGGGCGGCCAGCCAGAAGTTCACCAACTAGCCCCGCGCGGCCCGCCGGCCGGTCCGGGTGGAAGCGATCCGGGGAGGAAGAAGAAGGAATGGCGGAGCGACAGAAAGCGCTGATCTTCGGCGTCAGCGGCATGGTCGGGCGCAACCTCGCCGAGCGCCTCGCCGCCGACGACGGCTGGGACATTGTCGGCGTGTCGCGGGCGCGCACCCCCGGTATCCCCGGCGTGCAGACGGTCACCTGCGACCTCGCCGACGCGGCGGGGACGCGGGAGGCACTGGCCGGCATCGGACCCGTGACCCACGCCTTCTTCGCCACCTGGAAGCGCTGCGCCAACGAGGAGGAGAACTGCGTCGTCAACGGCGCGATGATCCGCAACGCGCTGGCCGCCATCCCCGGCGACCGCCTGGAGCACGTGGCGCTGGTGACCGGCCTCAAGCATTATCTCGGCTCGTTCGACGACTTCGCGAAGAGGCCGGTCGAGACGCCGCTGGTCGAGACCCTGCCGCGGCTGCCCGGACCGAATTTCTACTACGTCCACGAGGACGCGCTGTTCGACAGTGCGCGCAGCCGCGGCCATTCCTGGTCGGTGGCGCGCCCGCACACCATCATCGGCTTCGCCCCCGGCAACGCGATGAACCTCGGCACCTCCGTTGCGGTCTACGCCAGCCTGTGCAAGGCGACGGGGCGGCCCTTCGTCTTCCCCGGCTCGCCGATGCAGCACGACGGCATCACCGACGTGAGCGACGCGCGCCAGGTCGCCGACCACATGATCTGGTCCGCGACCGACCCGCGGGCCAGGGACACCGCCTTCAACGTGACCAACGGCGACGTCTTCCGCTGGCGCACCATGTGGCGCCACATCGCGGAATGGTTCGGGCTGGAGCCCGCGCCCTATCCCGGCTACGCCCAGCCGATGGTGCGGATGATGGCGGACGTCGCGGACGAGTGGCGGCAGCTTGCGGAGCGGCACGGGCTCGCCGAGCCGGACGTGACGGCACTGGCGCCGTGGTGGCACGTCGATGCCGACCTCGGCCGCGACATCGAGGTGTTCTGCGACATGGGGCTGAGCCGCGAGCGCGGCTTCACCGGCTACATCCCGACCCGCCGGTCGTTCACCGACCTGTTCGACCGCCTGCGCGCGGAACGGCTGATCCCCTGACCCCTCAGGCGACCGACCAGCCGCCGGAAGCGGCAGTGCGGGTCAGCGAGAGGGGCCGGCGCGCTCGGCGGAGGCGGCCCACAGGTTGACGCCGCCATCCACCGCATGGCGGTCGATCTCGGCCAGCTCTTCGGCAGTGAAGTCGGGGTTGGCGAGCGCGCCGACGCAGTCGGCGACCTGCTCCGGACGGCTGGCGCCGATCAGCGCCGAGGTGACGCGGCCGCCGCGCAGCACCCAGGCGATCGCCATCTGGGCGAGCGTCTGGCCGCGCCGCGCGGCGATCTCGTTCAGCGCCCGGGCGCGGGCGATGTTCTCCTCGGTCAGGAACGACTGGCGCAGGGACTTGCCGCTGGCGGCGCGGCTCTCCTCGGGGATTCCCTTAAGGTACTTGTCGGTGAGCATCCCCTGCGCGAGCGGCGAGAAGGCGATGCAGCCGATACCCTCGCCATGGAGCACGTCGAGCAGCCCGTCCTCCTCCACCCAGCGGTTGATCATCGAGTAGCTCGGCTGGTGGATGACGCAGGGCGTGCCCAGCCGGCGCAGGATCGCGGCCGCCTCCTTCGTGCGCTGGGCGTTGTAGGAGGAGATGCCGACGTAGAGCGCCTTGCCTTGGCGGACGGCGCTGTCCAGCGCGCCCATCGTCTCCTCCAGCGGCGTCTCCGGATCGAAGCGGTGGGAGTAGAAGATGTCGACGTAGTCGAGCCCCATCCGCTTCAGGCTCTGGTCGAGGCTCGCCAGCAGGTACTTGCGGCTGCCCCACTCGCCGTAGGGCCCGGGCCACATCCGGTAGCCGGCCTTGGTCGAGATGATCAGCTCGTCGCGGTAGGGCGCGAAGTCCCGCCGCAGGATCTCGCCGAAGTTTTCCTCCGCCGCGCCGGGCGGCGGGCCGTAGTTGTTGGCGAGGTCGAAGTGGGTGATGCCGAGGTCGAAGGCGGTGCGGCAGATGGCGCGCGCATTGTCCTGCCGCGCGTCGTGGCCGAAGTTGTGCCACAGCCCCAGCGAGATCGCCGGCAGCTTCAGTCCGCTGCGGCCGCACCGGTTGTAGCGCATGGTCTCGTAGCGGCTGGCCGCGGCGGCATAGCCGTTCGCCATGGGCATTCCCTCCTTCCGTTGCGGGAACCGCGCCAGACGTCGGCGCGGCGGCCGTTCCGGCCCGGACGGTGCTGTCCCGCTGCGCCCGATGGGCTAGAGTGGCCCCGGCGCAGCGCAGGGTGCGCGCCTCACCAGAACGGACGGCCAGCGATGATGAAGCCGGTGAAGGTGATGGTCGGGGAGATATACATCCCGGTCAAGTTCCGCGGCAGCCTCGATCCGGCCCGGGTGGAGGCGCTGGCGGAGAGCATCCTCGCCGACGGCCTGCGCACGCCGATCAGCGTGCGCCGGGACAAGGACCGCTACGTGCTGATCAGCGGCTATCACCGGCTGGAGGCGATGCGCCGGCTCGGCGAGGCGGCGATCGAGGCCTATC
>CALKHQ010000195.1 GCA_937988735.1 uncultured Alphaproteobacteria bacterium
GCATCGGTCACGGCGACGGTGGCGCCGGGGCCGGCCTTCAGCCGGCCGAGCAGACCGCCGACCGCGACGTCGGCGCCGGCCGGCGCCGCGATCTCGGCGATCACGCCGGCTGCCGGCGCATTCACCTCCAGCGTCACCTTCTCGGTCTCGAGCTCGACAATCGGCTCGTCGGCGTCGACCGTCGCGCCGGCTTCCTTCAGCCACCTGGCCACGGTCGCCTCGGTAATGGATTCGCCCAGGGTGGGGACGATGATGTCGATCGTGTTGTCGGCGTCGGAGCTGCCGCCCGGTGCCCCGCCGGACGTCTTCTTCGCCGCAGCGGTGGCCGCCGGCCGCGCCGCATCGGCCGCAGGCGCGTCCGCGCCGTTGCCGGCGGTCTCGGCGGGCCTGGCCGCAGGCTTGCCATCCGCCTTGCCGGCCTCGTCGATCCGGCCCAGCGTGGCGCCGACCGCGACATCCTGGCCTTCGGGCACCGCGATCTCGGCGAGGACGCCGGCCGCCTTCGCGTTCACCTCCACGGTCACCTTGTCGGTCTCGAGTTCGACCAGGGGCTCGTCGACCGCCACCGGGTCGCCGACCGCCTTCAGCCACCGGGCCACCGTTGCCTCGACAACCGACTCGCCCAGCGTGGGCACCACAATGTCCGCCATGGATGTCCTCTTTCGGGGGTTCGCGCGGCTGTCCTCAGATGGTCAGCGCTTCATCGATGAGCGCGTTCTGCTCCTTGATGTGGCGCGACAGCAGACCGGTCGCCGGCGCGGCCGACGCCCTGCGGCCGACATAGCGGGCGCGCTTCGACTTGCCGTCGAGCTCCACCAGCAGGTCCTCCAGCAGCGGATCGATGAAGGACCAAGCGCCGCCGTTCTTCGGCTCCTCCTGGCACCAGACCACCTCCGCCTGCGGATATTTGGCCAGCTCTTCCTTCAGCGGGACATCGGGGAACGGGTAGAGCTGCTCCACGCGCAGCAGGGCGATGTCGGTGATCCCCCGCCGCTCCCGCTCTTCGAGGAGGTCGTAGTAGACCTTGCCGGAGCACAGCACCACGCGCCTGACGTCCTTCGGTTCGTAGGGCGGATCGGATTCGTACAGCACGCGGTGGAAGCTGGAGCCGACCGCCATCTCGTCAAGCGACGAGACGCAGCGCTTGTGACGCAGCAGCGACTTCGGCGTCATCACGATCAGCGGCTTGCGGAAGTCGCGATGGATCTGCCGCCGCAGCACGTGGAAGTAGTTGGCCGGCGTGGTGCAGTTCACCACCTGCATGTTGTCCTCGGCGCAGAGCTGCAGGTAGCGCTCCAGCCGTGCCGAGCTGTGCTCGGGCCCCTGCCCTTCGTAGCCGTGAGGCAGCAGCATCACCAGGCCGCACATGCGGTGCCACTTCGCCTCGCCGGAGCTGAGGAACTGGTCGATGATGACCTGGGCGCCGTTGGCGAAGTCGCCGAACTGCGCCTCCCAGATCACGAGGCAGTGGGGCTCGGCAAGGGCATAGCCGTACTCGAAGCCGAGCACGCCGGCCTCGGACAGCGGGCTGTCGATCACCTCGAACGGCGCCTGACCGAAGGTCAGCGCGTTCAGCGGCACGTAACGGTCCTCGTTCTCCTGGTCGATGATCACCGCATGGCGCTGGCTGAAGGTGCCGCGCCCGCTGTCCTGCCCGGAGAGGCGGACCGGGACGCCCTCGATCAGCAGCGTGCCGAAGGCGAGATGCTCCGCCGTCGCCCAGTCGATGCCCACCCCCTGCTCGATCGATTCCCGCCGGTTCTTCAGCACCCGCTGCAGCTTGGGGTGGACGTTGATGTGGCTGGGAATCTCGGTCATCTGCAGGCCGACCTGGCGCAGGATCTCGATGTCCACCGCGGTGACCCCGCGCCGCGCCTCGCCGCTGGCCACGGCCATGCCGGACCACCGCCCCTCCAGCCAGTCGGCCTTGTTGGGCTTGTAGCTGGCGGCGCCGTCGAACTCCTGCTCCAGCTTGTCCACCCACTTCTGGACCAGCCGATCGGCATCCTCCTGCGTGATCAGCCCCTCGCGGATCAGCTGGTCGGCGTAGAGCTGGCGCGTCGTCGGGTGGTTGCGGATCGCCTTGTACATCAGCGGCTGGGTGAACGACGGCTCGTCGCCCTCGTTGTGTCCGTGCCGGCGGTAGCAGAACATGTCCAGCACCACGTCCCGCTTGAACTTCTGCCGGTACTCCATGCAGATGCGGGCGACGTGGACGACCGCCTCCGGGTCGTCGCCGTTCACGTGGAAGATCGGCGCCTGGACGATCTTCGCCACCTCCGAGCAGTAGGGCCCGCTGCGCCCGTAGGTAGGCGAGGTGGTGAAGCCGATCTGGTTGTTGATGATGACGTGGATGCAGCCGCCGACCCGGTAGCCCTTGAGCCCGGACATGTCGAGCGCCTCGGCCACCAGCCCCTGGCCGGCGAAGGCGGCGTCGCCGTGGAGCAGCACCGGCATCACCTGGTCGCGCTCGGTGTCGTTGCGCTGGCGCTGCTTCGCCCGGCACTTGCCGAGCACGACGGTGTTGACCGCCTCGAGGTGCGAGGGGTTCGCCGTCAGCGACAGGTGGACGATGTTGCCGTCGAACTCGCGGTCGGACGAGGTGCCAAGGTGGTACTTCACGTCGCCGGAGCCCTGCACGTCCTCCGGCGAGGCGGCGTTGCCCTGGAACTCGGAGAAGATGGCGCGGTAGGGCTTGCCCATCACGTTGGCGAGCACGTTGAGCCGCCCGCGGTGGGCCATGCCGAGCACGATCTCGCGCACGCCGAGCTGGCCGCCGCGCTTGATGATCTGCTCCAGCGCCGGGATCAGGGATTCGGCGCCGTCGAGGCCGAAGCGCTTGGTGCCGGTGTACTTCTTGTCGAGGAAGTGCTCGAACACCTCGGCGGCAGTCAGCCGGTCGAGGATCGCCTTCTTGCCGCGCTCGGTGAAGTCGGTCTGGTTGCGGGCGCCCTCGATCCGCTCCTGGATCCAGGCCTTCTCGTCCGGGTCCTGGATGTGGGTGAACTCGACGCCGATGTTGCCGCAGTAGGTCGCCCGCAGGATCGACATGATCTGGCGCAGCGACGCCGACTCCAGGCCCAGCACGTAGTTGATGAAGATCGGCCGGTCCCAGTCGCCGTCGCCGAAGCCGTAGGTCCGGGGATCGAGTTCCGGATGCGGCTCGTGCTTGGAGCGGCCGAGCGGGTCGAGCGTCGCCTCGAGATGGCCGCGCACCCGGTAGGCGCGGATCAGCATCAGGGCGCGGATGGAGTCCAGCGTTGCGCGCCGGATCTGCTCCGCCGGCATCATCGGCGGCGCATAGGGGGCTGCGCCATGGCCCGGGGCCGCCTGGGACGGCTGGCCGTTCGCCACCCCGATGACCGCGGCGTCGTTCGGCGCCCAGGGCGCGCCCTTCAGCTCCGCCAGCAGCGCCGTCTGGTCGTCGTTCAGGCTGCCGAAGAAGTGGCGCCATTCGGCGTCCACATTGGACGGATCCTCGAGAAAGCGCTCGTAGAGCTGCGCGATGTAGATCGCGTTATGACCGTTGAGGAACGAGGTCATATCCATCGCTTGCACTCCGCCGGCCCGCCAGGGGCCTCAACTGCGGGCGGCAAGGCGTCAAAACAGCGACGTCTAGCGCCCCATCGCCTTCAGAACGGCTTCGCCCAGACCTGCCGGCGACTCCGCCACAACGAAACCCGCGCTCTTCATCGCCTCGACCTTGTCGGCGGCAGCGCCCGAGCCACCGGAGATGATCGCGCCGGCATGACCCATCCGCCGCCCGGGCGGCGCCGTGACGCCGGCGATGAAGCCCGCAATCGGCTTCTTAACCCGAGACCGCTTAATGAAATCCGCCGCCTGTTCCTCGGCAGAGCCGCCGATCTCGCCGATCATGATGATGGCTTCGGTCTCGTCGTCCGCCAGGAACATCTCGAGGCAATCGATGAAGCTGGTGCCGTTGACCGGATCCCCGCCGATGCCGATGCAGGTGGACTGGCCGAGGCCAGCCGCCGTGGTCTGGGCGACCGCCTCATAGGTAAGCGTGCCCGACCGGGAGACAATACCGACGCTGCCCCGGCGATGGATGTGGCCGGGCATGATCCCGATCTTGCATTCGCCCGGCGTGATCACGCCCGGGCAGTTCGGCCCGATCAGCCGCGTCTTCGACCCCTCGAGCGCGCGCTTGACCTTCACCATGTCGAGGACGGGAATGCCCTCGGTGATGCAGACCACCAGCGGCACCTCGGCCGCGATCGCCTCCAGAATCGCGTCCGCGGCAAAGGGCGGCGGCACGTAGATCACGCTCGCGTTCGCGCCCGTCGCCGCCACCGCCTCGGCCACCGTGTCGAACACCGGCAGGTCGAGGTGGGTCTCGCCGCCCTTCCCCGGGGTCACGCCGCCGACCATCCTGGTGCCGTAGGCGATCGCCTGCTCGGAATGGAAAGTGCCCTGGCTGCCGGTGAAGCCCTGGCAGATGACCTTGGTGCTGCTGTCGACCAGAACCGCCATTGTCGTTCCCCCGCCCCTTCCTCAGGCCGCCCGCCTGGTTGCGGCGACCACCTTGCGGGCGCCGTCGGCGAGATCGTCGCCGGTGACGATGGGCAGGCCGGATTCGGCCAGGATCTTCTTGCCCAGCTCGACGTTGGTGCCTTCGAGGCGGACCACCAGCGGCACGTTGAGGGAGACCTCGCGCGCAGCCGCGACGATGCCCTCGGCAATGACGTCGCAACGCATGATGCCGCCGAAGATGTTGACCAGGATCGCCTCCACGTTCGGATCGGAGAGGATGATCTTGAACGCCGTCGTCACCCGCTCCTTGGTCGCGCCGCCGCCGACGTCGAGGAAGTTCGCAGGCTCCCCGCCGTACAGCTTGATGATGTCCATGGTGGCCATTGCAAGGCCCGCGCCATTGACCATGCAGCCGATGTTGCCGTCGAGCTTGACATAGTTGAGCTCGTGCCGGGCCGCCTCGACTTCGGTCGGGTCCTCCTCGTCCTCGTCGCGGAGCTCGGCGACGTCCGGATGGCGGAAGAGCGCGTTGTCGTCGAAGTTCATCTTGGCGTCGAGCGCCACCAGCTGGCCACCATTGGTCACCACCAGCGGGTTCACCTCCACCAGGCTCGCGTCCAGTTCGACGAAGGCGCGGTACATCGCGGTGAGGAAGGAGACCGCCGCCTTGACCTCGCCGCCCTTCAGCCCGAGGCCGAAGGCGATGCGGCGGGCGTGGAACGGCATCAGCCCGGTCGCGGGGTCGATCGCAACCTTGAGGATGGCGTCCGGCTTGGTGCGCGCAACTTCCTCGATGTCCATGCCGCCTTCGGCCGAGGCCATGATGGTGACCCGGCTCGTGGACCGGTCAATCAACATGCCAAGATAAAGCTCGCGGGCGATGTCGCAGCCCTCCTCGATGTAGAGCCGCTTCACCTCCCGGCCGGCCGGACCGGTCTGCTTGGTGACCAGCACATGGCCCAGCATCGCGCCGGCGTTGCTGCGCACCTCGTCGATCGAGCGGACCACGCGGACGCCGCCCTTGCCGTCGGGATCGTCCTTGAACCGGCCTGCGCCGCGGCCGCCGGCATGGATCTGCGATTTCACCACCCACACCGGGCCGCCGAGCCCCTCGGCGACCGACACCGCCTCTTCCACCGTATAGGCAACGCCGCCGCGCGGGGCGGGCACGCCGAAGCGGCGGAGCAGCTCCTTGGCCTGATACTCATGGATGTTCATGGGCGAGGTCCCTCGTCGGGTGGTGACGGACGGTCAGGCCTTCGCGGCGGCGCGGATCGACGCGGTGGCCTCGACCAACGCGCGGACGGCCGCGACCGACCTGTCGAAGGCAGCCTTCTCGGTCTCGTCGAGCCGGATCTCGATCACCCGCTCCACGCCGCCGGCGCCGATCACCACCGGCACGCCGACATAGAGGTCGCGGACGCCGTACTGCCCCGTGAGCCAGGCGGCGCAGGGCAGCACGCGCTTCTTGTCCTTGAGGTAGGATTCCGCCATCGCGATGGCGGAGGAGGCGGGGGCGTAGAAGGCGGAACCGGTCTTGAGCAGGCCGACGATCTCGGCGCCGCCGTCGCGGGTGCGCTGGACGATCCTGTCCAGCCGCTCCTGCGTGGTCCAGCCCATGGCGACGAGATCGGGAAGCGGAATGCCGGCGACGGTGGAGTAGCGCACCAGCGGCACCATGGTGTCGCCGTGGCCGCCGAGCACGAAGGCGGTCACATCCTCGACCGAGACGTTGAACTCCTCGGCGAGGAAATAGCGGAAGCGGGCGCTGTCGAGCACGCCGGCCATGCCCACGCACATCTCCGGCTTCAGCCCGGCCGCGTCGCGGAGCACGCCGACCATGGCGTCGAGCGGATTGGTGATGCAGATGACGAAGGCGTCCGGGCAGTACTGGCGGATGCCGGCGCCGACCTGCTCCATCACGCCGGTATTGACGCCGATCAGGTCGTCGCGGCTCATCCCGGGCTTGCGGGGAACGCCGGCAGTGACGATCACGACGTCGGCTCCGGCAATGACGGAGTAGTCGCTGCCGCCGGCGAGCCGGGCGTCGAAGCCTTCCACCGGAGAGGCCTGCACCAGGTCCAGGGCCTTGCCCTGGGGCACGCCATCGACGATGTCGAACAGCGCGACGTCGCCCAGCTCCTTCAGCCCGGCAAGCAGGGCGAGCGTCCCGCCGATGTTGCCGGCACCGACGAGCGCAATCTTGTTGCGTGCCATGGTCTCAGGTCCTTGCCACACTGGAGTCAACGGGGGTAAGAGGTCGGCGCGTGTCTAGCCCGGTTTGGAGCGCCGTGCAATCCTCCGGCGTTCCGCCCGGCTCAGCCGCGAGGACCAGCGCCGCGATGGCCGCGCGACCCCGGCGGCGATATGCTGTACCGGCGAGTCGGCCGCGGAGCCGCGGCCGCGGGCCGCGAACACCAGCATCTGGATGGAGAGCCATGACGCCGAGCCGAAGCGAAGCTGCCAGCCGCGCACGGCGCGGGCCCATCGTCGCAGCCGCGGCCCTCGCCGCGCTGGTCCTGCCCCTCGCGCCCGCCCGGGCCGAGGTCGTGGTCAACGAACAGGAATTCCGCGACTGGGTCGGCCGCTGCGAGACCGAGACCAACACGGGCCAGGTCGTCTGCTTCATCTATACGGGGCGCGTCGCCGAGGTTCAGGGCCAGACGCTGGCGGCGCGGATCGTCGTCGGCATCGGCGACGACCTGCAGCCGATCGTCTACCTCGACGTGCCGGACATCGCGGAGCCGGCGAACGGCTTCATGCTGCAGGTGGACAACCAGGAGCCGTTCAGCGGCCGCTTCGCCACCTGCAGCACCGGCTGGTGCCACACCGAGGCCGGCGGCGAGATCGCACAGATCCTGGTCCAGCAGTTCCGCGCCGGAAACCGGGCGGTGGCGAGCTTCATCCTGGAGGAGAAGGAGCTGAGGGTGGACCTGCCGCTCTCGCTCCTCGGCTTCACCGCCGCCTACACCCAGCTGGTGAATATCCACGAGGAGGCGCGGCGCGCCGCGGAAGAGGCCGCCGCGCGGGCGCAGGAAGAGGCAGCAGAGGAAGACGCGCCGTCCGCCGACGAGGAGGCGACCCAGGCGCCGGAGGGCGCAGCGGACGAGCCGGAGGCGGCGCCGGCCGAAGAGGATGAGGCCGCGGAGCCGGAGGCGGCACCCGCACAGGAAGATGCCGCTCCCGAGGCGCCCGCCGACGAGCCGGCGGGATCCGAGGCACC